>CAZAHB010000113.1:9706-18010 GCA_964484945.1 uncultured Armatimonadia bacterium | reverse complement strand
CCACCCCGCCGCGGGAGTCCACCGAGCCCAAGCTCTTTGAGGCACAACAAAAACTGGCGGGGCCGGAGCTTGAACTTGTCACGACTCCGCCCGTCAGTGATGACCCGGAGGGGCGTGATGTTCAGCGCGCTCTGGAGGATCTGGCGGGCGAGGACTTCGACCTGCTGATCCTCTGCCTGGCGGGCTGGATCCCGTCCCACGCGGTCATCGCCATCGCGGACGAGTTCCGCCACAAGCCGATGATCCTGCTGGGGCTGACCGGATGGGAGGAGGGTGACCGCTTCGTTACGACCGCCGATCAGGCCGGCACCACGGCCCTGCGCAAGCCGATGGAGGATTTGGGCTACACATTCAAGTACATCCCCACCTTCCGTGGCGAGGACCTGCCGATCGAGAGCATCCTCAGCTACGCGAAAGCAGCCCGCGCGGCCGCGATGCTTCGCGGGGCGCGCATCGGCACCATGGGCACACGGGATATGCTCCTGTACGGCACCCAGCACGACGGCGTCTCGCTGAGGGCGCAGATCGGGCCGGAGGTTGAGCCCTTCGAGATGCTGGAGATGGTGCAGGCGATGGAGGAGATCGACGAGGCCGAGGTGGAGGCGCTCGCCGCGCAGGTGCGCGAGCGGTGGGAGTTCACGAAGGACCCGCAGCCGGGCACGATCGAGAACACGGTGCGGCTGTACCTGGCGGTTCACGGGAAGGTGGCCGAGCGTGGCTTTGAGGCGATCTCGCTGATCGACGTGGATGGCGTGAAGAAGCTGCTGGGCTTCGCGCCGGCGGGTGTGTTCATGCTGCTGCATGAAGAGGACGAGATCTCGACGGTGCCCGAGAATGACATACCGGGCTCGGTCACGCAGCTTATCACGCGCTACCTCACCGGCCAGATCGGCGCCTATATGGAGTTTTACGAATTCCAGCGCGACGGGATGCTCATGGGCGTTCCCGACTACGTGCCCACGGAGGTCGTGGACGGCCCGGTCCGCGTGATGCCGACAGCATTTGGCGAATTCGGCGAGGGCCTTCTGAACGTCTCCGAGGTGAAGACCGGTCCGGTGACGCTCGCGCGGCTGACGCATACGGGCGATCGCTACATGATGCACATCGTGACCGGCGAGGCGAAGACCCCGCGCGCGTGGGAGGAGGCGGGCTGGACGCCGCCCGCGCCGCAGCTTCCGAGCCTCGAGATCGCGCTGGATGGCCCGGTCGAGGGGTTCATCCAGCAGGTGCTCAGCCAGCATTACATTATCAGCTACGGCGACAATACCGAGGCGCTGAAGGACCTGTGCGGGATACTCGGGGTGGAGGTTCTGTAGAGCCGTTGCCTGCCACGGGCGGCCTCGCCCGGGGTTCCGTTGGACGAACGACAACGACCGGCGTGCGCCGTGACGCGCCCGGTTTTCGCCATTCAGGAGGCCACACCATGCCGCTCATGCCGCACGTCAACTTCTGCGGACTGGACGTCTCGCGCCTGATCATTGGCGGGAACCCGTTTTCGGGCTTCAGCCACCAGAGCCCCGAGCGCGACCAGGAGATGCTCGACTACTACACGGTCGCGCGGATCAAGGAGACCCTCGCGCGGGCCGAGGAGGTCGGGATCAACACGACCGTCCTCCGCTCCGACCGGCACATCCACCGCATGCTGCGCGAGTACTACAACGAGGGCGGCGAGATCCAGTGGATCGCGCAGATACCGGGTGACCGCTTCTCGGACGACCTCCGCGTTGATGCGCGCAAGGCCGTCGATGCCGGCGCCGTGGCGGGTTACCTCCACGGGGGGCTCCTCGACGGCTTCTACGCCGAGCGCGACGCAGACGGCTTCGCAGAGCTGGTCGAGGCCCTGCGCGAGACCGGCATGCCGGTCGGCACGGCCGGCCATGCGCCCGAAGCGCACCTGTGGGCGCATGAGAGCGGCTTCGACCTCGATTTTCACGTGGTGTGCTTCTACAACTGCGGCAGCCTGCATGATGGCAGGGGCGACAAGTTCCGAGAGTCTGATCCGCCACCGGCCATCGAGGCGATCCAGCAGATCGACAGGCCCTGCATCGGCTACAAGATCATGGCGGCGGGGCGCGTCGATCCGCGCGAGGCGTTCGAGCGGGCCTTCGCGGGCATCAAGCCGAATGACGTGGTAAATGTGGGCGTGTACCGCGGCGACAGGGATGACATGGTCGAGGAGAACGCGCGGATGGTGGGGGAGATTCTGGCGGATCAGTAGCAAGGGGCCTTGCCCTTTGCTCCTTGCCGTCGTTGCCGCCGCTGTCTTCGTTGCCGTTGCCGTCGCTTTCGTCGCTGTCGTTGCTTTCTTTGCTTTCGTTGCTGCCGTTACCTATAATTGCCACGCTATGTCGAGGCTACCGTGGAGACGCCGGGCGCGCGCACCGATGGTGCTGGCGATGGCCGCGCTGCTCGCCTGCCCGCTCCCGGTGCGCGCCGACCTTGAGAGCGAGGTGGAGGACGGCATAGGCCGCTGGATGGCCGAGGCCTTCATCGCCCAGCGCGGTCGGCTCGATCAGCCACCCATCGAGCACTGGATCTCCGATCTCGGCGACACGCTCCTTGCACATTCGCGCCGTGCCGGACTGGATTACCACTTTGTTGCGCTCGACAGTCCGGAAGTGAACGGCTTTGCACTCCCGGGTGGCTGGGTCTTCGTCACGGCCGGACTGCTGGAGACGATGGAGACCGAGGACGAGCTTGCAGCGGTGATGGCGCACGAACTGGGACACATCGCCAACCGCGACTTCCAGCGCATCTTCCTGCGCACCGCGCTGTGGCTGGGGCTGACCGAGGTGCTGCGCGACAATGACCGCCATGACTGGGTACCGGTGGCGCAGGGGGCGCAGCTTGTCGAGACCCTCAGCCACAGTCGCAGGCGCGAGAGAGAGGCGGACGCGGAAGGGGCGCGGATCGCCTGGGAGGCCGGCTACGACCCCCGGGCCATGGCAAGCTTCCTTGGCGATGAGCCGAAATGGTCCTACCTGCAGACGATCTTCGCCACGCATCCGCATCCGGACCATCGAACTGAGCGCCTCGCGACGCTTTTCGCCGAATTTCGCGCTGAGGACCCCGAGGGCGCGCTGGCGCTTGCGCGATCACTTCTCGAGCGCGGTCGGCCAACGGCGGCCGCGGATGCCCTGCAGGACCCGCTTCCGGCCCGATACGAGTCCGAGCGGCAAGCACTGCTGGGCCGGGCGACCGTAACCGCCGAGCGTCGCGAAGCATCGCCCCGGGGGCAGCGCCTTCCGGGCGAGATGCGTTCTCGTCTGGTCGAGGCGACAGGCGCTTTGCAGGCGGCCCGGGAGAGTTCGCAGGATGTGCGCGACCACGCGTGGAAGCACCTGCGCAGGTTGTGGGATGACGAAGAAGTAGAGCGGGCGCTGGTGGTGGCGCAGGCAGTTGATCCGGAGATTGCCAACCCGGGGTATCTGCTGACACTGGCCGAGAGTGTGGATATCCTGCACCGGGCGGTACGAGGTGCGAACCTGCTGGCACGGGTACTGCATATGCGTGCGGCAACATCGGCCAGGGTCAGCGCGCTCGCCGATCGCGCCGGTGAGATCCGGGCAGCTTCCGATCGGATGCCGGAGCTGAGGACGCTCGCTCGCGAGACGATCCAGCAGGCGCAGCGAGAGGCCGCTGACGAAGTCGATCAGTCGCGCGCGATGGAGCGGCTGGCGGGCGATTATCGTCGTTCCGCGCGGGAAGTTGCACCGCTCCTGATGGAGCTTGCCCTCGTCGGGCGAGGTGATCCGGGTGGTGGGCTCGTCTTCAGCCGGTTCCTGCTCATCGAGACGCGCATCCAACTGCTCAAGGACCGAGTCGCCCAGCTTGATAAGGCGAGCGACGATATCGCCGAGCAAACGTGGCGTGCGGCGATCGACGGATACCGTCTGCAGACGAACCGGGCGGTGCTCGAAGCCGACCGTGCGGACCGTACCGCGATCGTCAGGACCCTTGCGCAAAAGACCGGCGCCCCACCGGAGGCGTTGACGGTGGGGAGGGCTGAAGATGGCGCGGCAGTCGGCGACAGAGCGCTGGAATTTCTGCGCGGGCGCATGGAGGATTGCGACGACCGTTTCGGCGATGATCTTCGCGCCACATACATTTTGATGAGAATTGCTTCACTTGCGGTGAAGGAACAATTCGCGCCGAGCGCGAAAGGGAACACCGCAGGGAAGGGGGACGAGAAGGTTGCGTTACGCGGTGCTGTCGGACATCCACAGTAACCTCGTCGCACTGGACGCCGTGCTCGACGATCTGGCCGGCGAAGGGATAGACCGTTACCTGTGTCTCGGCGATATCGTGGGCTACGGTGCGCGGCCGAACCAGTGCTGTGACCGCATGCGCGAGGTCGATGCCGTGTGCGTGCGCGGCAACCACGACGAGGCAGCAGTGAGGCCGGAGAAGGCGGAGTGGTTCACTGCGCCGGCACGAGCATGCATCCTGTGGACCCGCAAGCAACTTCGCGACGACAACCTTGAGTGTCTGCAACAACTCCCGGACCGCCGACTTGTGGACGATTCGATCACGATCTGTCACGGCTCCGTCCCTGACCCCGACCACTACACGGTCACCCCCCTCGACGCGGTGATGAGTTTTCGCGAGATGACCACCCCATTGGCCTTCTACGGGCACACGCACTACGCAGAGTGGTTCGTTGACGCCGGTGACGGCGAACTGCCCGTCGAACACACCGCACCCGCCGGAGGTTCGACTCGGATCGCTGCCGATAGGCGCTACCTCGTCAATCCGGGAGCAGTCGGACAGCCTCGCGACGGCAACGAAATGGCCAGCTACGCCATCTACGACGATCAGGCGCTTGAGATAGAGATCAAGCGCGTTGCCTACGACATAGCGAAAGCTGCACTGCAGATGCAGGAGGCAGGACTGCCGGAGGCGATGCACGCCCGTCTGTGGATGGGCGTATGATCGCTTGACCGAGACGGTTGGCGGGTATACTCGCTCATGGACCGCCGGTCCCGGCAGGACATCGCGTAGAGGGGTGAGGCAGATGCCGCTTGAGGACAAGGAAACGCGGCTCCGAATCATGCGAGAGATCGCGAAGTACGATATGGACACCTCCCTGATGAACGTCCGCGTCATCAACGGGGTCGTCTATATCGACGGTCGCGTCAGTCCGATGCGCACGGCCAACGCTCCCGGCAACCTCGAGAGGCTCTTCGAGGAACTCGAAGACCATTTCCGCATGATGCGGGATATAAACGATGTGGTCATCGAGCTGTCCTTCGATTCGAGCTGAGCGTTGGGGCAGTCGCGAGGCCGGCGTGTCTCGCATTGGGCATATATGTGCCCTGAGAGGGGCACCTGTGTAAAAACGGCTGTACTGACGTGATGAGCCGAATGGCGCGGGGTATGCGCCATTCGGCCTTTTCACGCCACCTCTACCGCCATCATCCCGCCCCCGAGAGGCTCACCATGAGGCGTCGCAGGCTGCAAGCCACGCTCATGTTGATGCTGATTGTCCTCACGTTCTCCCCGTGTCTCGCCATCGATCTTCCGGCGGTCGTCCGCGGTTCGGGCACTGTCCTGCTGATGCCCGAACCCGGGCCGCTGGAGATGACGTTTGCCAAGCGAAGACGGCCGGGCACCCGGCGCGATTCTATGCGTATCACGATCTGCTCCTGTATCTCCCGCGGCTGGACGGCGGCGATCTGACGGTTCCGGAGCCGATTCTGGTCAGCGACAACTGTCTTGGCAGTTCGATCGCACAACGCGCCGGCGGTGGTGCTCGACAGCGAGGGGCACATCCACGTGGTGACCGGCGCGCACGGTGATAACTTCTCCTGCGTGCGGTCGCTGCAGCCCAATGACATCACGGGCGGCTTCACCGATCCGGTGAAGGTCCATGACGCGGGATGGGTCGGGGCGGAGACCGATGATGACGGGCGCGCCCGCCAGACGTACATCGGACTGGTCTGTGATCGCGAGGGCACGCTGCACCTGGTCTACCGGCAGAACCGCGCGGGTGTGGACGGTTACCTCCCGGACTTCTCGAACTATGCTGCGCTCTTCCACCAGCGCAAGCCCAAACGCGAGGTGTGGGGCCCGGTGCAGCCGGTGGTGATTCCGCCGGTGGGCGGATACTCGATCTACTACCACAAGCTGACGATCGATCGGCTCGGGCGCCTCTATCTGTCATACAACTGCTGGACCAGCCACGCATACCAGAAGGACTTTCCCGGGCAGTACCACAACCGCGCGATCCTGACCTCAATCGACGGTGGGGGCACGTGGAAGCTGGCTCAGACAGCGGATTTCGTCGAAGCGGCAGCGGAATGGAGCGGCCAGCAGTGATTGGACAGGGGGCCTCGGGCTCCAGCAGCCCCCGGCCTCTGGAAAGAGATGAGTGCCGAGGAGAAGTGTTGCTATTCCGCCTCGCGCGCCTCGTCGAGGTCCACGAGAATCGTGCGATCGGCGTGATAGTATGCGAGCCCGGGCCGGCCGCCGCGGGGCTTGTTGACCTCTTTGGCGAGAGCGCAGTCGATCGAGACTTTGCTGTCGCGCCGCTGGCTGCTGAGCGCGGCCGCCAGTCGCGCCGCCTCCAGAACGGCCTCCTCGGGCACCTCCTCAGGACGCCCGTCGCTGCGCAGGACCACGTGCGGCCCGGCCGCGTCCTTCACGTGGAACCACAGGTCGTCGGGCTGCGCTGCCCGCAGGACTGCATCATTCTCCTGCCCGCTCTTGCCATACAGCAGCGCGTAGCCCTGTGAGGTCTCGGCTCGGCGAGGGCCGCGGCGCTTCGACTGTGTGCGTCCACCGGACTTCTTGTCGCGCTTCTGTCGTTCGAGGTAGTCCTCTTCTATCAGTTCCTGCTCTATCGCCCGCAGGTCCTCGATGTCCTCAGCCACTTCGATTTGCGTGCGCACCTGCTCAACGTAGTCAAGCTCGTGTCGCGCCGCCGCCAGCAGCTTCGGCGCCATCTTATTCAGTCGCTGGTTCTTTTTGTAGCGCTTGAAGTAGCGCTGGGCGTTCTCCACCGCGGAGAGATCCGGGTCAAGCTCGATCTGCATCTCGCCTTCGCCCTCGTATCGCGGCAGCGTGACCTCCTCGGCGCCCTGCGGCACCTGGTGCTGGTAGGCCATCAGCAATTCTCCGCGCTCGCGATCCTTCTCCGCCTGCTGGGCGTCGCGGACCGCCTCAACGCGTTTCTCGCGCGTGCGTTCTGCTTTCTTTTCGGCATCGCGCACTGCCGCCATCAATCGCTCTTTGAGCCGGCGGATCTGCTGACTGGTGGAGATACGCGTCTGGACTTCGTCGATCGCCCCGCTGAGAGAGTCGCGACGCTCGTGGCGCCGGTCGGGGAGGTGCTGAAGCTCGATGGGGTAGGCGAAGTCGGGCTCGCCGTCTTCGTCGAAATAGACCCACGCATTCCCGGGCGTATCCGCCTCCGCGGGGATCTCGTGCAGCGCCGCGACAAGGGCGCTCTCCCAGCCATCGGGCAGGTCGCGCAGGGCGCTGTCAGGGTCCAGGTCCGCGCGCGCGCCGACCTCCTCCAGGAACAGATCGCTCCCACCGTGCCAGTTGCTGCGCACGAACTTCCGCAGCTTCTGGTCCAGGACCGCCGCGGCCTCCTCGGCGACCTGCTCTTCGGTGGCCTCACGGGGAGCGGCGCGTCCGAAGTCCGGGGGCGGCACGTACGCCAGCCCCGGGAGGGTCTGTCGGTAGCGATTGACGCGCACCGTCACGTGCTTGCCGGCCTCAATGATCTTCTCGTCTTCATCGAGAAGCACCGCGTTGGAGTGTCGGCCCATCAACTCGGCGACGAACGTGGCGCGCGATTCGGGCCCGAGTTGCGCGCAGTTGCTGAACTCGATCTCGATGAGTCGGTCGAAGTTGATCTGCTCGATGCGCTCGATTCGCGAACCGTGAAGCTGCTTGCGCAGCGTCCCGCTGAACCGCTGGTCGCGTTCCCCCGGCTCAGGCATCTCTTCGGCCAGGTGCAGGCGCCCGAACTCCGCGGACCACTCGATCACGAGGCACTCCCAGGGGCCGGCACGCCCAAGCTCCAGCCCCACGAGGTCGTGTCGGGGCTGGACGATGCGCCGGATGACGAGCCCGCGGGCGTACTCCCGCGCCTCGGCAACCAGTCTGGCGAGGCATGTGCTGTCTACGATCATGGGTGAAGAAGTCTCCAGTCGCCGGTCGCCAGTCGCCAGCTACGGCAACGGCTCGATGTTTAGCGGCGTTCGCAGATGTGGGTGCCCGGGATGATTGGATGGCTCTGTCGCCAGTCACTCAATACGTGGTGCAGATTTTCGGTTCCCAGTCGTGTACTCTGTG
>CAZAHB010000113.1:0-9606 GCA_964484945.1 uncultured Armatimonadia bacterium | reverse complement strand
CGTCGCTCGCAGCTCGTCGCCCGTCGCTCTTGTTATCCGTTCAGCTTGTGACTTGAGAAGAAGTCTCCAGTCGCCGGTCGCCAGTCGCCAGCTACGGCAACGACACGATGGCTAACGGCGTTCGCAGGTGTGACTGTCCGGGATGATTGGATGGCTCTGGCGCCAGTCACTCAATACGTGGTGCAGATTTTCGGTTCCCAGTCGTGTACTCTGTGGCTGCTCGCGACTGCCGTTGCCACTGCCTTTTGCTCGTCGCTCGCAGCTCGTCGCCCGTCGCTCTTGTTATCCGTTCAGCTTGCGACTTGAGAAGAAGTCTCACTCCAGTCGCCGGTCGCCAGTCGCCAGCTACGGCAACGGCTCGATGTTTAGCGGCGTTCGCAGGTGTGACTGTCCGGGATGATTGGATGGCTCTGTCGCCAGTCACTCAATACGTGGCCACTGCCTTTTGCTCGTCGCTCGCAGCTCGTCGCCCGTCGCTCTTGTTATCCGTTCAGCTTGTGACTTGCGACTGCCGTTACATCTCCGCCTTGACCCGCATCAACTTCGATGTGGCGGTCGCGACGACGCGCCCGTCCGCGTCGGTAATCTTGCCCTCGGCCTCCCACAGCGGAGGCCGCTCGCGCGTCATCCATGCCCGGACTGTAAGGGGCACGCCCACCTTTGCGGGTTCCCTGTATCGTACGCAAAGCTCCGCCGTCGCAACAGGTTCCCCGTTACGGCTGAGCATATCGTTCATGGCCTCATCCAGCAATGTGGCGAGGATGCCACCGTGCACGATGCCCTCCCAGCCCTGGTGATAGCGCTCAGGGGTGAAGTCGCACACGTAGCATTCGCCTTCCTGTCGGAACGTCAGGTGCAGCCCGCGTGGATTCTTCTCTCCACAGGCCATGCACCATCCGTCATCGGTCCAGACCAAATCGTCATCGGACATCGGAATACGCCTCCGTGTTGTTTTGCGATGCGCCCTCGCGAGCGGCGGTCGTGTGTCGCCGGTCGTAATGGAGGGCCGACGGGCGAGGCGCTCGTTGCACGGTTGGGCGGGCTGCTCAGCTCTGCCTCCCCAGCCACCGCTCGGCCTCTCGCAGGCATTCGTGGAACGGTTCCACAACATTGCGGCAGTCCGGGATCGATGCGAAGAACCGCTGGCCGTAGCGCCGCGTGATGATGCGATTGTCCAGCACGAATACCACGCCCTGGTCGGTGGTTGCTCGCACCAGCCGCCCGAAGCCCTGCTTGAAGGCCAGGATCGTCTGCGGGATGTAGTAGTCCGTCCCGCCCTCGGCCATGCGCTCGTCTGCAAGCTCGCAGCGCGACTGCACGATCGGATCTGTCGGCACCGCGAAGGGTAGCTTGGTGATCACCACGCACCGCAGCGCCTGGCCGGGCACGTCCACGCCCTCCCAGAAGCTCTTGAGCCCGAAAAGCACCGTGTTCTCGCGCTCGCGAAGCTGCTGCAGCAACCAGTTGCGCGGCCCGGACGTATACTGGCAGATCGGCGAGAGGTCGCAGTCCGCCAACCGGCCCCGGATGCGGTCGAAGATTCGGTCCATCTGGCTCCGGGACGTGAACAGCAGCAGCACACCGCCGCCGGCGACTTCGGCGATTTCCAGCAGCGCCTCGCTCAGCGCCTCCTCCCGACCCTCCTCGCCACGGGTGGGGATATCGTGAGGCACGCACATCAGAAGCTGCTCCGGGTAGTGGAAGGGCGACGGCACCACAAGCTCGCGCGGAACCGCTTCCGGCCCGTCCAGTCCGAGACGCTGCTTCATGTACTCAAACGAGTCATCGACCGTCAGTGTTGCGGAGGTCATGATGACGGCATCGCGCTCGTCGTATACCGCCCGCTGCAGCGCCGGTCCGACATCGATCGGGGCCGCCGCCAGCCGCCAGATCTCACCCCAGCGCCGTTGGACCGTCTCCGCCCACAGCACATAGCCCGCGCCCGGCTCATCATCCATCACCGTGCCCAGCGCGTCCGAAAGCTCCGCCACCTGCACCCGCGCCCCCGACGCTTCAAGCGCGATATCGCTTTCCGCCGTGCCGCGCTCGGCACCCTCGGACATTACCTCGGCGATTTCGCCCAGGGCGTCCTCGGCGGTGGTCAGCAGTGTGCGAACGCTTTCGACCTCCTCGCCCACCCGCTGCCACTCGCCGGTGGCGTAGACGTCCGCGCCGAGGCGAACGCGCGCCCGCCCTGCCCGCGCCTCCGGATCCAGCGCCACGCACAGGTCGATCACCGCCTGCCCGAGCGCCTCGCCGCATTCCTCCAGCGACTCTGCGGCGCTGGTGAACCTCGCGCGCGCTCCCGAGACGGCGTCGGCTTTGTCCGCTGCGGTCTCCGAGAGCCGCTGCGCGAGGGTATCGACGAAGCCGCTGTGGCTGCGGCCCCCAAGCAGTGTGCGGCGCACCTCGCGGAAGCTGTAGTTCGAGACCTCGTATCCAAGCTGATCGGTGGCCACGTTCTCGAGGTTATGAGCCTCATCGAAGATGACCCGACCCGCTTCCGGGAGCACGTCGAACTGTGTGTCGGCGAGGGTCAGGGCGTGATTCGCGACGATCACATCGGCGTTGCCCGCCCTCGCTCGCGCCACCCGCAATGGACAGCGCCGCGAGTGCTGGCAGCCCGGGCCCAGGCAGGTCGCGCGGTCAGAGCGCACGCGGCCAATCAGCGGCCCGAGACCGTCGAACAGCGCCTCGGCCTCGGCCGGGATCATATCCAGGTCGGCGCTCTCGGAGGCGGCGAACCACGAGATCAGGTAGGCCGCCGCCTTCCTGTCCTCGGCCATCATCGACATCATCGCATCGCGAACGTTGGAGACGAAGCTGCGCACGCACACGTAGTTGGTCCGGCCCTTCAGCAGCGTCGCCTCGAAATCGGTCCCGATACTGCCGGACAGGAGCGGCAGATCCTTCTCGATAAGCTGCTCCTGCAAATTCTTTGTATTCGTCGAGACCACCACGGGCTGTGCGTTCGCGCGCGACCACAAAATTGCCGGGATCAGGTAGGCCAGGGACTTGCCGACCCCGGTGCCGGCCTCCACCATGAGGATCTCGCCATCCTCCAGCGCGGTCGCGACCGCTTCGGCCATCTCGATCTGGCCGGGACGATGCTCATAGCGGTCCAGAGCCTCCGCGACCGGACCATCCTCATCCAGCAGGCATGCCGCCCTGTCAGTGAGCGGTTCTTCGAGACTCAGGCGCCGGCGCTCGCGGGTTCCGGGCACTTTCGGGCGCCCGGCCAGCAGCATCTCGAGGGCCGCCGCCTCAAGCGGTGGCTTCTCGATGGTGTCCCAGCCCATCCACGCCAGGTCACCGTCCGAGCCGAGGAGGTCCGTCAGAAGGGCGAGAACCGGCGGTGGCAGGTCGGTCAGCCGCTCCCGGACAGCTTCCACCACGCGTCGGCACATCCGCGCGCCGTCCCCAGGGTCGGTTATGACCCGGGGCGCATCCTGCTCGGCGACCCCGAGAGCGCGCGCAACGGCGGGGAGCGAGAGATCGCGCAGTGTGGGGGCCACCAGGAGCACCCCCGCCATCGCATCCCGCATCCGGGTGCGCAGCGGGCTCGTCTGCTGTGCTACCGACTCGCGTGAGAGCAATGCGGCAGGCAGGCGGGCGTCGTAGACGATGACGCGGTCGGCGTCCAACTGGTCGGCAAGCCCGAGAAGCTGTGCATCAACCTCGCCGGGGCGGGAGGTCGTTTTCCAGGCCGCGGAGGCCCGGCATGCGCCCACGGACGCAAGCCGCGTACCCGTTCCGTCGGTACACAGATGCAGGTATGCGGTGCTTTCAGTTTCAACGCCGGTCGCGCTGCCGCTGATAGTAGTTGCCCCCAAAGAAATCGGCAGCCCAGTGTGCGGGCTGCCGGGAAATCCATCACGGTCTTCGGAAACCGACTTTTCTGGCGTGCTCGGCGAACTCGACGGTATCGAGCGTGGCCGAGGCGTCGTCGTCCTCGATGGCTTCCTGGATGATTTCGCAGGCTGTCAACAGAAGATCCTCGTTCCAGGCGTCGCCTTTGATGCCGGGAAGCTCACTTGCTCTGTCCGACAGCGGCCCGCTGGTCTTGCGAATGTACTTGGCCTTGACAATTGTCATGTGTTCGCGCGTCCCGTGGCTGTTGTAGCTTTCCTTGTTGAGCGTTCCGATAATCATCAGCCGGGTGCCCGCGTTGACATTCTCCATGACCCATTCGCCCAGTTCCTGCCAGGCATCGACCAGGAACAGATCAGAGACAGGTTCACCGTTTGCCCGAAGGAACGGGCGATCCACCTCAAAGCTGAATTCAGCCTTGATCTGGCCGGACGACTTCTGCCTCAGGGCCGGTTCGCGTGTAGAAAAGCCCGTGAGCGCAACGAAGTTCAGATCCGCCAATCCATACACCTCCCACCGTGCACGGTAAGCCGGTTCCCGGGGGATGAGGGAAACTCTGGTCCACCGCCAGCCCGCCGCACAGGAGCCTTCCGTCTCTTCAAAACATGCACAACGTAATGCTGTGCCCCACAGCAGTGCACTATAGCACACTGTCACGGAGAGTCAAGGAAATACCGCGCCGTTGGTACTGTGAACGCCGCGTATTAAGCAATTCTTTGAACGAGGCGGTTGTGACATCCTTCGTTCAACGCCCAAAGAGGCGTGATCAAAGTCGCTTCGCACGCAGCAGTTGGCGATAAAGGTCCTCGGCGCGGGTGACCATATGATCAAGTGTAAACATCTCGAACGCCCGCTTACGCCCGCGCTCTCCCATCTGTTCAGCCATCTGCGGTTTGCTGAGGATCTCGTCGATCGCCGCCGCCAGCGGCTCCGGCTCTCCCGGTGGCGCCAGAAGACCGGTGCGGCCGTCCACCAGTGCCTCGCGTATACCCGGCGCGTCGCTGCCGACCACGGGTTTGCCGAGGAACGCGCCCTCGATCAGCGCCACGCCGAAACCTTCGATGGCAACCGACGGGAGGACCACCACATCCATTGCCTGCATGATCCGCCGCGCGTCGCTGCGGTAGCCCATCACGCGCACGTTGTCCTCGATCCCCAGGCCGACGACTCGCTGCTCGAGCGCATCCCTGTCCTCACCCTCACCGACAAGCAGGCAGGTCAACCCTGGCCACCGCTCAACCAGCAGTGAGACAGCATCGAGCAGAACCGATTGTCCTTTGCGTGGAGAGAGGTGCGCCACCTCTCCGATCACCGGAATGTCGTGGGGCAGATCGAGTTCGTCGCGAACCTGCGCCTGGTCGGGGATATCCTCGAATTGGCCCGGGTGCAGGCCGTTGTACATGACCTGAATCCGCTCTCCGGGCACGCCCTGTCCGGTCATATGCTCCCGGACCCCCTCCGAGCATGTCGCGAGCAGGTCCGAGTACACGAAGCAGGTCTTTATGTTGAGCGCATGCACTGAGGCCATGGTGGGGATCTTCGCGATCTTCCCGGCCACCGCTCCCCAGAGGCTGGCGGTGGAAAGGTGAGTGTGGATCACGTCCGCCCCGATCCAGTCGGCAAACCAGGCCAGCAGGAATGGGGCCATCAGGTTGCCCTTCCCGGAGATCGGCAGCGCGTGCGCCTCGATTCCGCGCTCCTCCAGTGCCTGGAGCAACTCGGGGATGTTCTTGCAGGCAAAGACCACGCGGTGTCCCCGCTGCTGCAGGCCGTCGGCGAGGTATACGGCCACACGCTCCGCGCCCGAGTAGCGGGACGGAGTGATCACCATGAGGACAGTCAGCGGTCGCTCGGCGCCGATTGTGTTGTCCGCTTCCGTCAACATCTACACCTCAGGCCTGTGAGCGGAGTAGGTCCGCCGCCCGGGTGATGTCCTCCGTGGCGTCCCCGCGCGGGCTGCATTCGAGCGCCATGTAGCCGTCCCAGCCCAGGTCCTCCAGGACCGCGAACGCTGCCGCGAAGTCCGTGTGCCCATGTCCGGGCGTCTGCCGGTTGCTGTCAGCGAGGTGGATGTGCCGCACGTAATCGGCGGCGAACTGCTCCAGCGCGCCGGGGATGGTGTCCTCTTCGATGCTCATATGGAAGAAATCCGCCATGATCTTACAGCCGGGCAGATCCACCCGGTCACACAGGGCGGCCCCGTCGGCAAGCTGGTTGAACCACCACTGCTCGTAGCGGTTCAGTGGCTCCCACAGCACGCAGACTCCGTGCTCCTCGGCGTGTTCGGCGACCTCGGCCGCGATCTCCGCGAGCAGGTCCATCTCAAGCTCCTCCTGCGCGCGAAATGGCGAGAGGTCCGGCAGGCGCGTGTATTCGTCGGGGTTCATCTTCACCGCGATCAGCGGGGCGTAGATGACGCCTGTGGCGCCAAGCTGGCCCGCGGCGGTCAGGAAGTTCTTCAGGTCCTCCATCGCCAGTTCGCGCTGATCGGCCTCGGCCGCCATCAGCGCCCCGCGACCACCCGAACAGATCGTGCTCACCGCACAGCCGGTATTGCGCGAGGCCTGTGCGATCTCATCGGTCACCTCGAGGATGTCGGGCCTTCCGGTCAGCTCGATGGCGTCGTAACCGGCATCCACCAGGTACTGCATCTTCTCTTCGTAGCTGTCCCCGCGCCTGAGATACTCCCCAGGGGCGGGCTTCAGTTCCATGGTCAATCCCCTCACAACCTGCGTCATTGTGTTCGATCGCTACATGGGTGGATCGCACAACCCACACGCCGTCAGACCCTCGTCGATGGCCTCAGCCAGCGTGGTCCGAACCGGAGAACTCCGGGCCAGCGCCGGACACTCGCGCCGGTGGTAATGCGCCCCCGACTGCGTGATCCAGACGTCCAGATCGCCGCGGTCATCGGGCTGCCGACGCTCAAGCGCAATCAGCCAGGCTACGACCGCCACGCCCAGCGCCAAGACCCCGGTGAGCAGCAGGAGCCATCCGCAGCCGAATCTACTCTCATCCCGCCCCATCGCTCCCAGCCTCTCGTTTGCTGAGCACTACCGGCAGGTCCGCGCGGAATTGCTGCAGGGCTCGCCCGCGGTGGCTGACCGCGTTTTTGGCGTCAGGATCCATCTGCGCGAAGGTCATCTCGGCCGGCGGATAGTAGAAGACCGGATCATATCCGAAGCCGCCGTCGCCGACGGGCTCCAGCGCGATCACGCCCTCCACCTCTCCCCGCCAGCGCCCGATCTCCTCCTCCGGGGCGCACAGCGACATCACGCACACGAACCGCCCGGTCCTCTCGCCCATCGGCACGCCCTCAAGCTCGCTCAGAAGCTTGTCGATCAGGTCCTGCTGAGAGGCGCCCTCACCGGCGTAGCGCGCGCTGCGCACACCCGGCTCGCCGCCGAGCGCGTCAACCATCAGCCCCGAGTCATCTGCCAGCGACAGCTCGCCGGTCGCTTCCGCGCAACCGAGGGCCTTCTCTCGGGCGTTGGCCGCGAAGGTGTCTCCGGTCTCAGTCAACTCGGGCGGGTCATCCAGCGCCCCCGGATGCGTCACGATCACGTCAAGGTCTGCCAGCAGTTCGCGAATCTCGCGGACTTTGTGGTCGTTCTCGGTCGCAAGTATCAGTCGCGTCGCCATCACGTACCCGCCCGTCTCACAGATCTGTCTCCGCTCAGGAAATCACTTTCGCGACGGCAGCACGTCGCTGAGCACCTCGCGCTGCAACTCGAAGAGCGTGTCACAGCCTTTGCGGCCGGCCTTCACCATTTCCATCAACTCCTGATCGGTGAAAGGCGCGCCCTCCGCGGTGCCCTGCACCTCGATGAGCCTGCCGTCGCCGGTCATGACGATATTCATATCGGTGCCCGCGCGCGAATCCTCGGAATACGCCAGGTCCAGCATCACCTGCTCTGACACCACGCCCACGGAGATCGCGGCCACCTGGTTGGTTAGCGGCCAGCGCTTCATCCCCCGGTTCTCGTGCAACCAGTGGCAGGCATCCGCCAGGCAGACCCAGGCGCCGGTGATGGAGGCTGTGCGCGTGCCTCCGTCCGCCTGCAGCACGTCGCAATCAAGCTTGATGGTGACCGGGCCGAGCCCTTCGAGGTTGGTGACCGCTCGCATCGAGCGGCCGATGAGGCGCTGAATCTCGTGGGTGCGGCCCGAGATGCCCACGTCCGCGGCGCGGCGCGTGCGCTCGGAAGTGGCGCGCGGGAGCATCGAGTACTCGGCTGTCACCCAGCCCTGGTCTGTATTGCGCAGAAAGCGCGGCTGGTAGTCCTCCACCGAGGCCGTGCAATGTACGCGCGTCTGCCCCAGCGTGATCAGGCATGAGCCCTCGGCATACTTGTTGATATTGCGCGTTATGCGGCACCGGCGAAGTTCAGTGTTCTCTCGACCATCGTTTCGCAGCACTGACAGAGACCTCCGTGGCGGACATCGATCGGGTCGTTCTCAGGAATAAGTTCGCCTCCGAGGACGCAATCTCCTTGCCTCCTGCAAACTTCGTGGACCGGCCGTCTCTTCACTTGCACGGTCACGGCCGCCCGCAGTATGATAACACGACTTGCTCCATTTCGTGTTGCGGATGGAGGTCGTTGCGGCATGCCCGATGCAGCGCATATCCTCGACGGACTGGCGATGGCCTCCCGGCAGGGTCGGGTGCTGGCGATCGCCTGGCACGCGATAATGCTCGCAGTCCTGGCCGCTCTCGTTCTGGGGTGGCGGCCGGACAGGCGGCTTGCCGGCGTGATTCTGATCGCTCCCCTCGTATCCGTTTCAGCGATGGCCTGGCTTGTGGGCAATCCATTCAACGGCGCAGTGTTCGCGGCCCTGTCCCTGGCGCTGCTTATCCTGGCGCTTCGGCTGCCGGCCCGTCCGGTCGCGGCGGGGGAGAGCTGGGCGGTGGTCGTGGGTGTGCTGATGGTCGCTTTCGGCTGGGGATATCCGCACTTTCTCGATAGCGGGACGCCGTGGGCATACATTTACGCGGCTCCGTTCGGGCTGATCCCCTGCCCGACGCTCTCAGGTGTGATCGGCTTTGCGCTGCTGGGGGGCGGGCTGGGCGGTCGTGCCTGGAGCGTGGTCCTCGCGGGGGCCGGCGTCTTCTATGCACTGGTGGGAACGTTGCGCCTGGGGGTGCACATCGACCTGTTCCTGCTGGCCGGAGCGATTGCTCTGGTCGTTGTCGCCTTCAGGGGCAATCCTGCCACCGGAGAGTGAAGCGAGCGCCTACATCCCCATCTCCGAGTCCTCGGGCGCGGTGCCGGTGCCCTCGACGTACTGCCGGAGGCCCTCGACGATCGCGTCCGCCGCGGCGGTACGCGCTCCGGGCTTCTCCATCAGCGCCTCTTCCTCGTCGTCGTTGAGGAACATCAACTCCACAAGCACCGCCGGCATGTGCGACTCGCGGATCACGCAGAAGTTCGCCCACTTCAGGCCGCGATCTTTCCTGCCCAGCGTCTTCAGCAACTCGTCCTGCATGATGGCGCCGAGGCACATGCTTCGGTCGTGGTAGTAGAATGTCTCGGTTCCATGGCCGGTGTTGCGCGTCGGCATGGCGTTGCAGTGAATGCTGACGAACAGGTCCGCCTGGAGGCGGTTGGCAAGTTCGGGCCGCTCGTAGAGGCCCACATAGACGTCGCTTTCGCGCGTAATGACCGTCTGTGCGCCGATTCTCATCAGTCGAGCGGCTACCTGATGCGCGACGTCGAGGTTCACGTCTTTCTCCAG
>CAZAHB010000112.1:0-18114 GCA_964484945.1 uncultured Armatimonadia bacterium | reverse complement strand
TGCCGTCCGTGACAACGTTGCCGTTGCCGTTTGCCGTCCGGAGGTCGGGCGTGCCCACGCCCGACGCCGTCGCGGTCCGTGAGAGCTTTGTCGTTGCCTTTTGCCGTCCGGAGGTCGGGCGTGCCCACGCCTGACGCCGTTGCCGTCCGTGACAACGTTGCCGTTGCCGTTTGCCGTCCGGAGGTCGGGCGTGCCGACGCCCGACGCCGTCGCCGTCCGTGAGAGCTTTGTCGTTGCCTTTTGCCGTCCGGAGGTCGGGGCGTGCCCACGCCCGACGCCGTTGCCGTCCGTGACAGTCTTACATTACCAACCACGTGGAGCAGACTGGGGCCTGCCGCCGTTGACGTGAGTCAACCAAGGAGGAGTCGTTGATGGATCAGACGTCTGAGCAGGCGCCTGAGAAGACAGATTGGTACGCGCTCAGTGTGCCTGAGGTGGAAGAGCCGCTCGACACTGACATAGAAAACGGGCTCAGTTCCGAGGAAGCACAGAGGCGTCTCGAGGAGTACGGACCGAACGAAATCGAGACCCGAGGCGGCCCGAGCCCGCTCAAGATATTCCTTCGGCAGTTCGCCGAGATCCTCGTCATCGTGCTCATGGTCGCTGCAGTCGTCTCCTTTGCGATCGGTGAGCAGATTGATGCGATCGCCATCATGGCCATCGTCGTCATCAACGCGATCCTTGGCTTCGTCCAGGAATACCGCGCCGAACAGGCCGTCGAGGCTCTGCGCAAGATGGCTTCCCCCACCGCCACGGTCTTACGCAATGGCGAGCAGCTTGAGGTCACGGCCGGCGAGGTCGTGCCCGGCGATGTCCTCGTGCTGGAGACCGGTGACAAGGTGCCCGCGGACGCGCGGGTCGTCGAGGCGTTCAACCTCGAGGCCAACGAAGCCCTGCTCACCGGTGAGTCGCTGCCCGTCAAAAAACAGACCGATGCCAACAGCGATGAGACCCCGCTGGCCGAGCGCACCAGCGAAGTTTTCATGGGCACACACGTCACGTACGGTCGCGGCAGGGCCATCGTCACCGAGACCGGTATGTCCACGCAGATGGGCCGCATCGCCGAGCAGGTCCGCGAACCCGACGCCACAAAGACCAGCCTCGAGCGTAAGCTGCAGGTGCTGGCCAAGTGGCTGCTTATCGTCGTGTGCGGTCTCTGTGCCGTCGTATTCTTTATCGGCTGGCTCGTCCGCGGTCAGGACGCGCTGAGCCTCTTCATGACCGTCGTCGCACTCGCGGTCGCCGCCATCCCCGAGGGCCTGCCCGCCGTCGTCACCCTTTCCCTGGCGATCTCGGTGCGCCGCATGGTAAAGCGCAACGCCATCGTCAAGCGCCTGTCAGCCGCTGAGGCTCTGGGATCGACCACCGTTATCTGCAGCGACAAGACCGGCACGATGACCGCCAACGAGATGGCTGTCACGCGTGTCCGCGCCGGTGGCAAATCCTACGAGGTCGAGACGAACGGTTATGAGCCCTCAGGCCGGGTCCTCCACGACGGGGAGCCGGTCGAGGACAGTTCGGTACTCGACGAACTCGCCCGGGTGGGTGCACTGTGTAACGACGCCACCCTCGTTGAAGAGGATGACTGGACGGTCACCGGCGATCCGACGGAGGGAGCGCTGCTGCCACTTGCCCGAAAGATCGGTCGTAATGAGCAGGACCTCGAGGAACGCTACCCGCGCACCAGCGAGGTCAGCTTCGACTCCGAGCGCAAGCGGATGAGCACCATCCACCAGACAGAGGATGGCTACCTCGTCGCCACCAAGGGCGCCTCGGAGGTGCTCCTTGACCTCTGCTCGCGCCGGTTGACCGAAGATGGTGTCGTGGAACTCGATGATGCCGCGCGTCAGGATATCGAACAGGCCGCATCCGACATGGCCGATGATGCGCTGCGCGTGTTGGCCCTGGCCTGCCGCAAGATCGACAAAATACCTGAGACGGTCGATCCGGAGACAATCGAGCACGATCTGGTCTTCGTCGGGTTGGTCGGTATGATCGATCCGGCGCGTCCTGAGGTCGCTGAGTCGATCGCACAGTGCCGCAAGGCCGGCATCGACGTCAAGATGGTCACGGGCGATCATCAGGCGACCGCCGCCGCTATCGCACGAGAGATTGGCCTGCTCGATGGAGGGCGCGTCGTGGACGGCGCCGCCCTCGATCAGATGACCGACGAGGAACTCGTCGAGCAAATCGACGAAATCTCCGTCTTCGCGCGCATGGCGCCGGATCACAAGGTCCGCATCCTTGAGGCGCTCAAAAAACGCGGCGAGATCGTCGGCATGACCGGTGACGGCATCAACGACGCGCCCGCCATCAAGCGCTCCGATATCGGCGTCGGCATGGCGAAGAAGGGCACCGACGTCACGCGCGAGGTCTCCGACATCGTCCTCGCCGACGACAACTTCGCCAGCATCGTCGCTGCGGTCGAAGAGGGCCGGATCGTCTACGACAACATCCGCAAGTTCACGCGCTTCTTGCTGTCCGCGAACTTTGGCGAACTGCTGATCATCTCCATCGCAGTCCTCGCCGGATGGCCACTACCCCTGCTGCCCTTGCAGATCCTGTGGGTGAACCTGGTCACCGATGGACTGCCGGCTCTCGCGCTGGGCGTCACGAAGGGCGAACCGGACATCATGGATCGCCCGCCACGCGACCCCGACGAGAACATGCTCGGGGACATGATCCCCTACCTCGGCGTGGTCGCGGTGCTCTGCACCGCCGGCGCGCTGGGCGGGTTCCTGTGGGAGATGGCCGCACATGGCTTCGGCTACCACGAGATGCTGCAACTGGCCGCCTACGGACATGGCGGCGAGGGCATGACCGCCGCTGCGAAGGAAGCCCTGCGCATGGCCCACACGGTCGTACTCACGCAGATCGTGCTCTTTGAGCTGTTCGTGGTGTTCAACTGCCAGTCCGACCGCAAGTCCTTCCGCGAGATCGGGTTCGCCAACCCGCAACTGTTCGGCGCAGTCGCGATCTCGCTGTTGCTGCACGCGGGTCTGCTTTACATCCCCGCGTTGCGCGAGATGTTCCACCTTGGCGTGCTGTCCGCCGCTGACTGGGGCCGGGTGCTGCTCCTGTCGGTCCCCGGACTGTTCATCAGCCCGCGGGTTCTGGTGCGGCATCACACCGAGGCAGAGGCCGAGGAGAAAGCAGCCGCCTGACGCAAAAACGCCGTCTGTGGCTGGCTTCCAGCCTGCCTTGCGTCGTTTGACGTGGATGCAATTGCCGTTTGTACGACGGGCTTCCAGCCCGTCGCCGTCCGCCCAGGGAGTTGTTACCGATGATCGATCGCACAATCGTCCGCGAATCACCCGAGATCATCCGCGAGGCGCTCCGCAAGCGGCGTCTCGACTACGACCTCGACCGCCTCATCGACCTTGAGGCGAGGCGCCGCGAGCTGCTGCAGGTCGAGAACCTGCGCGCGGAAAAGAACCGCCTCTCCGACGACATCGGCGCCGCCTACCGCGACGGCGACGAGGATCGCGCCGAGCAGCTCAAAAAGCGAGTCGCCGATATCTCCGAGCAGATCGAGCAGCAGGAGGAGCAGCTCGAAGAGGTCGAGGCCGAGTTCGAGGCCATGATGCTCGAGTTGCCCAACATCCCGCTCGAGGAGGTCCCCGAGGGCGAGGACGAGACCGAGAACCCCGTCCTCTACGAGAAGGGCGAGGAGCCCTCGTTTCAGTTCGAGCCTCTCCCCCACTGGGAGCTTGGCGAGCGCCTCGGCATCCTCGACTTCGAGCGCGCCACGAAGATCGCATCCTCGCGCTTCGTGATGAACGTCGGCGCCGGCGCCACCATGGAACGCGCCCTCGTGCAGATGATGCTCGATGTGCAGGTCCGCGAGCACGGCTACACCGAAATCCTCCCACCCTACCTGGCCAACACCCGCTCGCTGATCGGCACCGCCACCCTCCCGAAGTTCGAGGAGGACCAGTTCAAGACCCGCGAGGGCCTCTACCTGATACCCACCGCCGAGGTCCCGCTCACCAACATCCATCAGGACGAAATCCTCGAGGCCGATGAGCTTCCGAAGCACTACACCGCCTACACCGCGTGCTTCCGGCGCGAGGCCGGCTCGGCCGGGCAGGAATCGCGCGGCCTCGTCCGCCTGCACCAGTTCAACAAGGTCGAACTGATGAAGTTCGTGGAGCCCGAGAACGAGGACGATGAACTGGAGGCCCTCACCCTCGATGCCGAGGACATCCTCCAGCGCCTCAACCTCCGCTACCGACGCATCATCCTCTGCACCGGCGACCTGGGCTTCCAGCCGCGCCGCACCTACGATCTGGAGGTCTGGATGCCCGGCATGAACCGCTGGGTCGAGATCAGTTCATGCAGCCAGTACGGCGACTTCCAGGCCCGCCGCGCCAACACCCGCTACCGCCCCGAGCCCGAGGCGTCCCCCCGCTTCGTGCACACCATGAACGGCTCGGGCCTCGCAGCGGGCCGCTGCCTCGCGGCCATCATGGAGACCTATCAGCAGGAGGACGGCTCGATCGCCGTGCCGGAAGCCCTCCGCCCCTATATGGGCGGCCTGACTGAGATCTCGCGGGGCGGCTGAGCCTCGCTCGCGAGCATGTCGGCCGGAAAACAGACCGACTCGCGCGCATACTGGCATCGCACGCACCGCCCCGGTTCGTTCGGGGCGGTGCTTGTTTCAGTACATTTTCGTATACTCCACGCTCTCATTTGGCCACGCAAGGTGCCGAGAGACGTGCGGAGGGCTGCGCGGGATGCGCAAATTGCCCGACAACTGCAGGGGGACGGTTTCCATTCAAAGAGACTGCGCGCCCCTTCTCATCGCTCCGCCCCGCAGGTGGCAGCACATGCTGCATCTTTGCGCCCTCAAGTGAAAAATGCGCCGTAACGATAGAAGGAACACATCGTTAAACAATATGGACATCTGGCACTTGAGGTGGGATGCTGAGAGGATAGGGCAGCTTTCTGAACCGCTGACACCACAGTCGCTCGCAATCCGCACGCGCACGCAGGCAATCGTACGAGCTGATTGAGGCCGGGGGCGATTGAAGTGAGCGCGACTGGCGCACCCGAGCAGACGTGCCCTGACATTCTCGACGAGGATACAACCGATTCCGACGAGGTCTTTCTCGAGGTCTCCATGCTGCGGGCCGTGGGGAACGCGCGCGCAGCGGTCATCTTCCTCATGGTATTGGTGATATTTGCCTCGCCGGGTGTCATTGCATCTCGTCAGGCGGCTTTCCTCGCTCTGTTTGTCGGGGCATTGCTCACGATCTGGACGCGTTTCGCCGCGCGCTGGCGGGAGCTTGAGGCCACAAATCGCATCCAGGGCGCTGCCGGCTTCGTCCTCTTCGGTGACGTCATCTGGATGAGCCTCTTCGTACTCGGCACCGGCGGAATCGCCAGCCCCTTCCTTGCCCTCCTCTTTATGCCCATCATCTTCGGAAGCGCCTTCTTCAGCGTCATGAAGCTCGCGCCCGCCCTCGTCGCGGGACTGATTACACTTATCATCTTCGGTTTCGGCCTCAGCAGCGAGTGGACCCAGGCCACAGTCTGGCGCACCTTCGGCACCATCTTCGCGGCCCTCGCGGTTACCTGGGTCGCCTACGGTGTCGCCCGTGTCCTTGAGCGCGAGCGGCAGACCAACGAACTCGTCGTCCGCCACATGTCCGAAGCGGTTGTCCTCATTGACGGAACCGGTGTCATACGGCTGGTCAACCCGCCGCTGGAGACACTCACGGGCCTTCAGCAGGACGCGCTCATCGGCCTGAAGGTCGATGAGATCGGTGACGCGACGCGCTACGACCTCTTGCGCAACATCCTGCAGGATCCGATCGCGGGAGAGATGGAGGGCCCAAGCAGCATCCGCGATATCGAGATCGAAGACGACGAGGAGCGCGACCTGCGGATCTACTCCGTGCGCATGGGCGGCGGTCCGCGCGCCGCCGGATGGCTCATCATCTGCCAGGACATCACCGATCTCAAGAGCATCGCCCGCGCCCGCGAGACCGGTGTGCGCTTCCTCTCACACGAGATTCGCTCACCCCTCAATACGCTCAAGATCACCTCGCAGATCCTGGCCGAACTCACCGACCAGCTCACCGACTCCAACGCACAACGGCTCACCGTGATCCTCGAAGACGAGACCGATCGGATGTTACGGATGGTCGGACAGTTCCTCGACCTCGCCGCGATGGATCAGGGACGCTTCGAACTCGCGCGCGAAGACGTGGACCCGGCGGAGATACTCGATCGCGTGTGCCGCACCCTCGAGGTCAGGGCCAACCAGAAGAATCAGACGGTTGAAACGACGCTCCCCGAGAGCCTCCCCACCATCCACGCCGATGCCGATCGCCTCGAAGACGTCCTCCATAATGTATGCGACAACGCGCTGAAGTACACCCCGACCGGCGGCCACATCGAGGTCTCTGCCCGGGCGAGCAACGGAACCATCACTCTGTGCGTCTCTGACAACGGTCAGGGCATTGCGCCCGAAATTCAGGACGATATCTTCAGCGAGTTCGTGCGCGCTGCTGAGGATGGCAAGACCGGCAGCAAGATGGGCGTCGGCCTCGGCCTCTACATGGCCCGCCGGATCGTTGAGGAGCACGGCGGCGAAATCTCCATCGAGAGCGCCGTGGGTGAAGGAGCAGATTTCACCATCACCCTCCCCACGGGCCATCCCACCGACTGACCCTCGCCCTCCCCCGATGTCATGACGCGGATGCCAGGCGCGCTCTGTCGTGGCGTCGTGGCTCTCGCGGGCCTCAAGTTGTCTCTTGTGCGATCACAATTCCACGTCAGCACGCGTGCAGTCCGGCTCTTGGACGTGTGCCGTTCCCGTCGATGAGTATTGCTCCCCGTTGCGTATTGCAGCACCTTCGCACATCTAAAGTCCTTTGCGGGAGGGGGAGCTTGCGAAGCAAGCGGGAGAGGGCGGTTTCTTTTCGAAGAAAAGAGCCCTCCCCCGCCTTTGCCGTCACTGTTGCCTTTCCCGCAGCCGTTGCCGTGGCGCATGTCGCTGCCGTTGCCTTTGCCCTTCCCGTTCTGAGGGAGGGGCCGGACCGCTCCGCGCCGAACTACCATGCCAACGTGTATCCTGACGACAGGGGCGCATGGTCATGATCCCGCGATCAACAGTCTGCGCGCTGCTCGCCGCACTGGCGCTTCCGGCCTTCGCTGCGGATATCAGCGTGTCCACACAGTTCGGTCCGCCCACCATCTATCTGGAACAGTCCGAGACACTCCGAGCCTGTCGCCAGGCGCTGGTACAGCTGCCGCCGGGTGAAACCGACCTGGCGCTTCCCGTCTCGCAACTCGGAGTCGAACCGGCGGATATCGACCTGGACGTCCGCCCGGCTGACTGCGTCCGGCTTTCGTCCGTGATATCCGATGCCGATCGCACTCGCTGGGTCGTGGAGGCGTCGCGCGGGGTCGAGGCGCGGCTGGAGATCAGCTACCCCATCACCGGGTTGTCCTGGGCCCTCGGGTATGCGGCGAACCTCTCAGAGAGCGGCGGGATCGACCTCTCCGCCTCGCTGAAGGTCACCAACGGGACCGGTCGCGACCTCACCAACGCGCGCCTCGTCGGTGAGTTTGAGCGCGCCGAACTTTCACTCGAAGCGGGCGAGTCGGTGACTGTGGACCAGCCATGGGTCGATGCCCGGTTCGCCGCTGACGAGGTCGCGCGCTCACTCGTCTACGACCACGCCCGGCACGGTGACAGGCCCGTCGAGGTGCTCACAATCGCCGGCACCGCGGGAGCGCGATCAACGCCCCTCCCCCCTGGCGATGTGCGTATCTATGCCGGACCCGAAACCGGGGGCGACTTTATCACGCAGACCTCCATCGGCTACATCCCGGCCCGAGAGCCGCTGGAGTTGAACCTCGGGCCGGCCTCCGGGGTGACGATCACGCGGACGCTCGAGGAATCAAAGGAAGTAGACGAACAGACCGACGCCCGCAACCGCGTGGTCCTGTTCGATCTGCTCGAGACATGGGTGCTGGAAGTGCGAAACCTGCGCATTGAGCCGATCGAGATCCTTATCCGCGAGCACCACGAAGGCGCCTGGAAGCTCGAGGAGTGCAGTGTCGAGCCTGAGCGCCCGGATGCGGAGACGCTTGAATTCGATCTCACCGTGGAACCCGACCAGCGGAGCGAGGTCAGCTTCCGCCTGCGCCATCTCAACCGCCAGCCCTGACGGGACGGCATTGTGCAGCATAGACAGGATGACGACAGCCACGAGGCGGTTTTCTGTTCATCCTGCCCATCCTGTATGCCGTGGCCGTCGTGAGCGGGATGAATACACGCTGCATTCGAAGAGCCACGCCGGTCCGCCGAGGAGCGAGACGAGATGACCCCCGAGGAGTACTTCCAGCGCAAGCGCAAGGTCCATCTGGACATGCACCTGCCAGAAGACGCGCCTCACATGTTCGACAACTTCGACGCAAAAACGTACGTAGCAACATTGCGTGACGCTGACGTGAACTCAGTGACAATCTTCGCACACGGGCACCACGGAAATTGCTACTATGACACCGGCGTCGGCCACAAGCACTCCCGCCTCGACTTCGACTACGTCCGCGAGGTGGCCGAGGAGTGCCGCAAACAAAACATCGCTGTCATGGCCTACTTCTCCTGTGCCTGGAACCACCGTGCCGGCGAGGAGCATCCCGAGTGGACCCAGCGAGACGCCGACGGCGAGCCGCGCCCCCACCCTCGCTTCTGGTGGTGGATGTGCCTCAACTCGCCCTATGGCGATCAGATCGTGGAGATGACGCGCGAGGTCGCCGAGGGCTACCCCGTTGACGGCCTCTGGTTCGATATCACCTACGTGGCCCCGCCCACGTGCTACTGCGAGCACTGCCGCGTGCAGTTCGAGGACCTGTTCGGGTGCGAGATGCCGCGGGACGCCCAGCCGGGCTCCCGGGAGGCGCGGATGCTGCACGAATTCCGCACCGGCTCCGAGCAGCGCTTCCGCGATCGGCTCGTGGATACCGTCAAATCTGCCGATCCCAATCTGCTCATCAGCTGGAATCACGCCGGCGACGTCACCCAGGTGTACCTCGACAACGACCGCAAATCCGACATCCTCTTTCGCGAGGCCCATACCCCTGAAGACTGGCTGCCGTCCATCCAGGCTCGGTGGTTCCAGCATTTCGATATGCCCTACGAGTGCTGCACCAGCCGCTTCCACTACGGCGGATGGTCCAGCTTCAGCTACAAGATGCCGGCAAAGCTGCATGTCGAGGCCGCCACCGGCCTCGCCCATGGAGGAATCGTCGATATCGGCGATCAGGCGCTTCATGACGGGACCCTGGACGGAGCCGCTTACGACCTCATCGGCGGCGTGTACGAGCGCGCCCGCGCCGTTGAAGAGTACTGCACGGACACCCGTTCGGTGCCGAACATCGCCGTGCTGCACTCGTCGCGCGCTCACCATCTCGGCCAGTGGATGGAGGACAACGCAAACCGCCGACCGCTTACCAGTGTCTTCGGTGCTGCTCGGGTGCTGCACGATGCGGGGCGACACTTCGACATCATCTCCGAACGGGCTCTGGACCGCCTTGACGACTACCACGCGGTCCTGCTACCCGATCAACTCGTGCTTACCGATGATGAAATCGAGGCACTCAGGACCTACGCCGAGGGCGGCGGGACCATCATCGCCTCATGGCGGTGTGGCATGTACGATGAAGACGGCACCGACGTCTCCCCCACCTTCATTCGGGAGATCTGTGGCGTCGATCCCGTTGGCTTCGCCGACTTCTCCTGCGGGTATATCACGGATCTGCAGTTCGATGTTGACGCCCCCGATGCGCCGCTGCTGTTCCGGGGGCCCGGCCAGGCCGGAAGCCGACTGAAGATCCCGGCGCTTGAGTGTGAGACAGACTCCGCCGAGGCTCTCGCGTCCCTCACACATCCCATCTACGAGCGCACTCCCGAGCACTTCTATGCCGCGAACAACCCGCCACCGGGCGATCCCTCCGGCTATGGGTCTGTCTTTCTCAACCGGGTCGGCGAGGGTCGGGTCGTCTACTTCCCGGTCGATCTCTTCCGCTTCTATCAACTCGATTCATATCCCCCGCTCCGGAACATCGTTATTGAGTTGCTTGACTGGACGGCTCCTGTCCAGGAAGTGGAGGTCGAGGCGCCAGCCCAGGTCGAGGTGGTCCTGCGCGAGCGCGGTGAAACGCGGTTCCTGCACCTGATAAACTACGCCAACCAGCGTTTCGGTCAGGGCTTCCATCCAGTGGTGCTCGAGGACGTTGTGCCGGTCATGGGTATTCCTGCGCGTGTGCGCGGACGCGCGACACGGGTTCTCGAGCGACCGTCCGGGCGACCGCTGCAATTCGGTGTCGATGGCGAATTCACTCATCTGACGCTCCCCAGACTGGACATCCACGCCATCGTTGAGATCCAGATGGAGCTGTAGAGCATAGTCCGCCTGATGGTTCTGATCCATGAGCCCGCGTCCCACGCGGGCTCTTTTCATGTTTGGTGGCAATTGCCCTCACGTCACGCCTCGGCCGGGCCCCCGTCCCGAGGTCGCCATTCGGCCCCGCTTGAGCGGCGCAGGAAAGAAGACTGCTGCAGTGTGGATAATCCTGTGGAGCTTTGGGACAAGTACCTGAATGGTAGGCCTCAGCCGCACCGCACAGTGGCAAATCCGGGATGGAACGGTCATCACGGGAGCGGAAGAGGCGCGACAGAGAGCCGTTCGGACGCCATAGGGTGCATTGTGGAAAAGTGTGTGGAAGCTGAGGATAAATAGCTAGACAGCACTAGACACGGTACGGGCGGGAAGACTATGCGTGGCGGTGCAGATGGTCTCCGTCATGGGGCATTTCGTTTTCGCACCGGTCTGTAGCCTCATGAGCGCACGCGACCCTCAGCATGGCGACGAGAGGATGGAGATGGCCCGCCGCTCGCAGGTTGCAGCGCGACCAGATCAGAGTGCCTCCGAAGAACGCAGGGTCTTACGGCCTCGATCGTCCCAAAACGAACCTGGCGTCTCCCCCATCCTCGGCCTGTGAATGAGCTATCGCATCCGGGAGTGCTGAAAAATGTTTCACGTGAAACATTTTTGCGCGGAACAGATCATCCAGCAACCAATCACCGAATGGCGCGAGTCGCAACTTTCGATAATCGGCGATCGCCCGCGGCCTGCATTAGTATGTGGTCATTGGAGCTTGGGCCACCAATCAGTGCAGGAGGTTACGTCAGTCCGTACGTGACGGCCTGGAAAGAGAAAGCTTGAGAGAGCGGCGGTGTCCAGTTCGGGCGCTGCGCGGCTGCGATGTGAAGGCAATGCGGCCAATTGCGAGAGGTAGCGCTTGCGCGAGAGCCTGTATCACGTATCTGCGGAGAGATCAGGGAAGGCCACGGCGAAGTACCGGATTGAAAGACGCAAGCGGCGCCCGGTGACCAGTATGGCTGGCCGGAAACCAGGAAAACGTGGCCAACGGGCTGTGGGCTGCCGTCATCTGGCGGCAGCTAACTGCATGTCAATGCTTCTTTTGACGGCCGATTCCAACAGATGCTGCGAGCACGCACTGAAATGCCTGGATGAGAGCCCCGTGAGAGTCCCCGATGCAGCGCGGATGGGTTGTTTCGCCGGGATCGGGATCCGGGTTCAGAGGATGAAAGCCCTGCACGGGTGGTCGGCGATCCTGCGCTTGTTTGATTTGTCCTCCGATGCCTTGATTACTCGACGTCGCACCTCTCCCCCGTTCCGAATGGGAAGCTGGCGTTTTTCATAATGTTTCACGTGAAACATTATTGCGCAATGGAGACCAGGGCCTGTGGGGCCACTCGCAAACCATGCTTTGCCATCGCCCAAGGTGGCGTGCGCCCGGACTTCGATGTCAACCTCGGTCCTATGGCGTCCGGGACTTTCGGTGCGGTGTGTGTTTCTTCATCTCGTTTGATCAAGTCCCCCCCCCCACCTGGGCATCGTGCAGGATGCGTGTGTGGTGCAGGATTGAATCAGCGGGGAAAGCGTGGATAGTGAAAGTGGTCGCCGCCAAAAGCGTGCATGCCGTTCAATTCGGCCGGATCAGCCGCGGGCAGACACAAGTGCCCCGACACAGCAGTACTCCAAAGAGGCATCAGCGCTACGTCCCACAGAGGCGTCACGTGTCGGTTTACAAACAGCGGCAGGAGTATTCGACTGCCGGACGTGAGGAAGCGATTTGCCCGTGACAATCTGGACGTCATCGCGCTCTACTTCGCGGTTTAGCCTGCGGGACGCCTCATGCCGATGTGACGCAGATGCAACTGACCACCTCAGACGCGATGAGTGCGGCGCCGATGGAGAGAACAGAAGCGGGACGCTGAAGACCGGTGCGTTCATGTCATGAGCCGGGGATCTCAGGCCCCGCCGGCCGGCGGTGGACAATGTTTCACGTGAAACATTGTCTGCAATAGGGTCGTCCTCTGACGATTGAGTAACGCGGGCGAGCCGCCTGGTGCGCAGACGTGTCGATCCGAAGCGTTTCGTCGTCTTCAACAGCGGCAGGCAGCCAGCGATGGCGTGGGCCTCCCACCATTTGTCACGGAGAGCGCCAGAAACCGACCTGAACCCGCGAACGAGTGGGCTGCCCGGGATGTCGAGCGCTTCGCGCAAGCAAAGGTTGCCGTTCAAAGGTCGGGGGAGTTTTTGCTCGAGACGGGCCGCGAGAGCCGTATTCGTTGGCGTGACCACTCTAATCATCGAAGTGTAATGCGCCTCCCACGAATGAAGGGGCTGAACTGAAGGCCCGCAGAAGCAAAGCGTGGCCCGGAGGGGCGCGGTGGCGCCTGCCGATACGTCTCACGCCACGTGCCGTCGAGTTCTTTCGGGCCCTTTGCACGAGAATCGGACCAGCCCTCGCATGCCTCGGTGGCGGCCGCTGCTGCCTTTCGGTCAAACGAGATGAAAACGCACACACCGCACTGAAAGTGCCGGACGACACCGAACCCAGGTTCAAATCGATGGTCAGGTGCACGCGACCCCGCGGGAAGACATAGCATGGCCTGTGACTGGAACCACAGGCGCGGATCTCCATTGGGCAAAACTGTTTCACGTGAAACATTATGAGAAGTGGCAAATGACCCCGCCATTTTTCCCCCTGCGGCCTTAATCCCCAATCAAACAGGCGATAAAGACGACCTTTCGCGATCACTCGCTCAAGTGGTCCAGGGGGACGTCGGCAGGCGTGATGGGGGAGCCCAAAGTGACGCCTACCTCCCCCATCGGTCGGGTTGAGCGCAACGGGGCCGGCTGCGCGTGATTCGCAATGTTGAATACGCAGTCGGCGTCGTGACCTTCGGACTGGAGGCCACGCATGCCGGTTCGTTGCCGACAAAGACTGCGCCACTGGTTGAATGGCCGTATGGAACTTAATTCCGGTTACAGCACTCTGGCATCGCCCCGAAGAAGGGCATTCAATGTTTCACGTGAAACATTTGGTCCCGAAAGCACAAAACTGGCGGGGGCGCGCGCATTCGGTCGCTCTAGCGGCGTGGCGGTAGTTCCGCGCCCCGGACGACTGCTGTTAGAGCACCGTCTCAGACCCGACAGGCGCTACGCCTGGTTCATCAGCCCCGCCTTCTCTATTGTTTGCTTGGTCAGGCTTTCGTACCGGGCCATCATTCTTTCGCTTGCGCGACCACCTGCCGCATGGCACGGCGAAATGCAGATGTCGCGAATCACAAAATCCAAAATGTTTCACGTGAAACAACGCGCGACAGCACTGAAAAGTGGCCGCTTCCGTCAAAATGTTTCACGTGAAACATTGAGCGCGTCCTGAAAGACAAGGCATGGGGGCAGGCGCCGAAGTATCGGCGTGGAAAGTTATCACGGTGCAGTCTGCATCCGGGCGGCCGCCCGGGAGCCGCGGCTTTCGCGGCGTACGGATGACGTGACAACGCACGGGGCTGGATAACACCCGGGCCTGATTGTTTCACGTGAAACATTTCGACGAGAAAGGGGCTCGAGGACGGTATATGGGTCTGTTTTTGAGGCCACGGCAGTTAGTGGGCGAGAAGATCGGGTTGTAGTGGCCTCCGCCGACAAACAGCCCGTCCATATAGTGTGCGGGGGAGAAGCGACAGATGGGCTGCGCAACGCCGAACGCGTGGCGACACGATTGTACTTTGCGCATTGCGGCTTCAGCATCTCGGCCTGCGGGCCTGCCTGCCCGTGATTGCCTCGCATGAGAGCAAGGAAAACTACGCCAGCAGACGCGCCTTTTTGTGCACCTGATCAATGTTTCACGTGAAACATTTGGCCCTCCAGGGAGGTGTCCAGGGCGTTTGAGCCGAAGATGCAACACATGAAAGAGGCGATGGCGCAATTCGTGAGCGCAGCGGAGCACGTCGGAGTGTCGTTGTCCACTGAGGACATTTCCTCGCTCCGCTCCGGCGCCAGGTGGCTCGCGCGAGAGGCCATGGCGTCAGGCCTGTCCCAGTACGACGACCCTGCCGAGGCACTCATAAGAGGGATGGGGCCCGCATTGGCGCTCTTCGCATTTCGCGAGGTCTGGGAGGAAGAGATCGCTGACGCATGTGATCTGGGGGCCGGCAACGGTGCGATAGGGGCAATATTGGCATTAATCTCAGGAACGTGGCAGATTCTCCTTGTGGACAGGGCGAAAAGAGCGTATACTGCCTGTGAGATGCTGATCGCCCGCATGGGTCTCGACAACGCGAGCGCAGTTCGTGCGGATATCGAAGCACTGGACGAATGCTGTGACCTCGCAGTGTGTCGAGCGCTGGCGGAGGCAGACGAAGCGCTCGAACTTGCTCGCTCCGCGGTACGGGCGGGCGGGCTTATCGGCGCCTGGCACAGCGAGGCAAACACGCAATACACTGAGCCTCGGCAGTGTGTGACCGTTATCGGCACCGTGGAAACCGTGGTGCCGGATCTGGTGCTTACTCTCTATCGGAGATAACTCCGGCTTTCCACACATGGAAAGCCTTTTTGGGATACATGGGCGTGCGTTCCAGATGATCTGGCGCCTGTTATGGTGTACGGAGGGATTCTCCGGTGGCTCGATGCTTTGCTGTGGTGAACCAAAAGGGCGGGGTCGCAAAGACGACAACGGTTATCAATCTCGGAGCGGTGGCGGCGCTTGAAGGTAAGTCGGTGCTTGTTGTTGACACCGACGCCCAGGGGAATGCCACCAGCGGTCTGGGAATCGAACGAGACGAGATCGACGAGTGTCTGTACGACCTCATCTGTTCCGAGGGGGCAGAGCTGGCTGCCGACGAGGTCATTCAACCGACATCGACCCCGAATCTGGACGTATTGCCTGCCACACTCGATCTTGCAGGCGCGCAGATGGTGCTTGCTAACGCGATTGCGCGAGAGTCGCGGTTGCGGAGGGCGCTGGAGCCGGTTCGGAACGCGTACGATATAATTCTTATCGACACGGCCCCATCGCTGGGCATCCTGACAATCAATGCCCTTGCAGCGGCCGACCAGGTCCTGATACCGATGCAATGCGAGTACTACGCCATGGAGGGCCTGACGCAGCTTCTCCGCGTCATAGCGATGGTTCAGGCGGAGATCAACCCGTCGCTTACCATGGCGGGCGCAATCCTGACGATGTACGATGCGCGCACGAATCTTGCTGAGGAAGTGGCAGAAGAGGTGCGAAAGAACTTTCCGGGACGCACCTTTCAGGCAAAAGTGCCCCGCAATATCAGGCTGGCGGAGGCGCCGAGCCATGGACTGCCGGCAGTCGTGTACGACAAGCACTGTCCCGGTTCTGCTGCGTATCGAAGGCTTTACTGGGAGGTTTTTGAGAATGGCTAAGAAGGGACTTGGACGCGGGCTCAGTGAACTGATATCGGGTGAAGCGCTGGCGCGCAGCCGAGCTGTGCTGGAGGTACAGCTTGACAGGCTGGAGCCGAACCCCTACCAGCCGCGCCAGAGCATCTCCGAGGAGGCACTCGAGGAACTGACGCTGTCGATTGAGACGCATGGCGTCGTGCAGCCCGTTGTGGTGCGCCGGACCGATGATGCCGAGGTGTTCGAGATCATTGCGGGCGAAAGGCGCTGGCGTGCCGCGCAACGGGCAGGCCTGCAGACGATTCCGTGTATTGTCCACGAGGCGGATGAAGAGAAGATGCTGGAGCTGGCGCTGGTGGAGAACCTCCAGCGCGATGACCTGGGCGCAATCGAGACCGCTATGGCGCTCAGGCATCTCATGCAACAGTTTGGATTGACGCAGGATCAAGTAGCCGAACAGTTGGGAAGAAGTCGCTCCAGCATCGCGAACATGCTGCGGCTGCTGGATCTGCCGCAGGAGGTTAAGCGCGCACTTGCCGAAAATCGCATCTCCCAGGGCCATGCACGCGCGCTGCTGTCTCTGAGCGACATGCCAGAGCGCATGTACGAGTTGTTTGAGAGGATCGAGGAAGAGGGGCTGACGGTACGTGAGACTGAGGCCCTGGTGAAAGAGCCACCCCAGGCCATCGAGGATGAGGAGGAAGAGCCGGAAGAGGATACCTCTGAGCCTGAACTGACAGATCCACACATCGAAGAAGTGACCCAGCGCCTCCGCATGAACCTTGGGACGAAAGTTGCTGTCATCCCAAAATCGAGCGGGGGAGGAAGTATCCATATTACTTACCATGATGCCGAAGACCTCGACCGTCTGCTATCGAAGATAGCGCCGCGGGCGCCACGCAGCTACGTGCGGCTGAGCGAACAGGAGGAAGATCGGGACGGCTGAGCCCCAGAGCGGGTGGTTCTGTACCAGGGCGCCTGGAGAGCAGGGCTTGCAGTATAGGGATTCGCGCCAGAACTTATACAAAGCTTGCTCGGGCGGGCGCGCGTGAGAAAATGCCGCTCGTATCGGTGACCAGGCGGGCAAAAGCATCCTTTCGGATATGCGACAGGCCGTGTGCCCGGGGCGCGCTGCCCGAGGAGCATCAATTGCAGATCGCTGCAGTGAGGGCACGGCAGTCAGGGAGGCGTCGATCTGTTCGACCGAAGCACGAGCGTGAAGCGCGTTGGTTCGGTCGCCGAGAGCAGCGCCGGCGGCGGGCGGGATGCCCCCAGCCCGCTCAGTTGGGGTCGTCGGGACGTGACGTGGGGGAGGGCGCGTCTTCGGCGGTTTCAGCAGGTATGATGTCAAAACTGGTCGTGGCCAGCGCCCTGTCCTCCTGGCCGTAGTGAACGCTGACGCGATACTGGCCCTGCAGGAGGTCCTGGTCCTCACCGGTCTCCAACCACGCCTCCGACCAGCCTTCCGTGGCAGTGACCGCGATCTCCGACCGGGCCCGTGTCAGTTCGCGCCCCTCGTAGTGCCAGCGGACCGTGAGCACACTCCCCGCAGGGATCCCACTGAACTTGAACAGAGCGCTGATGCGCTGAACGTCAGCAGGAAAGGACGTCGCGCGCCCCACAGGTTCGCCCTCATCGGTCACGGAGGTAGCGGTCTGCAGCGAGCGAATGACGGGGGGACCGTCGGGCTCACCACCGCCCTGAAGAATCTGGGCACCACGGGAGAGCGCCACGAAGCTTCCGGTCACAGTCACGTCGGGATAGTCCGGTGACGTGACCTCCACCTCGTAAATGCCGGATGGGAAGCCTTCACCGGAATCAGGGGGATTGACCGCGAAACGCCCCCGCGCGTAGTCAACGTCCTCGTCTGGCTGATGCTGCTTCATCGGCAGGCTGCCCAGTGACTCTCCCTCGTGACTCCACGTCGCATCCAGTGGGGCATCCGAGGGAATGCGGCTGATGTCATAGAAGCAGTAGATGACGTCGGTCTCGGCGCTGATGATATCAGGCGTGGCGTCAGGCCGACGGGGAGTGGCGGCGAACACCAGACGGTTCGCCGGTGGAGGCGCGGATTGCTCGGCGGCGGTTGCCGGCTGCTCCTGAGGCCGAACCGGCTCCCGCGCCCTGTTCCAGCCGACCCAGAATGCCAGCCCACCGCCGGCCAGGGCCCCGAGCAGTGCCAGCAGGCAGCCGATGGTGATGGAGCGCCGCCGGCGCCGCGAGGGCGGCTGATCCGGGGCACCATTCTCCTCGTCTTCAGCAGGGGTGTCGTCGTCTGTCCCCGAGATGTCACCAATCACACCGGGGTCGGCGGCGTCGTCAGCACCGGCCTCCTCCGGCTTCTGAGCGCGCT
>CAZAHB010000111.1:0-18190 GCA_964484945.1 uncultured Armatimonadia bacterium | reverse complement strand
CCCAGGACCTCTCAATTCGAGGCGCGAATCAAGACTTTTTCAACAGTCAGATCATAGCGATCACGACCAACAACTCGATCAGGGTAAACCCTTTCCTTGAACCACGTCGCATCGTACCACCTCCGTAAGATTTTGAATCGTCGTATTCATATTCTCTGCACACTCGCGGGGCACCTCCCGGCGGTTTTTCGGAAATACTTTGCGATTTCGTTCCTCATTTTGTTAGACGTTCCGGGTCAACCGACAGTTTGGATGTGAACACTGCTCGGCGTGCTGGTTCAGGTGGCGATGTAACGGGGCCGGCATCGTCGTCTCCGTCGTTGTGAGAAAGAGGCACAGGCCGGAGACCGCGCGAGAGCTTCTCTTGCATACGGTCTGCGCTCCGGATGGTGTGAGGCGTTACCCCTCGGCCTCGACGGTGGGCTCGCGCACGAGGAAGTCCAGTTTCTCCAGCGAGGAGATGATCTCGTCATGCATTGCGCGGTAGTCGGGTTCATCGGCCGCCAGGTAGCGATGCGCGAAGTTCGGCAGCGCCGGATAGATATTCAGCAGCGGCAGCACCTCCTCTTCCAGTCCGAGGCGCTCGTATTCGGCCTCCGCCTGCTGAATGGCGTACGCCCGCGCCTCTCGCCAGTGACGCAACGCCAGGCGGGATGCGCGCCAGGCCGCCTCCGGATTGTCGGGGTACGCGGTCATGGCAGCATTGAACTCAGCGCCTCCGGCCTCCACCAGTTCCCGGAAGGTATTATCGGCGAGAGGGCCGATGTGGTCGGCCACGGTGGTGAGCTTTGCAGCGGTGTCGGCCATCGCGGTCATCGCCAGGCGCGCGCACAGTGGCGCCCACTGCTCGCGCCCGGCGCGCAGGGAGGAGACGCGCCCTTCGTCGGCGGTGATGAGGACCGCCGAACTGAGGTCCAACTCCGCCAGGCGGATCGTGCGGTCGTCGAGGGCTACCGGTCCGGGCTTTGGACCGTTCAGGCTGAGGCACGAGCTTCCCTGCGGCGCATCGAAAGGCAGCGTGATCGACAGGTCCTCGACGACTGCGTCATGGACGTAGCGGTTGTACTGCTCGCCATGCTTGACGGCCAGGACGACGGTCTCACCGTCCCGGGTGAATGCCTTCGCCTCCACGGACGGGTCCGAGGTCTCGCAGGCGACGATCTCGCCCCCGGCGAGGATGTCCTCCACCGGCTTCAATTCGCCCCAGAGCAGTCCAAGCTCCGCGCGCCGGCCCATCCCCAGGCGGTGATCGGCGAGTCCGTAGGTGCTGAAGTAGGCGATCCCGCGGGTGCCGGAGGTAAGCATCGTGCATGTGAGCAGCCGCTGCTGCTCGGCCGACGGCATGTACGTGGAGCGCGCGGGGATGCCGGTTCGCGGGTACGCGAAGCCCTGCATGTGCGCCTGGCACCACTGCTGGATGTAGACGTTCTCGCCCCAGACCCCGCGGGTGTGTTCGGCGAGGCGCTGGACGTCCTCGAAACCGCCCTCAATGTCCACGTTTCCGCCGAAGGTGGCGCCCTTCTGCAGTGGGTAGAGGTAGGTGAGCGGGTAGTCGATGATCCGGCGGTACGCCTGCCACCGCTCCTCGGGCAGTCGCTCGGGCGTGCGGAGGTCCATCACGGTGGTGGTGACCAGATTCTGACGGTCGTAGCGGCGGATGACCTCCGATGTGCGCTCGAGGTAGCGCAGGTGTCGGCCCCACGTGTCGTCGGCCATCTCCCAGCCGAGGAAGGCCGGATGGCTGCGCAGTGGCAGGAAGCGGAGGAGCCACTCGTCTTTGACCGGCTTCTCGGAGTAGCCTCTCACGGCCGGGCCGCGGATCCAGACCACCGCGTGGAGGCCCTCCTCCCATGCGGCGTCGAGGACCGTCCGGAGATGCTCTGGATCGGTCTGGTAGCCGAGGTAGATGATCAGTCCGTTGAGATGGATCTCGCGGGCGTAGTGGGCGAAGTTGGCGGCATGCTGGGCGATTGTGCGCGATCCGTCCACGCGGTACGTGCCCATGGCGCGCCACAGCAGCGGCCCGTCGCCGACGTAAAGGGCGCCATCACGCAGTTCGATGGGGGGCTTCGGACCGCAGTCAATCGCCGGGATCTCGTCCGGAAGGTCCAGTTCGGTGGAGAGCAGGGAGGCGGTGAGGTCATCCAGATCCACCGCATCGATCCGGGTGATGTGTGCCGCGCGGCCGTCCTCGCTGAGCGCGAGCGGCGCGGCGAGCGAGTCGGGAGGTGCGTTCCAGAAGTATTGTGCCAGGCCGCGGGCGTAGTATGCGTCCGGGAGGTCTGTCACGATCACGCGGCCCCCGAGGTAGTGGAAGACTTTCAGGCGGAAGTAGAGCGATTCGTCCTCGATCCACTCGGGCAGGATCACGAGCTTCGCGGCGCTTACGTCGGCGGCGGCGGGCAGTCGATCGTGCTCGATGCCGGCGTCGTCGAGTGCGGCCGAGACCTCGCCGGCTGCGCCGGTGTCTGGCTCGCCGCGGAAGAGGACCACGACATCGTGCTCGGGTTCGGCCAGATCCAGCGCTTTCAACGTGACATCATCGAACCAGGCGGTGGCCCCGTCGGAGCGGTAGTTCAGGCAGTAGGCGGCCGTCGCGGCTACCTTGAGACCCGCCGGCGCGACGTAGGTGGCGGTTTTGTGCACCCACTCGCCCACGTCATCGGGTTGCACCTGCAGTGAATTGGGGAAGAACCACGTCTCCGTGCCATCATCAAGGAGGATCCGGAGATCGAAGCCGATCGATGCGTCCTCATCAACCGCGTCGGCCCGCACCCACCCGGAGACGGTGAGCGCGTTGGACAGGGGCCGGGGCAGTTCGAACGTCTGTGTCTGCATGCCGACTTTCTCGGCAACGGAGGGCAGGCGTAACGCCGCCGGCGGCGAGTGGAAGACCTCGGTGTCCACGACAGGCTCCGTCTTCGGACGGTTGGGGCTCCAGCCGTCCAGTTCGGCGGAGAAATCGCCGTTGGGGATCAGGTTGTCCGCCGCTGAGACAGGTAGAGCACACAACAGGAGCAACACAGCCGTCATCGAACGCATTGCAGCCACCTCCCGGGGGTATTGGGTCACGTTTCGCCGGACGAGACGTTCGGGCCTGCACACGAAGGAATCCATCCTGCCAGCGGGCAAACTGTCCTCAACTGGCCTGGCCCATCAGGCCATGGCTCTGAGAATGGTCGCAAGCGGGAGGCCCAGGCGTGGCGCGATTCATGGTCGGAATGGGACAGATGCTCGTGGAGGGCGGAAAACGGGAGGCGAACCTCGCGCGGGCAGAAAAGATGGTTGGGCGCGCTTCGGACGAGGGCTGTGCGATCTGCGTACTCCCGGAGACGCTCGATGCGGGCTGGACTCATCCGAGCGCGGTGGACCTGGCGGAACCGGTCCCGGGACCGACAGGCGATCGCCTCACCGAGGCAGCGGTCGATGCCGGGATCTATGTGGTCGCCGGTATCACCGAGCGCGCCGGAGTGCACATCTTCAACACCGCGCTGCTGATCTCCCCGACCGGTGAGTTGCTCGCGCGGCATCGCAAGATCAACATTCTCGACATCGCGCAGGACCTCTACACGGTCGGCGACTCGCTGGAGGTGGCGCAGACGGCGATGGGAGCGATCGGTGTGCCGATCTGCGCGGACAACTTCAGCACCTCGCTGGTCTTCGGGCATGCGATGGCCCGGATGGGCGCGCAGATGCTGCTGTCGCCGGCCGCGTGGGCGGTCCCGGCCGATCACGATAACGAGGCGGAGCCGTACGGAGAGACCTGGCGACGATCTTTCAGCACGCTGGCGCGGCTGTATGACGTGACGGTGGTCGGCGTGAGCAATGTGGGCCGGATCGACGCGGGACCGTGGGAGGGCCGCAAGTGCATCGGCTGCTCGCTGGCGGTCGGGCCGGGCGGGGAGATCCTGGCCCAGGCTCCATACGGCGCGGATGCGCAGATGCTGATGACGGTGCCGATCGAGCCCCAGCCGCCGATCGGGTGGGGGACGGACATCGCGACGGCCCTGCGCGAGCGGGGGTATGAGGGGCCGTAATCTGCTGACCTTTCCCAACGGTGTGGGGCGTTTCCGTTCGACGGTCAGCCATGCTCCGGGCTGAGAGGCATTTGCCTTTCTGGACGGCCGGAACGGCGTCGGGGCAGGGCTGCCCCGACCTCCGGACCGCAAACGCAACGACCTTTCGAGCACAAATGCCGGTTCCATCAGTTACCGTGATGCCGAGGTGAGACTGATGAAGCGACTTTCGGTGACGCTGGCCATTCTGATGGTCCTGTCAACTGTCGGATTTGCCGCGGCGGAGAATATCCGCACCGCGGTGATCGTATACGGCCTCGACAGGCTCAGCGAGGATGAGTACCAGCGCATCCTCACTGCGCCGCAGGTGGATTACGTTCTCTTCCAGCAGATCATGCGCGAGGAGGGCGTGCCGGAGTTGACCTGCGAGCGCGCGGCCGAACTGGCGGCCGCAGGCAAGCGCAATGTGCTGCAGATCTGGTGGGGCCCGCGGATGCCCTATCCGTGGTCGAAGTACTCCTTCGCGAACATCGCCCTCGATGAGCAGGTGCGCGAGGACTTCTGGCGGGAGGTCGTGGACGCAGAGATTGACGCCATCGGTGCCGAGAATCTCTACGGCGCGCACCTGATGGAGGAGACCGGGATGCAGTTCGCGGTGGATGTGCAGTACCGCGAGGACCCGGACGACTTCTTCACCTTCGAGGATGAGGGAAGCTGCTACGATCACCCGTTCTGGAGCGGATGGAAGAAGGAGTACTACGGGCAGACGGATATCCCGAACGTGATCCGGCACGAGGACGATTTCCGCGAACTGGTGGGCTTCGGCTTCGAGGATGACGAGAACTGGGAGCGCTGGCAGTGGCACCTGTTCAAGCGCTGGGTCTCCACGCGACTGCAGTCGAAAGGGCAGGTGGAGTTCGCGAAGCATATCCACGAGGCGTACCCCGATTTGAAGGCCTTCACCTGGGATGGGATCCTGTGGGGTGGGGAGAATCCCCGCACGAACCATCACCTGGAGGCCGAGCACTTCGACGGCGTGATCCTCGACGCATACGGTGACCCCGGGCGCGGATACATGACGCAGCGGGCGTTCCGGCTGCTCTACCCGGATCACGAGATCATCCACATCACCTGGGGCGGGATGGGCGAGGACCGGCAGACGACCATCGAGGAGCGGCGCCAGCAGGTCACGTCGCCCTACACGGCCGGCCATGACGTGATCGGCTTCTGGTCCAGTCCGGCGAACTACACGCTGCCGGAGAAGTGGAAGCTGGATACGGAGCTTCTCGGCAGGCTGAAGACGCTGCCGCCCTTCGAACATCATCCGCGTATGCTGATCATCTCCGCACGGATCTCGGACATCTACTCGCTGCCGATGTCGCTCACGTGCCTGAAAGATTTCGACATGCTCCCGATCTGGGAGGCGTGGGATGTCGATCTGTCCGGCTACGACACGCTGATCCTCGACACCACCGGCCCGCCCGGGACGGGCGAGATGCTCTGGGATGCACAGGGCTTTGCGGAGAAACATCACTTCCCGGGGCTGCTTGACTACCGGCGGATCAACGAGTTCATCGAGGACGGTGGCGCGGTGATCATGCGCGGGAAGTGGAAGCTGCCGGAGGGCTGCCCGCTCTTCCCGGTGGCGGGCGGGCACCTGCACACGGCCGACGATGTCGCGCAGCGCAACCGCCGGCCCTTGGAGTATACGCCCGAAGGGTGGTGGGCTGAAGAGATGGGCCTGAGCGGGACCTACAGCTTCGGCGATGCCATGTATCCGATGCAGGTGACCGATCCGGATGCGCATGTGTCCGAGGCGGGTATCATCTTCCGCCACGGCGAGGGCACGTGCCTGATGATCCCGTATCACCGCAGCTACGACCCGGAGGAGGATCGCGCCTCCGAAGCGTGGCTGTCACACCGGCGGCTGATGGGCGACCTGCTGGGGGGCTTTCTGCGCTGGGCGGGAAAGACCGAGACGCTGCAGCAATGTGTGGCGGACCCTCAGGTCGGGCGGCATTACCGCCACGCGGTCTCCGAGGATGGATCGGTCGAGACGTGGTTCCGCTTCGGCCTGGGCTTTTCGGGCGAGCTTGAGCCGATTGTGCTGGAGGGGACAGATGTGCTGACGGGGGACGAGGACCCGGTGCTGACCGGGGATAACCCGGCCGCAGTTCTGGATAGATAGCAGCGCCAACAACAACCTCACCCCCCTCGATCCCCCCTCTCCCTGGCCCCGCCGCGGGCGGGACAGGCGGGAGATGGGGGAGGGACACAACCCTCAGCGATGAGGCACGAAGAAAACAGTAGCGAAGCAATCGTGTCCGCCATTTCGCACCAGAGGTGCCGTTGAGCGCTCACCTTGCTGCGCGAATCGGACGGTCCAATTCGGCACAAAGGGACGGGGTGTACCCCTGTTGCCATAGAGAGATTCACACGCAAGTGATTCGAAGGAGGGACTACCGTGCGCTTCAAACTCGCTCTGCTGACGCTGATCGCGTGCAGCATCGCCGCACCGGCTGCAGCCGTCGAGGCCCTCGATTTCTCGACAGTGGGAATCTACGGGCAGGATTTCGAGTTCTGTGATTTCACGTGCTTCAAGATGTTCCCGAAGCAGGAACGTTACGAGCGGTATCGGGAGTGGATTCGCGAGGCCGATGAGCGTGGGCAGTTCGTCATGGTCGGCCTGTATACGTATGATCGGGTAACGCTGAAGGAGCCGATCGAAGAGTATTTCGCGAAGACCGACGAACTGCTCGAAGCGCTCCCTCTCGACCTGATCGATGTGGTCTTCCTCAGTGAGGAGAATATCTACTGGAACAACGGCTTCGAGATCCAGAACAGGCTGTACGAGCACGTCAAGGAAGGCTACCCGGACCTGACGGTCTATCAGTGGTTCACGCCCTACGCCACGCCGCGGGCCGGGCTGAAGACGGATGGCTGGATCATCGATCCCTACAGGCTCAACGCTCAGGATTTCCGGAAGTACCTCATGAAGTATCTGCACACCGGCCTGCCGGTCATCAACTGTGTCAACGCCAGCCCATCGGTGGGGGACTTCCAGTCATCGCAGGACCAGGTGGACATCTGCCGCGAGTTCAACGTCCCCATGTTCTTCTATGCGGTGGATGGCATGAAGGGAAGCCCCTACATCTGGAATGACACCGATGACCCGCGACTGGCCCGGTGGCGCGGGTGGTTCATGCGCGTTCGCGAGATGTGCCACGTCACGGACACATCGCGCCTGCCGCTGGCGAGCGCCCGGTGGTCCTACGGAATCCCGGTGGAGGTGGCCGCGGACGAGAGCGGAGCATTCGAGTACACAGATGACTTCTCGGACCAGAAGCTGATAGAGGACGCGACCATCGACGGGTTCCTCAACACTCGCTGGGACCACCACGGCGAGCGCCTCGAGCTGTCGCCGGGCTCGGACGCCACGCTCACCTGGCACCTGTGGAGCGCGTTCGAGATGCGCGAGCCGAGGGTGGACTTCGGGCTGGACGGCGGCGCCGATCCGTCGGTGCAATGGTCAGCGGATGGCAACACGTGGCAGGACGCAGCGCCGGGTGAGCCCGTGGGCGATTTCGCGGGGCAGAATCTGTGGGTGCGACTGACGCTCTCCGGCGGTGGCGAGAAGGCGTGGCTCGACGATCTGCGCATCAGCGGACAAAACGTGCTGCCCGGCGAGCGCGTGGTGCGCCTCGAGCCACACAACAAGCGCGGTGCGTTCGAGTACGTGGACGACTTCGAGTCCACCCGCGCGATGCACGTGGCGCAGATCGAGGGCGGCCAGTTCCTCGAATGGAACCGTGGCCAACTGCGCGTGCGCGGACAGAAGGGCAAGCGCGTGGAGGCGTCGCTGGTCTGGCACTTCACGAGCGAGCGGCCGATCGAGGACGCGTTGGTGGCTGTGGAGAGCTACTCGCATCGCAGTCTGAGCGCGCATAACGAGATCGGCGTGTCGCTGGACGGGGAGAGCCCGCTGCTGACCGCCAGTACCTCCGGCCGAGAGAGCGAGAGCGGGCGCTACGATGGGACGATCGAGTTCGACCTGTCCGAGGACGAGCGCTTCGCGGACGCGACCGAACTGTGGGTTCATTTCACGATGATCAACAGTTCCGGGGCCGATACCAATACATCAAACTCAATCAAGCGGCTTGAGGTCAGCGGGATGCTGGCCGAGGCCCAGTAGTGCAACTTTGCCGGGAGGGAGAGCACGTCATGCGACCATCAGATGATCTTGCCGGTCTGCGAGACTTCTATCGCGAGCAGCTTCTCGAGGATATCGTGCCCTGGTGGATGGAGCATGCCATCGACCGCGAGAAGGGCGGTATCCTGACCTTCATCGAGGATGACGGGTCCGTTGCGAGCACGGACAAGTACATGTGGTCGCAACTCCGCGCGCTGTACATCTTCTCACGACTGTACACGCACGTGGAGCAGCGTGATGCGTGGCTGGATGTGGCGCGTGGCATCTACGACTTCGTCTCCGAGCACGGGCGCAACGAGAGCGGTGAGTGGAACTACTGGCTCACCGCCGATGGCGATGTCGTGGAGGGCCCGACAAGCATCTACTCCGACGGGTTCGCGATCATGGGCATGACCGAGTTCGCGCGGGCCACCGGCGAGCAGGAGCCGATCGATATCGCGCTTGAAACGTATGAGAGGGCCCGGGAGCGGCTGGCAGAGCCCGGCTCCTACCTCACCGCGCCATACGAGGTGCCGGAGGGCACGAAAGCGCACGGAGTGTCGATGATATTCTCGTCGGTCTTCTACGAATTGGGCAAGTTTCTCGATGACGAGGAGATCATGGATGCCGGGTACGACCACGCTGAGCAGGTGATGGACCACTTCCGGCGCCCCGAGAAGATGTGCCTGCTGGAGTACACCTCACTCGACGGCTCAGTGGTAGACATTCCGGAGGGGCGCGTCGTGGTGCCCGGGCATGCCATCGAGTCGATGTGGTTTCAGATGCACATCTTCGAGCATCGCAACGAGCCGGAACGGATCGCGCAGGCGGTGGAGTGTGTGCGGTGGCACACCGAGACCGCGTGGGACCCGGAGTGGGGCGGGCTCGTTTTGGCCTTCGACAGTGAGTGGGGTGGAGAGCCGGCGTGGGAGCACGCGATGAGGAAGTTCTGGTGGGTGCATACCGAGACGCTCTACGCGCTGCTTCTAAGCTGGTATCACTCGCGGCAGCAGTGGTGCCTGGACTGGCACGACCGCGTCTTCGACTGGACCTTCGAGCACTTCCCGGTCCCCGAGCACGGTGAGTGGACCATGCGCCTTACTCGCGAGGGGAAGCGCCCGGAGAGCCTGCTGAGCCTGATCCCGCTGCCGATCAAGGACCCGTTTCACACCCCGCGGGCGCTGATGCTGTGCGTGGAGTTGCTGGAGAGAGTTGTGTGAGTCGTCTGGTCTGGAGGGGCCGGAGAGCCAGCCCTGGCCGCCGTTTGCCAGGGCGGCGACGCCGGCCCGGTCGTTCTCGGGGTTCGGCTGCCCGGCACGACGACGGCAACGGCCGGGCCAGCATCGCGTGGCGCTAAACGGCAGCGCACGCTCTCTGGCCTTTCCAAACGACGCCAAACGGCATGAGCGCCGCGCTCCGAGGAGGCGTTCCGAACGACAATACAATCGGCACCAAACGCCACGCAGACACGGAGGCCACCTGACATGACATCGCGAGAACGCATAACCGCGGTCATCAACGGCGAGGAGCCGGACCGCATTCCGATGCACGACAGCCCCTGGGCATCAACCGTCGAACGCTGGCGGAAGGAGGGGCTGCCCGAGGATACCAGCGTAGCGGAGTTCTTCGGATTCGATACGTGGAGGCGGGTGCGGGCGGACCTGTCACCGCGCTACGAGGCGGGGGTCCTCGAGGAGACTGATGAGTACATCATCGAGAAATCCCCGTGGGGCGAGACTTCGCGCCGCTGGAAGCACCGGGCCTCGGTACCGGAGTTCCTCGACTTCAGGATCAAGGACCGCGAATCGTGGGCCGAGGCGAAGGGGCGCATGGACACGTCCGAGGACCGCGTGGACTGGGAGATGCTCGAAGAGAACTACCCGAAGTGGCGTGAGGAGGGCGCGTTCATCGAGTACGGCATCTGGGGGCCGGGCTACGACGTCTGGGGGAATCGCGTGGTGGGGACCGAGCGCTTCCTGATGGCGCTGGTTACCGATCCGGACTGGTGCCGGGAGATGCAGGTCTTCGCGGCCGAGCGCGCGGTCTACTTTGGCGACATGATGCTCGATCGCGGCTATGACTTCGACGGCATCCGCATCCCCGATGACCTCGGCTACCGCAACGGCCTGCTGATCTCGCCGGAGGCCTTCGACCACGCGATCCGCCCGGCCCACGAAATCCTCTGCGACTGGGCCGCCTCGCGTGGGAAGATCTGCTGGCTGCACTCATGCGGGAACGTGATGGACCTGGTGCCGCGCTTCGTGGAGATCGGGTGGGATGTGCTGAACCCGCTGGAGATCAAGGCCGGGATGGACCCGCTGAAGCTCAAGCGCGAGTATCCGCAGCTTGCGCTCGATGGCGGGATCGACGTGCGGCAGATGCTGGACCTCGACGACATGAAGCGCGAGGTGGAAGCGAAGATTCCGGTGCTGATGGAGGGCGGGGGCTACGTCTACCACTCCGACCACTCGATCCCGGACAATGTGAGCTTCGAGAACTACTGTACGCTGATCGAGATGGTGAAGGAACTCGGACAGTACTGAAGGGGGATCGCGATGCGGAAAGCCAACCTGGTTGCGAGAATTCTGTTCTCAGCGTTCACCATCGCTGGATTGACGTGGTTAGCGTGGACGCTGTTGATGCCGGACAGCCCGATCTGGTTTGGTGGCACCACGTTCCTCATACTGGTGCTCACTGTAGCCTTCAATGCTATCGAGCTTCGCGATCATTCGCTGCGCGAGGACCCAGACTTCTTGTTACGGCAGTACGCGCAAGCACAAGCCTTCGCAGCACAGTTTGGCCCGCGACCCGGGATCGACTATGGGTGGGTCGCCGATTACGCAGAAGCTCAGTTCGAACGCGTCCGAGAGGCGATCGAGCGCGAGGACGCGAAAGCGAACAGCATCGTCAACTACGGAACGGCCTTCTCCGGAGTATCGGCCGCGGGCTTTGTCGTGGCGGCGACCCAGACCCATTGGTTGCTCGGGGCTCTGGCGCTACCTGTTGTTTTCTGCGCGGCCCAAGCGATCAAGTACGCCAACGATGCCCGCTTGGCGGGAGAAACGCCCCTGCCTCCTCAACCGACCAAGGCGTTTGAGTACGCTGATACCTACGGTGCCAATGCTGAGGCGAAATTCGCCGCGCAGTATGTGGCGGCGTACATGGTGTTGAAAATCTCCGCATACAGAAAAGGAAGACTACTGGCGAGGGCTGCCCAGTGGTTTAAGGCTGCCGTGTACATAATCGTCATAGGTCTACTCGTCGTGGTCTGCGGAACCGCAGGAGGCTTGTCCTAATCTTCTCGGTCATTCGCCGGGCCGTAATACCATCGCCCGTCCTCGGTGAAATGCCCGATACTGGTTGAGCTGGCCGGGGACGGATGTGGGCCGATCGTGATCCAGTCCGGCGTAGTGGTCGAAGCCGGATCACCCTCGGGGTAATATGAAGGCTTTTCGCCTTCCTCAACTACAGACTGCTTGGCTTCCCTGGATTCTTTGGTTGCGGCGTCAGCCATCCTCGTGACCTCCCCGTCTGGAATTCTGTACTGGTAGTATACCCGGGGAAGGCCTTGTGTTACAAGCGACTCCGATAGGAAATGCTCACGATTTGGGTGCTACCCATCCCCGTCCATCTCGCCGAAGAGGAGCGTGGCGAATATCGTCCACTCGGTCTCCTCGTCCTCGCCGGGTGGCGGGCCGAAGAGGACGTAACCCACGATCATCAGGAAGATAATTCCGGCGACGGCTGCGATCAGTACCATCATACCGCTCACATCCTGACCGGATCGTCGTTGCCCGGTACCCGGTACCCGCTTCCCGGTTCTCGCTTCCCGGTTCTCGCTTCCCGATCCTCCTACAGTCCTGCCGCTATGTGCAGGATCACCGGTGCCAGCGCCACCGCCGCCACGTTCGTGGTCAGCCACGCCGCGTTCGCCAGTTGCTCGTCGAGGTCGAACAGTTGCGCGAGGATCAGGCCCATGATCGCCGTTGGCGTGGTGCTCTGGATGAACACGACCTTCAGCAGCGTATGATCCTCCATCGCCCAGTACCCGGCAAGCCACGCCAGCGACAGGCCGATCACCGGTGTCACGAGGAACTTCACCGCCCCGATGCCGAAACACTCGCGCCAGTACGTCAGCACTGAGGTGAGGCGCAGCGAGAGGCCGATGGCGAAGAGGTAGACGGCCGTGGAGGCGGGGACCATCACGTCCACGATGTCCGCGCCGATCTCGGGCCGGGCCGGGGCGAGGGCGTACATGAGGCCACCGATCGCGAAGCCGAGCAGCGGATTGCGGCTCTCCGGCTCGCGGAGCGCGTCCATGAGCGTCTCGCGGATCGTCTGCGGGCTGTCGTGCCCGTACCGGCGCGACACCACGAAACCGAGCGTGTAGAACATGGGCATGAAGGCCATGCACCAGATCATCCCCAGCGCCGCGCCCTGCTCGCCGAGGAGGATGTAGCAGACAAACGCCCCGTAGGTCAGGCCCATGTTGGAGTACATGCACGCGACGGTGAACGCCCCTGCCTGCGGGCGCTTGAGGCCCATCAGACGACCGCACGCGGCTCCGATCGGCCACATGACCGCGATGACGGCCGCGGCCATCACCGGAAGAAGCGCGACGCGCCACCCGGGAGCCTCGAGGCCCCAGATGAGCAGCGCCAGCAGCGGTGGCTGCACCCAGATCATCGCCCACCGCGTGATCTTCGGCGAAAGCTCCTCGGGCAATACGCGCAGCTTGCGGACCGCGTAGCCGATGGCCAGCGAGCCCACAATGACCGACACCATCAAAATCAGGCGCGACTGCATGAGAGCGTGACTCCGGGGGCGTCAAAGAAAATGGCGCCACGAGTCCGTGGCACCGGGTTGATTGCACCGAGCGGCATGATAGCGTACGGCAGCGAGGAAGGCAACGTGAGACGGGACTCGGGGTCCGACCGAATTTTGTGGGTTGCCCGCGTCAGCGGCTTACGACGGCCTCACCGACCCCTTCGGGGTTGGGACCTGCTCGACAAACGACGTCTCGCAGGCGGGAGAGGGGGAGCACACAACTGTGAGCGCAAAGGCTTCCCCTGGCGGTCCATAGACCACGAGAACTACCTCCCCCTCCCGCCGAGAGGTGGCGTCTGCCTTTACTTCGCTTCGCGAAGTGCGGGAGGGGGTGCCCGATCCCGCCCGTGGGCGGGAGAGGGCGGGGGAGGTTGTCGTTGCCGTTACCTACAAAATCCGGTCGCACCCGGGACTCGCGGCTACTTGTAGGCAGCGATCCAGTCGATCTCCAGTTCGAACGGTCCCTCCTGCTTGTCGGAGATCAGCAGAGAGATCTGAAGGATGCGCGAGGGATCCAGGGCCGGCGCGTCGGGGACATCGCGACCCCGGAACTGTGGCGTGCAGCACGACTTGAAGGGCAGCCGCACCTCGGTCCACTGACCGGCGACAGTCTCGAATGAGGCCTGGTACATGACGGAGTTCCAACTCATATCGTTCTTGAGGCCCAGCTTGTAGCTCCTCCCGTCGCCCCGCACGCGCAGCGCAAGCCCCGTCCAGTCGCTCAGATCACGAAACTGCGCTCGGGAGCGAACCGACGCGAAGCCCCCGTTGTTCTCCAGCGAAACATAGCCGGTGAAAACACCGATACCGTCTCCGGACGTATTGAAGCTGCTGCTGGAGACCCCGCCCATGACCGTGTCATTGATCGTGCGCCACTGCCGGGCATCAGACGACTGGGAGAACTCGTACAGCGTCAGAAGATCCGTATCGTCCTGCGCCAACGCTACCGTACATGTTGCGGCGGCCGTAAACAGGATGGCCCTGCCCGTGAAACACACCAGTAATCAGCTCTCCTTACTACATCGCTGGAAACGCACACTATTGGTGTGGCTGACGGTGGTGAGGGCGCCGGTGTTCGCGAAAGCTCCGCCTGGCGCATCTTCAGGTAACGCCTCCGGCGAGCTACGCCCGGCCGGGCGCCACCGCAGAGCGAACGGTGCTCAGGAGACTGCTTCAGCAACCGCGACCGTCGCGATCTGCCACGGATTCAGCTCCAGCGAGCCGGCCCGGCCGTCCGCCTCGACGCCGGTGCCCGCCAGCGGTTCTCCGTGCAGGTCCACGAGTGTCGCCTCCGCGACCTCGAAGGGGAGCGTGATCTGCGCATCGGCGCCCGTACCGGCCGTGTCGAAGATGCGCACCAGCATCCGATCCCCATCGTTGTGACATGCCGAGAGCGCGACGCTGTCGGGAGAGACCTCCAGCAAAGCCCCGGACGCCGGCAGGTCGCCGCCGGGAGTGGGAACCGTCTCCAGAACGGGCATGCGCAGGTTCTCGGAGAGCTGCCACAGCGCGTCCTCGCGCCAGTCGCCGTCATGTGGCGCGATGCTGAAGGTGAAGCGGTGGCGGCCGATCCCGCGCATCGTGGAGTTCACCGAATCCTCCCATTTCGCGTAGGGCTCATCGACCGAGTTGATCAGGATATGCGCAAGCTCACCGCGCTCGCGATCATGGATGTGCCAGCGGTCGCCATCGTGTGAGAGATATGCCAGCGATCCCTCGTCGGTGACCTGATCCACGAAGCTGCGGGCGATGAACATGCCCTTGCGCGTGCGCTCGATACCGACGCAGGGCTCCTCGGCGAGCGGCTTGTCCTCCACGCAGAACGGCATGTCCGCGGAGAGTGCGCCCTCTTCGGCCAGCGGCATGTGCGCTGCCAGGAAGCCGCCGCGACCGTCCCACTCCACCTCGACCGCGAACTCCACCCGGCGCTCGCCCGCGTAGAGGCGCACGTCCATCGCTGCCTCACAGGCGCCGATCATGCCCTCACAGCGCATCGCCCGGCGCAAGGGACCGGCCTCGGTGACGCGCCAGCGGTCCCAGACGACGTCCGTTCGTCCGAGGATCGCACCCACGTGCAGCCGGGCCGTCGTGTCCACGTCGTAGATGCGCAGGTGCCCGAAAGGTGTCGCATCCGGCGCCTCGATCGATCGCTCGGCGGGCTGGTCGATGATGCGCATAAGCCGCCCGCGGTCGAACTCGAGCGCCATCCGGTCGGTCGCAATGGACGTGGCCTCATCGGGCGGCAGCGGCCACGGCTGCTCGGTCGGCTGCTCGGGCTCCCAGTGCAGCGACGTCCAGCCACCGGCGGGCAACTCGGCGCGTACGAGCGCCTCAAGCTCCCAGGTAACGCCAGCGTGGCTGAGGGGTCGCAGAAGCTGCCAGGGGACTTCGTTCCCCTCTGCGTCAACAAGCCGCATCGGCTCGGGCGCGCCGTCCTCATCGCCGCGCACGAAGGTCAGCATCAGCGGAACCGTCACCTCGCGCCGGCGTGGGAGCGGATTAGCAAGTAGGCTCAGCGACCGCTCCGGTGCATCCACGCGCCGGGCGAGGGAGCGCAGCGATGCCTGCTGCGATTCCCGCGCCTGCGTGACCGTACTTTCGGCGATGGCGTGGAGCCGCGCGAAGTCGTCCTCGAAGAGCCACTGTGTCGCGTGTGCCGAACACAGGAGCGCATCGCGCCACAGGTCGTCGAATGTCTTGTGACTGCTGGCGCCATCGGCGACCAGCGCGTCCAGCATCTCCGCCCGTCCGATCTCATCCGCTGCCTGCTGCCGCAATCGCCAGAGACCGTGAGCGCCACCCCACGCGGCGTTATACGCGACATCGCACGGATCGAGCGTGCCTGAGTGTGTCGGCAGATCATCCGCCTGCTTTTGCAGCAGCGCGAAGGCCTCGTCGGGCGTGGCGAAGCGCATCAGCGAGGTCTCCCGCTCATTCCACTCGCGCACAAGTCCGGGCAGGTCGAGGGGCGTGTCAGCCGCCACGTGCGTCCGCAACGGGCGGGCGTCGTCGCAGCCGCGATTCAGCCACAGGATATCCACGGGCGCATGCTGCAGCTTGTACTCCAGCACGTCGCTCCACCAGTGGCCGACGACCTCCTCCCAGCGGTCCTCGAAGTCATCGGGCGCATACCCCTCCCGGGCAATACCGCCGTAACTGCCACGCGCGGCCAGGATCTCGGTGCCGTCGAGGCCCTGCCAGATGAACTGATGCGGCACTCCCTTCGCATTCAGCGCCTCCTCAGGGCGCCAGAAGCGCAGGAAGCGGTATCCGGCGAGCGCCAGAAGCTGTGGCGTCTGCGGGTGGCCGACCGCGACATCCACCGTGTCCGCGTGCACCGACAGGTCGGCCTCGGGAAACAGCCGGCGCCACTGCTTTCGGCCAAGGGTGATCGAGCGGATGAATGTCTCGCCGGGAACGTGGTTGATACGCACGTTCGCGTATCCGCCGCAGACCGCGATGCGGCCCTCGGCGACGCGCTCGCGAAGTTCGCCCACACGCTCGGGTCGCGCGTGGATGAAGGGCGCAATCTGCGTGCGGAAGCAGTCCGTGTACCAGCGGAATGCCTCGGGGGCATCCGGCTCGATTCCCGCGTCATCCTGTTCGGCCATGATGTCGAGGACCTCGTCGAGGGCGAGGACGTAGCGGAGTTCGTGCCACCGCCGGGAGTGCGTCCACGCCCAGTCGGCGTGACAGTAGGGGACTACCAGGATGGTGCGGTCGGTCAGGGCGTCGCGGGCGTCCGAGGCTGCCGGCATATGGCGTCACTTCCTCTCGGCGGCCATCGGCCTGATGATTTCGAGCAGCATCTTCGCCTCCAGCGTGTGCCCGAGCGTGTTCGGGTGCATGCCATCTGTCAGGAGGTCATCCACGGACTTGCCCTCGCCGCCACCGTAGTCCTCGAACCTCGCGAATGAGTCGACAAGCGTGGCGCCGGTGCGCTCGGCGACCTTGCGGACACACTCTGCGTAGTCGCGCAGGAACGTGTTGAAGCCGTCCGGGTCCTCGGGGTCATAGGGTGGCTTGCCGTAGAGATCGAGCAGCTTCTCGGTCCAGCGTAGCGGGTTCGGGGTCATCAGGATGACCTGCGCCCCCTGCTGCTGCAGGGCTTCGGTGAAGTGGCGGAGATTGGCCTCGTAGTCATCGATCGGAACCCGCGACTTTGTGGCGCTCTTCCACACATCAACCGCGGAATCGCAGATTCCGAACTGGATGATGGCGAGGTCCGGCTCATGCGCCAGCACGTCCTCCTCGAAGCGCTGGCGGGCCATGGCGGTGTTGTTCCCCCCAACCCCCGCGTTGATGACCTCCACCGGCGTGCCCTCGTCCGCCATCGCCCAGTCGATCTGCGAGGAGTAGGTGGCCACGCGCGAGCGGGGAGCTGTGGTGGAGTCTCCGAAACTCACGATGGTCATCACTGCCTCGCCTGATTCAGGAGGCGGCGTGAGCAGGTCCTCCTCACTGACACGGACCAGGCTTTTCTTCCAGTCACCGCCGGCGACGAAGCTTACCCACAGTTCGCCCGGTCTGCGTTCGAGCACCTGCGGGTAGCACAGTCGCGGGCCCTCAGCCAGCACGCGCGGCTCTCCCCAGGTCCGTCCGTCATCCTCGGACAGCGCGATCACCAGCGAATCGCGCCAGCCGTTGCACGGGACCTCGGTCCCCTGGCTGTGCGGCGGGCCTTCGTGGGCCAGTTCCTCCAGCGAGCGCATATCGTACCCGGGACTGAGCGGATTCCAGACCAGCGCCATCCGCCCGCTGTCAAGACGGAGCAGGTAGCCGGGGGCGTTGCTGGCGCCGATCTCCGTGGGCTCAAGTTGCCGCCAGGTACGGCCGTCATCGAACGACCACGCGCGCCAGAAGCGGTCGAGAGAGGTGCGGATCAGCATCATCAGGCGGCCGTCGGAGGTCTGCGCGAGTGTGGCCTCCATCGCGCCGTCGTGATGGCCGTGGCCGCCGAGGTCGATGATGTTGCTCGGCTCCCAGGTCGCTCCGTCATCGGTGCTGCGCCAGGTGCGCGTGGCGTGGCGGCCCGGGTTGTCAATATAGAACTCGACGGGCACGACAACCGCGCCCGAGTCTGTCACGATGATGTCCTGCAGGGCGCCGGAGTAGCCGTCAAGGGTCTGGTGTCCTTCCTGCCAGGTGCGGCCGCCGT
>CAZAHB010000110.1:0-18305 GCA_964484945.1 uncultured Armatimonadia bacterium | reverse complement strand
TTCTATCCGCAGGTGCGATGATCATGACCCGGAGACTGGTTCTATTCGCCAAGCCCCCTCTGCCCGGTCGGGCGAAGACGCGCCTTGCCGAAGAGATCGGACCTGCGCGGGCAGCGCGCATCGCCGAGGCGCTGCTGCGAGACACGATCGCGCTGTGCGAAGGTGTGCCATCGCGCCTGCTGGAGAGTGCTCCGCGCCTGGTGCTGGCGTACACAGATGAGAAGGATTGGTTCACTCCCGCGCTGTCGGCCGACTGGCGGCTGATTGAACAGCGCGGAGCGGATCTCGGGGAACGAATGGAGCATGCGCTGAGCGATCTTGAGCCGGGGCCCGATGACCGCACTGTCTTCATCGGCATGGACTGCCCGCAGATGCCGCCTGAGCGCATCGGGCAGGCCTTCGATGCGCTGAACGACAGCGAGGTGGTGCTGGGGCCGTGTGATGATGGGGGCTACTATTTGATGGCAGTACGCGGTGCACTCCCCGAAGGCGGACTGGAGGGCGTTCGGTGGAGCACCGCGGAAGCCCTCGACGATACGGTCGCCGCCCTGGAGGCGGTCAATCTCTCGACCACGTATCTCCAGCCCGGATACGACATTGACACGGGCGAGGACCTGCAGCGCCTTGCCCGGGAGATGGCTGCAGACACGCTCGACGAACTCGCGAACCTCACGAAGGCGCTCGCTGATCTGGGGTTGTAGGCTCACCGACGGCTCCCAGACCCCGTCGAGGCGCCACACATCCGGCTGCACATTGTTGCCCGAGAGTGTTTCCTCGAACGCCGGCAGCCCCGCGCCATCCCGCGCAGCGAACGCGGCACCGTCTGTCACGCACGTCCAGACGTGTCCGGCCATTGCCTGATCTCGCTCGCGCTACTGGCCCACTATGCTGTCGATCTCGACGGTCTCGCCCCGCGCTTCGCCGACGCTCGGGTCCAGGCGCAGTGCCACGATCTGCTGCCCCTGCCACTTCTCGTGTTCGCCGACCGGAATCGTGTACTCGTGCCACTCACCGTCCGGCTGTATGGGGAAGTTCATGAACTTGTCATCGCGGAAGCGTGGCGCATCGGCCGTCGCCCAGAAGACCTGCGCCTCGTCGGCGCCGCCCGTGATGCGCATGCGCACCGTCAGCGCCGAATGCGTGTCCGGCGGAACGCGCAGCATCCCGCGAGCGATGTGCGGGTCGCGACCTGTGATCGTCATGCGCATCACGCCGTCCACTACGACGGGCGTGCTCATTCCGGTCTGTCGCCCCCAGCCCTGTGCGTCGCCGGCCTGCTCGAACTGGAAGTCGATGCGCTCCATGACTTCCGGCGGCTGCGGATAGGTGAACTCCGTGTCCAACCGCAGCAGCTTCCCGCCGCCGGGGCGCAGCTGGAGGGTCAACTCGTGGTCGGCAAGCTCAAGCGCCTCCGGCTCACCGGTTTCCGCCGAGATCTGCTCGACGCCGGTCACATGCGGCAGGAACGTGACCGGCACCTCCACCGGCTGATCGTAGTCACGGTTGACGACCATCGCGTAAGGCGTGCCCTCCGCGTCTTCGAACATTCCCACGGTCAGCGGCAGTTCATCGGGCAGTTGCACCATTGCGTCGGTCCCCAGGCGTTTCGCGCCAGCGGGTATCTCGCCCGTATGGTAGACACCGGTGGAAGTCAATCCCAGCAGTGTGTCGCCCAGCGCAAGGACCTCCGCGTTCAGGTCGCGGATGATCGGGTACAGGCGGGCCGGTGTGCCGTCCGACTCGACGATCGCGTAGAGCCCGTCCTCCTCGCGGGACGCTCGCGACCAGTAGGTGAAGTACATCAGGCCCTTCATCCCGTAGGCGAGGGAGGTGTACGCCTGCCATCGCATCTCGCCCTCGGTCGGCGAACGGTAGGCGAGGTGCTCGGTTGACAGGATAATCTGCCACGGGTCCGAACCATGGCGCAGGGCCGCGTCGCGGATGATTGCCAGGTTCTCGAAGTAGTCGGGCCGGATGCCGCCATCCCGAAGCAGGCAGTAGTGGTCGTAGCTGAGCACGCGGGGCTGCACGATCTCCATGTAGCGCTCGACGTGATCTTCGTAGGTGGGTGTGCCAAGCTGCTGGACGCTCGCATACGTCGGGAAGAGGTTGATGTAGGCCAGGTGCTCGGGGTCGCGGCGCTCGAACTGAGCGCGGATCTTCCCCAGCGCCTCGAAGTACTGATAGTTCGGCTCATCCTGCAGATAGTAGCCGAACAGCGCCGGGTGGTCGCCGTAGTCTGCGACAATCTCCCCGATCGTCTCCTCCCAACCGGGCACGCCGGTCATCGTCCAGCCGACGCGCCCGTCGGTGACCATCACGTCGATGCCCGCCTGCTCGCACAGATCGAGCATCTTCAGGTTTTCCTCGACCGAGAATCCGCCGCGCGGCCCCACGAAGGTGAAGTTGCAGTCCGCGGCCGTCTGCCACGTCTCCAGCGTATTATGATCGGGCGGCGGCCCGGCCCAGAAGCCGATCGGGAACCGGTCAGGCTGCCACGTCTGCGCACACGCGATGCCGGCCGTCAGGACAAGCAGCAACATGGTTCGAGCGATCATGATATCCCTCCTGAAGCTATAACCTCCACGGCTTCCTGCGGCGGAACGGGTTGTTGAAGGTGTTGCTGATGCGCTCGGTCTCCTCCAGATGCATCATGCACGCGCGTATACAGCCCCGAGCGCCGCCAATTGCGGGGTTGTTGTGGTGCGGGCGACCGTAGTTCGTCGCGCGATCAAGCTCTGCTCCGCCGACGTATGTGTCCTCATACGATGACTGGTCAACATCCGGGTCGAGGAACGGGTTCGTCCACGGCTTCCCGCCGCGGTAGCCGATGGAGCACTTCTGGGTGTCGAGCTTTCCCCACTCGTACTCGCGCCCGGCTATTGTGATCGCGTCAGTCTCCTCCGTGGAGATCGCGGATCCCGGGCAGACCTCCGCGCAGGCCATGCAGCGATCACAGATCTCGCCATCCACCATCGGGTCCGGCTCCAGCGGGGCGTCCGTCATCATCAGCACGATCCGCTGGCGCGGGCCGAACTGGGGCGTGAGCAGCAGCTTCGAGTAGCCGATCTCGCCGAGGCCCGCGGCCACCGCCGCCACGCGGAAATCCGGAAGGATGTCCGGCGATGGCAGTCCCTCTCTCACGGGACGGGACCGATCCGGAATCGGCTCCTGCGTCGCGAAGGAGATACTCGTGCCGGGGTAGTTGTTCGGAATCGGCGCTGCCTCCCAGCCATGGTCCTCGATGAAGCAGCACATCTCTCGCAGCACGCCCGGCATGTAGACCAGATTCATGCCCCCGTAGCCCATTGAGGCATAGGCGGCGAAATAGGTCCCCTCCTCGATACCGCGAAAGTAGCCGCGCGGCAGCCGGAACGCGAACGCAATCAGGGCCTTCGCGTCGGGGAAGATGTAGCGCGGATCCTGCTGCTTCGGCGCGCCCTCGAACCGGTCGAGGTCGGCGATTCCGACCAGGTCTGCGCCCATGGCTTTCCCGGCCTGCTTGACGTCCTCGGATGTGAGCATGAGGGATCAGTCATCTCCTCGTGTCGGCAGCCGCCACGGTGTGCGGCGGCGGAAGGGTGTCTCGAACTGCTTTTCCAGTATTCCCCGCTCCTCGAGGTGAACCATGCACGCCCGCAGGCAGCCTCGGCCGCCGCAGACAGCAGAGTTGTATCCCGCGGACGGTCCGTAATAGCGCCGCAGGATACTCATAACCTCCAGAGATTTCTGCGGAGCAAGCTCTGCCTCACCCTCCAGAATCTCGGCTGCCTCGGGCATCCCGTCAAAGGCATCTTCGGGCAGGAACGGGTTGATCTCGCGGTTGCTGCCCATGTAGCCGTGGAAGCAGTCCCACTCGGCTACCTTCCCCCATTCAAGCTCGCGTCCGGCGACGGTCACGTTCACAGTCTCCTCGGCACTGATGGCGCCCACCGGACAGTCGGCCACACAGGCCATGCAGCGGTCACAAAGCTCCGGACCGTCATAGAGCGGATCCGGCTCCAGCGGCGCGTCGGTGAGCATGAACGCGAAGCGCTGGCGGGGGCCGAACTGAGGCGTGAGGAAGAGCTTGGAATAGCCGATCTCGCCGAGGCCGCAGCAGAATGCGGCGATGCGAAAGTGGAACATGACATCGGGCGCGGGGCGGTCCTCGGCGACCGGCCGCGAGTAGCGGATCTTGCGCCCGTATTCGGCGGGCTCATCCGGGTCGCCGGTGGTGTCGGAGACGGTCATGCGCCCGCCGGTGTTGCGGAAGACCGCGCCCTCGTATCCGTGGTCCTCCAGCATGCAGGCAAGCTCGTGCAGGACCATGGGCGCGTAGACTTCGTTGATATTCGCATAGCCCATGGAGGGATACTGGTAGAAGTGCGTGCCCTCCTCGATCCCGCGCAGGTAGCCGCGCGGTATCCGGAATGCAAGCCCGATGAGCGCCTTCGCCTCCGGAAAGATGTAACGCGGGTCCATCTGCGGCGGCGCGCCCTCGAAGCGGTCCATCAGTGAAATCCCGACGAGGTCTGCGCCCATGGATTTGGCAGCCTGCTTGACGTCAGTTGCGGTGAGCATCAATCGCCTCCGTGCGTCGTGAGTCGGTATGGAGAGGCCGGCCCCGCGCCGGCCTGTGTTGTTGTCGTCGCTGTTAGAGCCGTTTCGGGCAAAGAGCAACCGCCGCGTCTCACCAGTTCAGAACTCGAACTGGTCACTCGTTCTGTTTCGTATGTAGAGATCTCCCCTGCCTGTTGCGCGTAGCATCTCCTGCAGCCCGTTGAGATTAGGCGTTTTCAGAAGTGCGAGGAACCGGTCACCGTCAGGACTGCTCACGATGTTATGCAAGGCAGCGCCGTTGAAGAGGCCTACCTGTACCGAACTTGATGCCCGAATCTCTGCGCAGGCCGTGCGTGCCTCTCGGGTAAAGTCTCTGTTTGTGTAGATGCGGCCACAGGTGAGCCCATGTCTGTCGCACGCACCTGCAAGCGAGTGAACAACCCCCGGACCAACGTCCTTGCTTCGTCTCAGCTTGCACTCGATGATTGTTTCATTGCCATCAGCCGTCACGCGGAACAGATCAACACCCTTATCGGCAGTCCGCTTGAGATTGGGGGCATACTCGACGCCCTGCAGTGACAGAAAAATCGCAACGAGGTCCTCGAACTCGAAGCCGTTCATTTCTTCGGCCACCACGTCCCAGATGTTCGGCCACGTTTCGGCCAATCGACGCCAGTCGAAGGGTTCCTTCTTCGTGAGCATTTGGTCCACAAAACGGTGAACGCTGTTTCTCTGGTCCGGCGTCAGGCGGTTGTACTTCTCCGCGAACTCGTCATCCTCCCACAACATATCGCTGCTCAAATTTCTGCCCCCTTTCGCGGCTGCCTGCCAGGCCCAGCGGCGAACGACAACGGCACAGGCTGCGGCAACGACGAACGGACCACGGCTCCAAAGGCAACGGCTTCACATCCCGTACTCCACCAGCACCTGCTCCAGCACATTCTCGCAGTAATCGCACCTGTGGCAGCGGCGGTCGCAGGTGCTCGTGCGCTCGAACCAGTCCTCCGGGAAACGCGTGTTGTCGATAATCTTCGGCGCGAAGGCCGGCCCGAAGCCCGGCTCCATCAGGTCCAGCAGGTTCCCCCGGAACCGCCGGTTTGCGTACGCGTCGATGACCGCTCGCGGCCGCGCGTGCATCCGCGTCGCGAGCTTCACCACCGGAAAGAGGTCCTCGTAGTGGTGGATGTCCTCCGGTCGCACCCACGTGTTCTGCAATACGCTGACCCAGTTGTCGGGGTCCTGCAGGTAGCGCCAGCAGGTGTGCGCGGTCCAGTCCGTCACATTCCGGCACTCGTCGATCTCCGCCTCGTGAGCCACCATGTTGTCATGGAAGGCCTGCCCCGAACAGTGAATCATGCACCCGGAGTTCGCCAGCATGATCAGTTTCCCGTCATGCTCATCCGCCCAGTCGCGAAGCTCTCGGAGATGGTCGAGATCCCGGTTATATTCCCGTTGCACGTGGTAGCTGTCGAACACGTCCGCCAGATACTGCATCCCCCTGATGGTGCCTATCTTCATATTGATGGAGGCGCGGACCTCCACGTCGGGATGATATTTATTGATGGTCCGCGCGATAAAGGGCGAGGTCGTGGTCGCGATGACGGCGCCACCAATACCCGCTTCCATGTAGTCCATCACCGAGCGGACCTTGTTTTCGAGCCACTCGCTGATGGCCCGGCCGCCGTAGCAGGAGGCGTTGAAGAGGATATCCAGTTCGATCCCCATCTCGCGCAGGCGGTAGAGGTCCTGCTCGAGCTGGCGCTGAGCGGTCCAGTCGGTGTACCCGTGCGTGGTGGAAAGCGGCGCGCGGCCCGATGGCATATCGGCCCAGGGGAAGTAGACCTCGGCGATGTGTTCGCGATACTCCTCGATAACGTCAACGATCGGCTCCTGGTCATCACCGGGAAGTTGATAGCCGACTGCGAATTTCATTGTGCTGATTTCCTTCCGCTCGGATAGACCCACATAAATGAGAAGCGGCCGACGCCGGGGGCCGGCCGCTGCGGAGCACCCGTCGCAAAGGGTTTCCTACTCCTCGACGGTCAGGGTCATGCTCATACCCTTATCTGCATGATCGCCCACCGGACAGTAGACCTCGTATTCCCCGACCTGCAGGTCTACCTTCATGGTCGCGCTCTCGCCCGGCTGAAGATCGTTCTCAAGCTCCCGTTCAATGCCCTGACCTTCTATCTCCAGATTGTGCACTGCATCGCCCTCGTTTGCAACATTGAACGCGGTCATGCCGGGCGACAGGCGATCGGGCATGTCGATCTCCCACTCAGTCAGCGTGACGTCAACGGCCTCCGCTTCGTCCGCGCCGTCCATGTCACCGGTTTCGGCGGGCTCACCGGTATCACCTGGTCCGCCGCCATCGTCCATATCGATGGCTTCTGGAGGCGGCTCCGGAGGCGATGCATCCTGTTCAGCCGGCTCCTGAGGCGGGCAGCCCATCAGGGCCACACTCATCACCGCGATAGCTGCAACGGCCATTAACAAAAACCATATCCTGCTCGAACTCTTCATCCAGACCACTCCTCCTTCGAGCTGCTCTTCGTCGGTACAGCCTTCGGGACACAAGCCGGGTCTTCCTGCCGGAACCGGCCCCTCACCCCACCCAGACCGGACTCGACCACCCCACATGCCCGTCCCGCTGGGTCACGCGGCAGTAGTAGTACGAGGGTGTGTCGCGCGTATCTGACCACTCACAGTTCACATGCGCGCCGGCCGCAGCCTCCTCGCGGATCACCTCACCGGCGGCAATCAGTTCGATTCGCTCGATGGGACCCTCGCCGATAGCGCGGACCGTGATCTCGCGCTCGCGTACCATCTCGATCTCCGATCCCATCAGCGCGCCATTGACCCGCACGTCCAGCAGCATGCGGGCGCCGCTCGTCGCGTAGCAGCGCCGAGCCATGAGCGCATCGAAGATGGCCTCACGCGTCAGCGCGGGCGCGAGGACACAGGCCAGCCCACAGCCCTCGTGGGTGCGGTTGCCCTGCCCCGGGCGGCCGATATGGTTGTCGGTGCCACCCACAAAGCCCAGTCGGAGCCCGCGCTCCAGCGCCGCGCGGACCGTGGTCTCGCTTCCCTCTTCAGACGAGCCCCAGCCGGAGTAGATTTCGACCAGGCGCTGAAGCTCCGGGGCATGCTCGCTCCAGTCCGGCGCGGAGAGGAACTTGGGATGGTGCGGAATGGTCAGCACCGGCAGGTCCTGCTCGCGCAGCCGCTCCCACAGCGCGGTCGGTGTTCGCGAGCCCTCGTCGCGCGCGCTATAGACGCCACCGTGGTCTCCGCGGTAGTAGACATTTATGTGCGGATTCCCGCCCCACTCGTACCCCAGCAGTGTGACGAACGTCCCCGGATCGTGGAACCGCTCGGCCGCCTTCCGGGTCATCTCCCAGCGCTCGTCCTCGGGATAGTACAGAGTGGGCTGGGTGTGTTCGAAGTGATCGCTTTTCGCAGCGAAGTCCAGCCCCAGCGCATCACGCGCGAACAGGTAGCTGTCATCGATGGTCCCTATGCCATCGGACAACTCCCCATGTGAGTGAATCTCGCCGAAGTAGACGCGCAGATCATCGATCCAGGGGCCCTCCACCGAAGGGTTGCTGGCACCCCCGATGCCCGTGCGCGGACAGTGCGCAACATCGGCCCTGGCCGACCCGACTGAGCGGCTCTCGATACTCGCCTCCGGGTCCGGGTCCGCCAGGTTCAGGTGGTCGTCGAGAGCGACGACGGTCGCGTCCGACTCCGGCTCGTCTCGACAGGCGGGCAGCGTTACCCGCAGTTGCGAGGCCGGGCCGGGCGTTACCCGGATGGACGGTTCGGGCGCGACCCGCGCCCAGTCGCCAGAGCCGTCCGCGTCCACGAGCACACTGAAGCGGTAGGTGCCGGCCAGTTCTACGGCTAGAGGCGCGAGGCCTCGCGGGTCGCCGATGACGATCTCGAGCGTGTCGCCGACACCGATCTCGCCTTCCTCCACCAGCAAATCCATTACAGTATGCACCGACCCGCAGCAGGTGATCGTGCCCCCGATGCTCGCGGATGTGTCCGGCGCGTCCCAGCAGATATGCGAACTGATGTAGCCCGGGTAGGTGCCCGGACAGTTCCAGAGATGCCAGGTGGTCGGGTCGCGCTCCTGGACGACCCCGCCCCAGAACTGTGGAAGCAGAACCGCGACACGCCCGCCGGACTCGATCGCGCGCTCTGTGGGCGTGACAGACAATGTCACGGTGACGCGTTCGTGGGCGCGCGCTGTCTCAGGATCGATCCCGGCCTCAGCGGGGAACGCCCGGCGCGCGATGCAGTCGCGGATCAGGTGGCGGATCTCCCCGCGCTTCCAGGCACGCCGCCGCGGATCGTCGGCCTCGAAGGTACTGGTGATCATAGCCGGCATCATGCCAAAGCCGGTGAAGTCCGTCGATCTGCCCTCGATCATGAGGTTGTGGCGCCGTTACTCGCCGCCGACCTCCCCCGGAGCAGGCTGCGACCAGTCCACGCTCCACAGCGGCTTGCGGCGGAAGGGGGTCTTGAACTCGTTCTCCAGCTTCCCCTGCTCCTCAAGGTGGATCATGCAGGCGCGGGTGCAGCCCTTGGAGCCGGAGATCGCCTGTCCGTGGTTGTAGATGGTATGCGGCTTGTGCTTGAAGGGCGACCACGGTCCGGCCTTCACGTCATCGCGGTTGGGCAGGTACTCGCCGGTCTCGCCCTCCTCGACTTCGGCGCCTCCGCGGAAGTAGAAGTTGCACTTCTCGTGGTCGACGTCGCCCCACTCGACTTCATGGCCGGCCAGCGTCACCTTCACGGACTGATCCGTGGGGATCAGACTGCCGGGACACTCCGAAGCGCACTTCATGCAGCGGTCGCACAGGAACGGCTCCATGATCGGATCCGGCTCAAGCTCGGCCTCGGTCATCATGACCGCGAGTCGCTGGCGCGGGCCGAAGCGCGGCGTCAGGAACATCTTCGACCACCCGATCTCACCCAGGCCGCAGAGAAACGCGGCGATGCGCAGGTGGACCATGATGTCGGGTACGGGTTTGCCCGGCTCCACAGGACGGTCGCCCCTGTCGCGCAGGTTTCCGAGGTTGTCGATAGCCCGCCACGGCGAGAGGTGGCCCAGTGGGATCGCCTCGTAGCCGTAGTCCTCGATGAACTTGGCGAGGTTGATCATGGTCATCGGCATGTACATCCAGTTGAGGCCGCCGTAGCCCATGGAGGAGTAATTCGAGAAGAATGTGCCCTCCTCGATCCCGCGCAGGCTCCCGCGCATGATGCGGAAGCCAAATGCGATGATCGACTTCGCCTCGGGCATGATGTAGCGCGGGTCCATCTGCTTCGGCGCGCCCTCCCAGCGGTCCGGTGTGCCGATTCCGACAAGATCGGCCCCCATTGCTTTCGCTGCCTGCTTCACTTTCTCGGCTGTCAGCATAGCTCGCGCTCCCATAGTTGTAGTCAGCAAACCTGCTCTGGTTCGTCAGCGGCTAATTCTCCGCCCGCTGGTTCAAACCTGCCTGGGAGGACAGAGACGGCAGGAACGCTCGGGGTGGAGGCCGAAGGCTTAGGCTGTGAGTAGCAAGGAATGGCCGGAAAAGCTTGCCCGACCGCTGAAGCGCCTTGCACCGAAATGGTGGCGCGTCGCACGGGTCACGTGGCTGCGCCGAGGCAGGTCGGCGTCGAACATCATGGCCGCGGCGATCGGCTTTTACGCGCTGATCTGCCTGGGGCCACTGGGGCTGCTTGCCGCATGGTCTCTTCAGGCGGTGCTGGGAGATCGGGGCGGCAGCTACGAGTGGCTGAAGTACACCGTCAACCGTCTGGCAGGCGAGGCCGCCGGTGCGATCATGGGTGAGATCGATGCGCTGGTCGCAAACCCCAATGCCCACGTCGCCGGGATCTTCGGGGCGATCGTACTGCTCTGGGCCGGCCTGAGGCTCTTTGAGGCGCTGGGAATCAGTCTGACCGAGATCTGGCCGGGCCGCGAAGAGCGGACCGTGGTCGCCCGCAAGCTCACAGCCCTTGCCGCAATGGTCGCGGCCGGTCTGCTGCTTCTGGTCGTGATCCTGCTGACGGCCTTCGTCCCCGCGGCTGTAGACCTGCTTGCCCGCCTGCCGATGATCGATCCTGACAGCATGGTCCTGCTCCAACCCGGCCTCCGCGTGATCATCGAGTTGGCGGTGGCCTTCACGGCATTCTTCCTGCTGTATAAGTTCATGCCCGTGCAGGCGGTGCCGACGCGAGTTGCAGCGGTGGGCGCGGCCTTCACCGCAGTCACCTGGCGGGCGGTGACTCCGATATTCACACTGACCGTCGCCAGATCCGCCGAGCAGTCCGCGATCTACGGCGGCCTTGCCGGTGTGGTGATGTTTCTCACCTGGGCGTTCTTCGGCGCTCACGTGATGCTGCTGGGCGCGCACTTTGCCGCGGCCTACGAGCACGTCATCTGCCTGCAGCGCCCCGAAAGCCTCGACGACAGCTTCATTCGCGTGCGCGTGGACATGGATGAACTGCGCGAGGACAGCGCCAGAACTAAAGACGAAGAGTTTCACGGCCCCGAAAGCTATCCCCCGCCCGGTCGGGTCTGAGCACCTCGGGCTTACCATTCGCCCCGATCTGCTGGTATAATGTCACCCGACGACATCGGGCCGGACGCTGAAACAGTGACTGCAGCAGGATATGGAGACCGGTATGACAGTCTGGCACAGACGCGCGGTGGTAGTCGCGGCAGTATTTGCACTTGCAATGCATCCGTCGGTGGCAGACGCTGCGTCGCCACGAGAGGTACAAAACCGCGTGGCCACAGTTCTGTCCCACCCGGTACTTGCCGAGGCCGAGGTCGGAATGCTGGCGGTGTGGCTCGATGGCGGCGGGGACGTCTACAGCACCGGCGCCGACATCCCGCTGATCCCGGCCTCGAACATGAAGCTCGTTACAGTCGCCACGGCCCTGGAACTGCTGGGGGCCGAGCGCGATTGCTCTGCGATTTCCGGCGCTCACTCCGGTGAGACACTGGAGGGGCTCGCGCAGCGGATACTCAAGCCCAGCGATAATTCGCTCGCGGATGCGCTGCTGGCTGCTCTACCGCGGACAGCGGGGCGAAGTGCCCTCACGCCCGCGCAGCTTTGTGCCGAAGCGTGGGGTGATCGCGGCGTGTATCTGCACGGGACCCGCTGGGTGGATGGTTCGGGCCTGAGCCGCCGGGGGCTGATGAGCGCGGAGGTTGTCGTGGACCTGCTGCGCTTCATGGCTCGCTCACCACAGGCCGGCGCATTCAAGGCAGCGCTGCCGATTGCGGGGGTGGATGGAACCTTGCGCGATCGGATGCGCAATGGTCCGGCCCGTGCCCGCGTGTGCGCCAAAACCGGAACACTCACTGGCGTTTCGGCGCTTTCCGGCTACGCGCGAACACGCGGCGGGCAACGCCTGGTGTTCGCGATGATCATGAACGATTTCACGTCTGACGTAGAGCGAATCCGCAGAATCCAGGATCAGGTCTGCAGCGCGCTTGTGACCTGCGAACGGGAGGCTGTCTGCGCTGAGCGAGAACCCGGTCATTGAAACGCAGGGTCTGGTGAAGCACTTCGGGCGGGTCAAGGCCGTCGATGGCCTCGACCTGACGGTGCCGCAGGGATCGGTATTCGGCTTTCTGGGGCCAAACGGTGCGGGTAAGAGCACCACCATTCGCATGCTCACCGGTCTGGTCCGGCCGGACGCCGGCGAGGCGATGGTGCTGGGCGTGTCGGTGAGCGAGCGCCTGCGGCTGGGCAGTCGCGTGGGAGCGCTGATCGAGGAGCCCGCATTCTACCCGTGGCTCACTGCCCGGCAGAATCTGCGCCTGCTCACGTCCCTTTCCGGCGGCACATCTCCCGCCGCGATTGAGCGCGCGCTCGCCACGGTGGGCATCGCCGAGGCCGCGGACCGGCCTGTGAGCGGCTTCTCGCACGGAATGCGCCAGCGACTGGGTATTGCGCAGGCGCTGCTGCCGCGTCCGGAGCTTGTGATCCTCGACGAACCGGCCTCCGGCCTCGACCCACAGGGGCTGGCGGAGGTTCGGGAGATGCTTCGGGGCCTGCGCGACGAGGGCATGACCATCTTCCTGTCAAGCCACCTTCTCGCGGAGGTGGAGCTGATCTGCACCCACGTGGCCGTCGTGATGGCAGGCCGGGTGATCGCACAGGGTGAGGTCGGAGGCATGCTCGAGGGCCTGCGACCAGGCACGCGGATCGTCGTCGATGACGTTGACGCCGCGCTGCGCACGCTCGCACAGATCGAAGGCATCGACGTCGAGCAGACAGATGCGCGTGCAATTCGCGTGACCGGTGATGCGATGGACAGCGCACAGATAAACGAGGCGCTGGTGACCGCGGGGGTGCGAGTGCGCGAGATCACGCCCCTGCGGCGAACGCTGGAAAGCTTCTATATGGACACGATGCGAGGGCAGCAGGCCTCGGACGCGGCTGATACCGCGAAAAGTGGGAACACCACCCCGGGTGTGAGCAGTCTAAGAGAAAAGAATGGGGAACGATGATTCTTGCGACCCTGCGCAGTGAATTGAGTAAGCTCTGCCGGCAGCGCATCGCCTGGGCGAGCTTCGGCGTAGTTTTCGCGCTGGCCGCATTGATCGCGTGGGGAAGCCATCACGCGCAGGATCGCTTTGACGTGGCTGACGAACTCGGTTCGCAGTTCGTGGTAGCGGGCAAATCCGTGACTGCGCTGTTCGTGGCGAATGCGGTGCTGAACGTGGCGCTGACGGTACTGGTCCCGCTGCTGGTAGCAGTGGTGATCGGCGGGTTGATCGCCGGCGAGCGGCAGTCCGGGACACTGCGGACGCTGTTGTCCCGACCGGTAGCCCGCTGGCGCGTCCTTGTGGCGAAGCTCGCGACCGGGTGGGTCTTCACCAGTACGCTGACTGTCTTCCTCGGGCTTGCGGCGCTGGGTCTGGGGCAGCTTGTGTTCGGCTGGGGCGAGCTGGTGATCTTCCGGGGAGGATTGACCATATACGACCCGCACACCGGGCTCGTCCGGCTGGCGCAGGCATACGGACTGGCCTGTGTCGCGATGTGTTCGGTGGCTGCACTGGCTCTGATGCTGTCGGCCATCGTGAGCAATCCCATGACCGCAGCGGGCCTGACGGTGGCGGCGCTGCTGGTGAGCCAGATAGTCGCCGCGATGCCATATTTTGAAGGAATCGAGCCATACCTGCTGACCACGCACCTTGATCTGTATCGCGAGGTGCTGAAGGTTGATGTTGATCGCGCAGCACTGACACATTCGCTCGGCTGGCTGGTCACGTACACTGGTGCGACGAGCGGGATTGCGCTCGCGGTCTTTCAGCGAAGGGATGTGACGTGTTGAGGCGCCTGCTGACAGTCTGCAGCCTCATTGCACTGGTGGCGGCATCCGTGTCGCACGCTGACACGATGACGGCCATGCAAATGGCCGAGCGCGCGTTGCGCGCTGCCGAACAGGTTGACGACTACACCGCGGAGGTCTCCGTCTCGGTCGAGGCGCCGAATGTCAACATCCCGCGCCGGACGGCCCGAGTGTACTTCGAGTGGCCGGATCGGCTGCACGTGGAGAGCAATGGCCTGGTTGTCATCCCGCGCGACGCGCTGCTTATGGGGAATCTCGCCGAGCATCTGAAGGAGTTCGCGGTCGCGAACTTCGCCGGAGAGGGCAGCATCGACGGCCGGCCGGTGCGATGCGTGAAGCTGCTTCCACGCGATGCCGGTCCGGGGAGCGGTCGGATGCTGCTGTGGATCGACAGCGAGCGGTATCTGCTGCTCAGGAGTGAAGTCTGGCGGGCGGGAGAGCGCCAATTGACGGCCCGCTTCGCGCATCGCCGCTTTTCGGGATACTGGATGCCGCGACAGATCGTCACCTGGGTGGCAAAGGGGGCGCTTGGCGACAGGAAGGGCCCGGCGCGGATTGTGCTGCGATTCCTGGACTACCGTATCAACGAGGGCATTCCCTCGCACGTGTTTGAAGGGAGCGAGTAATGGCGTCGAGCACGACGCGTGAGCTTCGCACCGGCTGCCGGAGGGGGAACCCGTCTGCGCTGGACGCGCTCCTGTACAATTGCGCGGATGGCGTCTATGCCATGGCACTGACCGCGGTCGATGATGAGCAGACCGCCCAGCAGATAGTGCGCGATGTCTGGAGCAGGCTGCTGGCGGCCCTGAAGAAGCTGCGGTTCGACGCGGATCCCGCCCGGCGGCTGTGGCGAATCACCGAGCGCATCCTGGCGGAGAGCACCAGCCCGCAGGCGGCAGCGAAGGCCCGTCGCGCGGTAACCTCCGACGTCGGTTCAGTAGGGCTGGAGGGAGCCCGCCTGCCCCGAGAGTTGCTCGACGAACTCCCCGAACTGTCGCACGACCATTGCGATGCGATTCGCGAGCGCTGGAAGGTGCGCCGCACTGTCTTCCGCGGCAGCCTGATCGGGCTCGTCCTGGTGGCGATCGGCGTGTGGGCAGCGGTATTCTACCAGCGATCGCACGCAACCCGAGACCTCAGGCAGCTGCAGTACGAGTGTCTGCGGCAGCGCATTGTACGCCAGGAGTTGCCCGCGGCGATGCAGGAAGTTGCGTTCCAGCTTGATGATCCGACCGGCGCCAACCGGGAGGCTGCGGCGGACTGCGAGCGCGTACTGCTGGTGCTCGAGGAGATAGCGAACTCGCCGACACTTTCACAGGTGAGCAATCTTCGCTACGTGCGTCAGAGAGTGGCGCGCCATCACCTTCCCGATTTCGTGCGTAGTCAGATACAGACTTTCCCTGGGCTGTCCGATGCGCTGACACGAATTGCCCTGGTACTTGAAGAGGTGCAAAACATTTGACCCGCCGTGCCGTCGCCATCCTGTCGGTCATGCTCGGCGCCGCGCTCCTGTCCGGCTGCACCAGCCGGGCTGAACGCCTGTACCGGCGGGCGGAAACGTTCCTCGCGCAGGGCCAGTTCGAGATGGCCGCCGACGAGTATCGTCGCATCGTCTCGGAGGAGGCGGACGCGCCCCTGGCGGATGACGCGCTGTACAAGCTGGCATATGTGCTTGCCGAAGAGATGGATAAGCCCACGGTCGGGCTGGTTCAGTATCGCGCTCTGTCAGACAGCTACCCCGACAGTCCCTGGGTGGATGATGCGCTCATGCGGATTATGGTCATCCAGCGCGAGGCACTCGGGGATCCGAGCGCTGTCAAAGACACCTGCGACGAACTGTGCAGGCGGTTTGACGAGCGCGACGACCTCTGCGCGCGCGGATTGCTGGAGGTCGCCCGGGCACACTTCGAGGCCGAGCAATACCCGGCCGCAACGAAGATGGCCGAGAGTCTGATCGAAAGCTATCCCAAACAGCGGACGCAGTGCGCGCAGGCAGCACTCTTAAGCGCACGCGCGGCCGAGCGCAGAGGCGCGGAACAGACCGAAATCGAGAGGCTGTACGAGACGGTCATCCGGGACTACCCGGACACCCATGCCGCGTCGATGGCCAAGCGCAATATCGGCTGGATCTTCTACGGTAAGCGGGAGGAGATGCAGCAGCGCCAGCAACAGGAGATCGCGGCTCAATCGCGCATCATCGACGGCGTTCCGCCGCTTGTAGACCGCGACGCTCGACTGCCCCAGGCGCTGGCTGCACTGCGCGCGGTACTCGCCCACAGGGGCGAACAGCGCTCCATGGAGTGGATCGAAGCGCTGCTGGGGCTTCCGTTCACGATTGTCTTCGATCCCGACCGGCCATCGGCCCGTCCGAGGCCGGTCGAGGGGAGCCCGTTCGAGGCTGTCGCCGAGAAACTGGGCTTCGCGCATAACACGATCTCCGGCTCCGACGCCGAGAGCGCATTCGCCACCGTTCATCAGGCGCTCTTGCAGGGCCATCCGGTACTCGTACGCTACGGCTCACAGGCCCGCTGGATCGTCGTTACCGGCTATGACCGCAAAGAGGAACGCGTCTATTTCATGCCACCCGGCCGGAACAGCTACGCGGCCGCCGACCGAAAGCGGTTCCTTGCAGGCTGGCGTGCCGGCTCGGGCGATGGTTCCGGACTGGTCGGCCCGCAGCCATATCACCAGTTTTCCCTGGGAGCCCGGCTCTCGCGACCATCCGACGAAGACCTTCTCCGGGGTATCGCCGAGCGTGCCGCGGACGTGATGCCACGCAGAAGTATCGCGGGCTTTCCGGCAGGTGCGGCTGCCTGGGAGGCAGCCGGGACCTGGCTGGAGATGTGCGCCGATCCAGGGCAACAGCAGCTTCAGGCGACAGCGGCGCGCTGGGTTGAGGACGGACTGCGACCGTATCTTGCACGCGCCGCCACGGCCACCGTGCTGCTTGAGCGCGCTGAGGGACAGATGCCCCGGCTCCAGAACGCCGCTCAGCGCCATGCGGAACTGCGCAACGAGGCTGCGGTAGTGGCTCGTAAAATCACAGAGGCAATTGCAGCAGAGCAAGATGGACAGCAGAAGTGGCGCGCGGCCGCGGCGCAGGCCAATTACGTGGGGGCGCTGCACCAGCGTCTCGCCGAGCAACTGGTGGGGGCGCTCAACGAAACCGTCGCGTGGGAGCCGCCACAGGACACGTCAGGATGATACGTCATGCTTTCCAAGCGCCTCCGCAGGCGCCTGCGACAGATAGATGAAGGATCGCCGGAAAACGCTGACGATACGTCGGCGGACCGGGAAGATACGCAGACGACGCGGTCAGAGCCGGTCCGCGTCGGCGACCGCGTGCTTTCGAGAGACCGACTGAAGCGGCGCGCGGCCGGCACCACCGATGATACAGACGAAGCGGAAGCTCCGGAGCCATCCGGCCCGCCCGTCGCCAGTGGCCCTCTGGAAGAACTCGCGCCCGGCGAGGTGATTGAGCACCCGGCCGGGAGCTACTGGCTGGTCTCGGGCCAGGCTGCGGAGATGCTCCCACACGGGGAGCAGATTCTGAAGGGCTTCGAACGGCTCACGGCGCTGCTGAGCGAACCGGCCGGCAGCATACTGGACGATCTTCGGGGCCTGTCGCCGACCGACCTGGTTCTTCTGGACACCGAGACCGCGGGGCTTTCATCGGCGCCGGTCTTTCTCGTCGGGGCGATCGTCTGGGACGCCGACGATGCGCGTGAAGCGCGCTACCTGCAGCTTTTCGCGCGCGATTACGCCGAGGAAGCGGCCGTGCTGGACGCCTGCGGGGAACTGCTCGGCGGCCGGCGCGCGCTGATGACGTACAACGGGCGTTCGTTCGATCTGCCGCTGATCCGCGAGCGCATGATCTACCACGGACTGGGGGACGGTTGGGACCGGCCTGCGCACCTGGTCCTGCTGCACGCGATCCGTGCGCGGTTTCGCGATCAGTGGGAAAGCTGTACCCTGCAGACATGCGAGAAGCGACTGTGCGGACGGTCGCGCTGGGGTGACATCGACGGGGCGGATATCCCCGATGCCTGGCATGACTTCGTCCACACCGGTGATGCCGGGCGCATGGTGCAGGTGCTGGAACATAATCGACTGGATTTGATCACGATGCTCGAAGTCCTGCCCTGTCTTGAGGACACGAGCGAGCACGCATAAGGGAAGTGCCGACGTTGGATCACTCAAACGACGACGAACACCGAACCGACGGGCCTCAGGAGCAATCTCCCGGCCCGCCCGCCGCATCTTCGGACAACTCGTCCGAACAGTACGCGCCCGGGGCAGATGACACCGGAGATGATCTCGCAGGCCTCAACACGCCGCCCGAGCCGGGACCGGCCGGTGCTGGGGAGAACGATCAGGCATCGTTTGTCGTTCAG
>CAZAHB010000109.1:0-18324 GCA_964484945.1 uncultured Armatimonadia bacterium | reverse complement strand
GGTTGTCGCGAGGCGCGGGGCCCTACTCGTACCGCCCGTACTGCAGGCACGCCCGCCAGTAGGCCTCCAGGTTCTCCGGCGGGGTGCCTTCGCGGAAGCTGTCGGAAGAGCCGATGATGAAGCCGCCGCCGGGCTTCGCGATCTCCATCGCCTCCCGCACGGTCTCGGCGACAAGCTCCGGGGTTCCGTGCTTGAGCACGTAGAGCAGGTCCACGTAGCCCTTGAGCGTTACCTCATCGCCGAACTCAGCGTTCATCCACGCACCCACACGCGGGGAGATTGGCACTCGGTCGGGCTCCTCGTGCCGGATGGCTGTGAGGATACGCTCGCGACCTGTCATCGCTGAGCGTGCCATGGGCGAACACCTCTCTGCTTCAGACGCCAGCCTCCAGCGTGTCCTGCCACGCGTGCACGTCGCCCGCCAGCACTTCGTCCACGGTCACCACTCGCCCGGCAGTCGCCGCCTCAAGGACGGAGGCCACCAGCGCCACCGAACGCAGGCCCGCTGCGCCATCTGCCTCCGGCGCGCGGCCCGAGCGGACCGCCTCCACGAAATCGTGTATCTCGGCAGCGATCAGCTTCCGATCTGTCTCTTTGCTCTCCAGCGAGTAGGATGCGGGGCGCTCTGACCCGAACAGTCGCGCCTCGATCTCGTTCAGCGACCATCCCGGCACTTCCGAGACAAGCTTTTCCGGCGGCAACCTGTCATTCCCGCGCTGCAGGCGGGCCGGTTTCCCGGACCGCTCGCCGGGAACCGCCATCGTGCCCTCAGCGCCCACGAGAAGCCTGTGTCCTATCGCTTCACCGGTGCCGGCGAAGTGCGCCGTCCACTGGCCCTGGGCGCCGCTCGCGAACTGAAGCGCGGCCGTGAAGCAGTCCTCCGAGTCCACGTCAACATCGACATGCGTCCCGTCATACTCGCTCCCGGAGCGCTCACTCTGCACCTGCTGCGCCCGCCCTGCCACGGTATGCACCGGGCCCATGAGCACCTCCAGCGCGTAGCCCCGATGGACGGCGACATCGAGTAGAACGCCTCCCTGTGCCCGGCGGTGCCGCCACGCTGTTCCGATGATGCTGTCTCCGCGCGAAATAGTGAGGTCCAGCGCGAAGTTCGGTTCCCCGATCACCCCGGCCTCAAGCGCCGCCCGCGCGAGGCGCAGCATCGGGTCGCGGCGATTGTTCTCGGCCGCCGCCAGCACCAGCTCTTTGCGCTCGGCAGCCTCGATCATCCGCCTGCCGCGGGCGACCGTCAGCGCGAGCGGCTTCTCGCAGATGACGTGAAGGCCCGCATCGAGTAACGTTACGGCGATCTCGTCGTGTGAGCGCGGATCGGTGACGAGGTCGGCGGATTCGAGGTCGGGCGTCTCGCTCAAGGCTGCGTCGAGGTCGGTGAATACCGCGGGGCGAGGGCCGAGCAGTTCAGCGGCCTCGTCAGCCACGGCCTCGGCGGCCTCGCGGTTGAGATCGCACACAGCCGCAAGCTCCACACTGCCGGGCGCCACCGACTGAAGCTCGCCGAGCCCGCGCACGTGTCGCGCGCCCATCATCCCGCAGCCGACCAGCAGCATGCGAAGGGGGGCGGCCATCGCTATCCGCGCCTTTCATCGCGGGCCTCGTTGAGCAGCTTCATGTACTCCCGCATCCACTCGGTGTTGTCATGGAATGTGCGCGCGGTCACGATGTTGCCGTCTACCACCACCGGCTCATCCACCCACATCGCGCCACACACCTCGGCATCATAGCGGCATTTCGCCACACAGGTGACGGTCTTCCCGTCGATCACACCGGCCTTCGCGACGATCTCGATCCCGTGGCAAACCACAGCGATCGGCTTGCCCGTCTCGCCGAAGTGCCGGGTAATGCGCATCAGGTCCTCGTCGTAGCGGATGTACTCCGGCGCGCGGCCACCTGAGATGACGAGTCCGAGATACTCCTCCTCATCGATATCCGCGAACGCGATATCGGAGGCGAAGTTGTAGCCCTTCGACTCAATGGTGATATCCCAGTCAGGATGCACGTCATGTTGCACGAGATGGTACATCCGCTCCTCGGGGGCCGCAACGACGATCTCGTAGCCGTCCTCGGGAACGCGATAGTAGGGGTACAGAGTGTCCGTTACTTCGGCTGCATCACCGATCACCAGCAGGACCTTCTCCATGGTCGAGCCCTCCAGTTCGGCGGGTAGTGAACGTCGCGTTCAACCGCGCTCGACGCCCGCGGCATCGATCGCGGTGCTCAGTTCCTCGTGACATTGGCGGGCGGCGGACTCCGTGTCGTAGTCCTCCGCTCCCCAGATCATCCCGCTGATCTCCAGCGTGAGGTAGCTGTCCCATCCGGCATCAGCCATCGCGCGCACGTATGCCGTGGTATCAAGCTCGCCCTCACCGGGCAGTCGCGGATCGAAGCGTTTGTCGGGGTGCCGCACGGCGTCGGTGACGTGCGTGTGGGCGGTCCAGGGTACCAGGCGGGGCACACACTCCTCGATCTGTTCGCCGCCTATGAAGAAGTGGACAATGTCGAAGTGCAGGCGCACGCGGGGATGTCCCACCGCATCGAGCACCTTGATCACCCGCTCGGTGGAGTTGACCGCGCCCTTTGAATGCGCCTCCGCGGCGAGGACGAAATCCTCGCGTTCGGCCAGTTCTCCGAAATCGCGAAGCTGCTCCATAAGCCGGGGGCGGACGGTCTCCCACTCGTCCGGCGAGCCGCCGAATCCCGTGGCGATCACGGGGGGGTCCGGCAGGCCGAGATCGCGGGCGAGTTCTGCGCAAGCGCTGATGCTGTCGAGATTCCGCCGGTGCGCATCGTCGTCGGGGGGGTAGATGCCGCCGAGGAAGAAGATCGCGGGAACGCCGAGGTTCTGCTCGTCGAGCAGTTCGCCGAGGTGCGCGCGCCGCGCCGGGTCAAGCTGATCGAGGGCGGTGCCGTGCTTCTCGCTGATGCATATCTCGACGCCCTCATACCCGATATCCGCGATCATCGGGAGCGCCTCTTCGAGCGACACGGCGGGCATGGCGTATGTTCCGTATGCCAGCTTCATCGTTCGCCTCCGGGTAAGGCGCGGTGGCACTGGGGGCGCAGTTCCCCGATGGACCGCACTACACCTTCCCCGGCGTGCCACGCTTGACGACGGATGCAGTTCGCATAGTGCAGCGAAGCGAACTCCGAAGACATTCGAGTGTAGCGAGGACCGTCACATCGTGCCGCTCAACTTGTCGTTTGTACGACGGGCATCCTGCCCGTCGCAGTTTCCCGGTACGAAGACAACGACGATACAACGACTGACGGGCTGGAAGCCCGTCCTACAAACAGCAATACGACAAACGGCCGGACGGCAAAGGCAACCCCGCCCAAGCGAAGACGCCGCGTGCCGCACAAGATGACAGATGCAGTTCGGGTAGCGCAGCGCAACGGAGCGAACTCCCAGGACGTCCGAGCGTAGCGAGGACCGCACATCGTGCCGCTCAACTTGTCGTTTGTACGACGGGCATCCTGCCCGTCGCAGTTTCCCGGTACGAAGACAACGACGATACAACGACTGACGGGCTGGAAGCCCGTCCTACAAACAGCAATACGACAAACGGCCGGACGGCAAAGGCAACCCCGCCCGAGCGAAGACGCCGCGTGCCGCACAAGATGACAGATGCAGTTCGGGTAGCGGAACGAACTCGTAAGACCTCTGAGCAGCACGATGACCGTCACACCCGAGCGTGGCGACCTGGATGCTCGCAGTGCCGCGAAGCGAAGATCGCCTCGTCCGGCCGCACCCACATGGACGTTCGCGCAGCGCAGCGGAGCGAACTCCCAGGACGTCCGAGCGTAGCGAGGACGTCAGTTGATGAGTTCCTCCGACGGCCTCCCGCCCGCTCCGGGCACCTGCGCCTGGTGGATGGCGCCGCCGGCGGACTCGTAGGCCGAGAGCACCTCCGCGCCCGCGCCCTCCGTCCAGAATTCGCGCTGCTTGAATGCCCCCGCCCAGCCCTCGATGTCCGTGATGAGCTTCGCGGCGCGGATTGAGCCGTCCTCGTGCAGCAGCGCGCTGCGCAGGTACCTCGCGGGCCAGGCGATGCGCGTATCGATGACCGTGACCTCGCCCTCGTCCGCGCGAACCTGCTCGGCGACCTCACCGCTCCACGTCAGCAGCACCGTCGCGCCATCGGGCACGTCCGCGGGGCCGTAGTCGAAGGGCTCCTCGGTGACCTCAAGCCGCGGGCCGAAGTCGCGCGAACTCGTCCATTTCTGCTCGAACGCCTCGCCGGATGCGAGTTCCGCTTCCATCGGTCCCGGACGCACGTGCGCCTGAGAGCGGGAGTGCAGGACAACGGTCACCGGCGCATCCGCATTCTCGCAGGTGATGCGGACGGTCTTCTCATCGCCATCGAAGCGGACCTCGAGCGTGAGATTCGCGTCCGCGATACGCAGGTTCCGCACGGTCATCTTCTCCGCGCCATCGGGCAGACGCGGGGTGAAGGTCACGCGGCGGTTGGCGGCGTCGGGCTCGAATCCGGTCAGGAACTGGAGCACTGCGCTCCCGTTGATCCCGCCCTCCCACGGGCGGACGCGATGCATACCCCAGACCTCGCGGGCAGGCGTGTCGTCGGGGCGGTTCATCTCGGCGAAGCCACCCGAGGGTGATGCCGCCACCAGCACGCCCTCCAGCGCTTTCGCGGCCTCGGGGTGGTCGATGGAGGTCAGCGCTGAGAGGACCATGCCCGGGGTCATGCCAACGGTGTATCCGCAGGTGGGCGTGAGGTTGCTGGTGCCCGCCTCCGGGCGGTAGAGGTGTATCAGCGCGCGGGAGATATTCATCGACTGCCGATCATCAGGCTCCGCGTAGCCGATCCACGTCGGGCGCATGTTGATGTTCGCGAACGGGTAGCGGTAGAGTTCGCCGGAGACCGCGGACATGGCCGGGGCGTAGTAGCCGCGGTCCTCCTGCCAGTAGAAGCGCTCGGTGGCGTTACGGACGAAATCGGCGGCCTCGTAGAACTCCGCGATCTCATCATCGGGGCGCTCGATGACCTCCGCCATCTCGGCCATCGCCTCGGCGGCGGCGACGTACTCGAAGGCCGAGTCTGCCGAGCGCAATGTCAGATGTATGTAGTCGGACACCGTTTCGGGCTTCGGGCCGAAGAGCTGGTAGCCGGGGAAGCGGTAGGTCTCGTCACCGTGGAAGGGCAGCCGCCCCTGCTCATCCACGTGATGTCCGTCGAAGGCCCGCTGCAGGTAGTCCCATCTTTGCTTGAGCTGATCGGTCTCCCCGGTATGCTGGAAGTACCAGTAGTTCTGCAGGATCACGAAGCTCGCGATCTCCGCCCTGGGGGTCGGCACCTCGCTCCAGTCGATCTCCTCGGGATCGTCAACCTCCAGGTTGAGATTCAGCTCGATGTTATTGTAGATCTGTTTCTTCTTCGCGCAGCCCGCGAAGTGGTAGGAGAGGTCTCGGTCTACTGACTCAAAGTCGCCGCAGTCGAGCAGGAACTTGATCGGCCCGTTCGAATCGCGGATCCAGCGGTAGGAGTACTTGTGCATCGGCGAGTAGCCGCCCGCCTCGGCCTGCTGGACGCGGCAGAGGTATTTCTGGATGGCCATGAACTGATCGATCTCCTCGCCGGCGCCCTCCACGATCAGTGTGCGGTCATGCCAGTCCTGCCACCATGAGTGCGTGTCCTCGAAGAGCTGCCATCCGGTTTGCTCGACCTGCTTCGCGACGGTCCCGGCGGCCGACTCGTCCGCGCCGACCGCGAGGTACGCGAGTTTCCCGACCGATTCCTCGGGCTGCACCGTGCCCAGCGGGCATACGAGTGACTGGCCGCCCAACTGCATCGCCATCTTACTGATAGGTCGCACGCGGTCGGAGAGGTCCTCGGGGAAGTTCGGCAGCACCGTCTCCTCGCTCAGCGCGGTCTTCGCACCGGCGAACCCTGCTCGCACGACGGCCTGCCCGCGCGAGCAGAGCAGGTCTCCGTCCTGCTCGCCATCCACCGGCGCCGATGACTCGAGCCCCAGGGTGATCTCCACCGGCGTGTCGCCGGCGTTGGTAACCATCATCAGCGTGACCACCGCGTCGAGGTCGCTCGGAGCGGTCTGCAGCAGGTCCACGTGGATCTGCTCGCCCTCCCAGCGCGAGCGGACGACTCCGCCGGGCGCAATCCATCGGGTGGACTGCCGCTGGGCGAGCATTGGCTCACCGTCCACGAGCACCGCCGGCATCCATGTGCCGAGCAACGCGCCGGCCTTCTGATACGTGGGCCCGAACATGTCCTGCACGGTTCCCAGCGGCAGCGAAAGGCCTATCACGCCGAAGACGCGGCCGTTGCCCACGGGGCAGGCGCCGAGGTCCGAGAACGTGGGAAGCTCAGAGCCAATATCGATCCGCTGTTGCCAGGCGTTGTAGCCGTCGCTCGTCCAGGCGGCAGCGTCGAGGTCATCCTGGGTGAATGTGAGCGTCTCGCGGTTCTGGGGCCCGCCGCAGCCTGCGAACAGTAGTGCGGCCAGAATAACTGCGCACAGTGATCCGATCTTCACTCGTATCATTGCAGGACCTCTTCGCGTCGAGGTATGCGTGTGTGCAACATCATGCCGGGGAATCTTTCGGGGCTGGAGGCGGGTGTGCGAGTCGAACGCACCCGGAGTTGATGTTCTCACTCCGCCGCGGATTTGCAGTCCACGGGGGACACCGGTCCCTGCCCCGCCTTCTGACTTCCGCCCACTTCACTTTCTGTGACGAATGCGCCCCGAAAGACTTTCGTGGCCGAAGGGACGATCCCTCCGAGGAGCGCAATGCTGATCCGGTATCAGATCTCGACCTTCAGGATCGGCTTGACTATGATGGCCGCGATCGTAGCGATGATAAGCGTCGCCCAGATCCAGTGCATGCGCACCGGTCCGAGGTCCACAAGGGTCGGGGGGTACTCGACTGCGATGGCGCTCACCGGCACGTCGGCGGCGATCAGCGGTTCGTCATTGCGGATCAACACATGCTCGAATCCGCCCCTGACACGATGCAGCGAAACCGGGACAGGGCGCAGGTCCTCACCCGCGATCAGCGTCTTTTCGACCGTCTTCCCGCCGACCTCAAGTGTCAGCGTGTGGTGGCCCGGCTCATCGGCCCGCACGCGCCAGCACACCTCTCCGGTCGCGGGAATGCGCAAGGGTTTCGTCTCGACCTCCACCGCGTTACCGGTCAGCTTTGCCTCTGCCAGCGGGCCGAGGTCACCGTCGGGGGCAGTCGCCGTCACGATCGCCGCCTGATCCAGCGGCAGCGGCCCGAAACCGGCGTAAAGCTCGATTGCGCCGAATATCGCGACCATGGGGACGATGACGACCGCCAGGGGCTTGATCCCGGCCAGCATGTATTGGACCGACCCGCGCAGCAGCCGCCCCTCTTCGGCGAACATGGTGCGCGTGTCATGGCGGAAAACCACGATGCCCAGCAGCGCCGCCTGGATTGCGTCTTTCGCGGACCGCAGGGCGACCGCATTCGCGGTGTACTTGAAAGCGACCATGATCCCTATCCCGGTGAGCACCGAGATGATCACGATCCCCGTTGTCTGTCCCATGGCCATGACCGCATCGACCGGCCACTGACCGACCGTGCGCAGACCGAGTGCTATCCAGCTCATCGCTTCACCTGTGTACTTATGTCCGCCGTATGATCGGCTCGCCGCGCATCTGCATCGGCGGTGTGATGTCGTAGTAGCTCAGAATCGACGGCGCCAGGTCGATCAGCGCCGGATCGTCGGATTCGATCTGTCTGTTGCAGATGATCGTCCCGAAGACGGCCTCCTGATCCATGCAGTGGTCGCCGCTCCACTTGTCCATGTTGTCGTAGGACACGTCATCGGCCATCTCCCCGATCGCGCTCTCCCACGAGCCCCGGTAGCCCCGCGCATACCCGAGGATCAGGTCCGGCGCGACATCCTTCGGCGGGCGGTCGAGGTAGTCGGCCGTCCGGCGCACAGCGTGGAAGACCCTGTCACCTGTATCCGAATCCCGCACCTCGGCCAGCCTTGCCTGCAGCTCATCGACCAGCTTGTCCTTCGCCGGCCCGGGTGAGACCGAACCCTCGGCCTCACGGCCCACCTCGTTCACATACAGGCCGTTGAAGCCCATGCCGTAGGCCTTCGAACGCGCCCAGTCCGCGCGATTAAGCGCGGGACCATCGCCCTCGTCCACCTGCAGATAACCCCGATCCTGCAGCCAGCGGTTGATATCAAAGGACCGCCGGTACGGTGAGAATCCGTGGTCAGACATGACCATGATCAGTGCATCGTCGCCAACCTTCTTCATTCCCTTGCCCAGCACGCGGTCGAGGCGCCTGTAGATGTGCTTGATGTTATCCCCGTGCTTCTCGGCAAGTTCGGGCGTCCACAGGGGATTCTTTGGGTCTATGGCGCGATAGAACATGTGCACCGGCAGATCGGACGCTGAGAAGTACGCAAACAGCAGCCCGTCTTCGTAGCGATCGAGTTCGTACTCGAAGGCCGCTTCCCGCTCGTCCTGAATGATCTTCCCCTGCTCGATGAAATCCTCGTCATCGAAGATGCCCTGCGAGAGCGCCTTGGTATCCTCCGCCATCCCCTGGGTGTAGTAGGCGCCTGTGGCGCGGGCAAGCTCGGCCGCGTAGTCGTCGGGAGTGCTGATCGGCAGAGCCGGGTTCTCCGGGTCGATGTTCGCGGGTGAGGCATACAGCCGCAACGGCTTTGTGGACTTGAGGTAGAAGCGGATGATCCCGGTGGTGGATGCAACTCCGCTGACGAAGTTGAACTTAACGCGCACGAACTCGCTCCATTCGCCCTTCTGCAGCAGCACGCGCTGGCCCTGAATGTCCACGCGGGCAACCGGGTTGGCGCGGTCAACGTAGACGGTGAACGGAATCTTCGCGTGTTCCACCGACGCCCTGAAGGCGTTCTCGGGACCGAGGATCTCGCCCTCGGCCTTTCCGTCTCGCACCTCGATATGATAGACGCTGCCCCCGGAGATGTCGTCACCGTACGTGTCGGCAGCCTCTTCGGTGAAGAAGGAGAAGTGCCCGTATGACCCCTGCAGGTCCGGTGTGCCAAGGTCCGAGATGGTTCGCTGCGTGGAGGGCTCGGGCGGAAAGTTCGACGGAATCTTGTAGATGGTCGCCGGGATATCGTGATCGGCCATGACATTCCAGAACGCGCGGCCCTTGCGGTTGAGCGTCACCTCGCCGCCCGACAGCGGCAGGCGGAAGTCCCCCAGCCGCAGAATGCGCTCGGACGCGGTCGTCGATGAGGTGGACAGAAAGGGCCCGTAGCTGGCCGGATCCCGGTGGATGAAGTCATAGATCGCGTGGCCGCCCGGGTCCATGCCAGTAATGAAGTTTGACCAGGCCACCGGGCTTTGCGGCGGGTTTGACGAGCGAAGCCTGCTGAGCGTCCCCATCTTCGCCAGCTTCGCCATATTCGGCAGTTCGCCCGCCTTGATAAGCTCCCCCGCGATGCCCGGATCCAGTCCATCGAAGCCCAGTATAAGGGCTTTTCGCCCGCTCATGGACGGCATCTTCGGCACACTTCGCGAGCAACCTGACAGCGTCGAGCCTCCGAGCGCCAGTGCGCCTGCCCCGGCGGCCGCGAGCTTTATGAAGTCGCGCCGGTTCATGCGACCTGTCTCTTCGTCACTCATCGTCGCCATCTCCATCTATGCCGTCAGCCTGCCCGGCGCTGACACTGACCTCGAACGCCCGTCCGTCCATCGCCTCGGGCGCCTCGACGCCAAGCAGGTCAAGTACTGTCGGGCCGATGTCGCCGATCCAGATGTCGTCGGTGTCTATCGTGCGATCGCAGAAGAACACGCCCGGTACTTCCGCCGGATGCATGCAGTGATCCGCCGCCCACGCCTTCGGATTCTCGAAGTACGCGCTCTCCCCGACCTCGCCAAGCACCGAGTCCCACGAGTTCCGATATCCCTGCGCCCAGCCGACCACCAGGTCCGGCGACTCCTCGGCGTAGATCCCGCGGTAGATCTGCCCTGCTTCGAACACCTGCCGCACCGGGCAGTCGCCGGTATCCGGATCGGTGTCTTCCTCCAGCTTCGCTGCGATCTCGCGCTTGAGGTCATCCGCTTCGTCGGGAGGCACAATGCCCTCTGCCTCGCGGCCCTGCTGGTTGATGTAAATCCCTGCCAGGCCCATCGAGTAGGCCCGCGTACGCGACCAGTCGACTTCGCCGTCCTCGGTGACCTCGAGGTAGCCCTGCTCCTGCAGCCACCGGTTGAGGTCCATGCAGCGGTTGAAGGTACCGAAGCCGTGGTCGGACATGATCATCAGCACTGTGTCGTCATCGAGGCGCTCGCGGACTTCGCCGATAAGCTCATCGGCGGTCTCGTACACGTCCTCGACGACCTGCGGCGTATCGCCGTAGGCGTCACCGCCATATCCGCGCCGCCCGAGGAACATGTGCTGGAGGCGATCGGTGATATCAAATACGAACACCACGGAGCCGTCGCGCACCTTGTCGAGCATGTCGAACAGAAGCTTCCGGCGCTCGTGATGGAACAGGTAACACTGGTCGATGAAGGCCTGGTCGCTGAGGATCCCCTCGTTGAGCGCCCACGTGTCCTCCGCCAGCCCCAGTGTCGAGAAGCGCCCATGGGCCTTCTGCAGGTACGTGGAGAAGATAAGCGGTGAGGCGATCGGCATGGTCGGACTGCCCGGGTCGATGTTCAGTGGCATCTGATACAACCGCACGCTGGAGTTGTTCTCGATCAACAGAAAGCGCGTCATGCCGCGAATCTTCTTCATCATCCCGCCGCGGAAGCTCACCGGCACCCAGTCGGTGTACTCGCCCACCTTCAACTGCACCGTCTCGTCCTGCAGCTTCAGCGTCGCGCTCTCACCGTCGCCGTTCGTCTGCAGTTCGAAGGGCACCGTCAGCGGCTCATGTTCCTCCGATGCCGGGTTCTCCGGCCCGCGGATTTCGCCTCGCCAGCCACCGTTGCCGTCGCTTGCGAGCAGTGAGGCAAGGCCGCTTTCGTAGTTGGCGATATCGTCCTCTTCGGTCGTGTAGTAGGCGAATGTGCCCTGTGTGCCGAGCAGGTCCGGGGCGCACATGCCCGACAGCGCGACACCGTTGAACTCGGGCGGCGGATAGCTGATCGGCACGCGCATGACCGCGCTGAATATACCGTTCTCGCCGAGGACTTCCCAGAATGCCTTCCCCTGCTGTTGCAGATCGACGCTCGTGCACGCGCGCTCGAACTTCAGCGGCCCGATTCCAACCTTCTCAGTCCCCTCGCGGATGCGCGTCGATGAAAGCTCAAGCTGATAGGTGAACGGGTTGCGCCGCAAAAAATCGAAGATACTGTGCTTGCCGGGGTTCATTCCCGTGGCGAATGTTGACCACGCCACCGGCGAGATCGGCGGACAGGTCGTCCGAAGTGGCTGATAGTGGCCCCCGTCTCGCAGTTCGGCGAGGTTGGGCAGCTTCCCCTCATCCATCATCCGCTCCATGATCAGCGGCGAACAACCGTCCAGGCCGATCACGACCACGCGCCTGGTCTTTGCATTCTCATCTTGCTTCTGTTTGCGGAACAGCCCGAAAAGCCAGCGGAATGCTCCCAGGACGATCAGCCCGATGGCGAGAATGAAGGCCAGAAAGATGGCCAAAAATGACGACAGGAAAACCATCCCCGCGCCCGGCCCTATGTAGGCATGGCACGGGTCTGGCAGCGCCAGCAGGGCAACCGTCAGCGCGAGCAGGGGTCCGAAACGCAAACGCATGGCTCTCCTCGATGACCGACAACATTCACGGATGTTTGAACCCCCGGCAACGTCTCCGGAGGCATGATTGTCACATAAACGGATCGGGAGTGTCTCAGGCCGGCGAGAATGCGGTCTCACCGGTGCAGTTTGGACCTTACTCCCCTGAACAAGCTCTGTCAACATTTCTGCGGCGCTGTCTCTGCAGGACGGGGAGCCATACATGGCGAAAGAGGCCCCTGCTACCGTCCGGTGACCGGTTCGCATTGCAACATTGCCTCAATGCGTGTCGTACAACGCTTGCGTGCGGGGCGAAGTTCGAGGACCATGAGTTCAGCGCGACCGCAGTGCCTGCAGGGAGGACATTTCCATGTTGCCTGATCCGCCAACAGAAGAGAGCGTCGGGACGATCAGTCTCGACCCATCAGGGCCTTTCGTGGCGGGAAGCCGCCACACTTTGACTCTCACCTACACCGCAGGCCCCTCGGGCATCGAGACCGGCGGCGCCTTACGCATCTATCCCCCGCATCAGGGCCACACATACTGGGAGCCTGGCAAGGTAACCGCGGAGACACCCAGAGAGGGCGTCACCTGCGAAGTTGAAACGTTCAATGACAGCCCCTACACCTTCCATCACTCCAACCCGCCCTGGATCCGCGTGACCGTATACGGCGAACCACTGCGCGAGGGCGACACGATTACGATCACCCTCGGCGAGCACGGGGGCTACTCGAAGGGCTACTTCCGCCTCGCGCGCGTCGCCCGGCATGCCTGGTGCGACTACCAGTTCGACTGCTACGTCGATGTCCTCGGCAATGGAGAGCGCCCGGCCGAATTTCACCGGGAGGACGCGTTCGTGCGCCTGCCCAGTTCCCCGAAGGTCGAGATCATCGCGGATGAACCCGCGAGCGTTTTCGTCACCGCCAGGCCACCGGGCACTGCGGACGCGGATGATTTCGAAGTCGTGGCTTCGGTGCGCGACCAGTTCGGCAACCTCGCCGAGTACGAGGGGACGCTGAAAGTGGAGAGCACCGATCCGGACGCGAACCTGCCCGAGACCATCGCTGTCAACGAGGGCGCGGGCCTGTGTGACGTGCATCCCGGCCGCCGACCGGAGGGCACGGTGCGGATTAGCGGCTGCTCACTGGCGGCGGAGACCGCGCGCGTGACCCTCTACGACCCACACCAGGAGATCATCGGCACAAGCAACCTCGCTGCCCCACAATTCGGGGGAGAAGACCGACAGGTCTACTTCGGGGACCTGCACGTGATGACCGGGGCGGGCCGCACGGGCGTGATGATGCTCGCGGACACCGACTACGCCTATCAGTGGGCGCGGGATGTCCAGGGGCTGGACTTCTCGGTAGTCACCAACTCGGGCAGCGGCGAGAAATGGAACGAGGACCTGGCGCTCGACGATGAATTCAACGACCCGGGGAGCTTCGTGACACTCCCGGCGCTGGAGCGCGGCTGGCGGCGCGGGCACAAGAATGTCTACTTCCGAAGCTCGGACGGCGTCCCGCCCATGCCGAGGCTGGAGATCGAGGAGATGTTCGAGTGGCTCGGAAAGGTCGATGTCCCGTCCATGGCCATCGCGCACCACCCGAACGCTCACTCCGAGACCTCGCGCTACTACGCCTGGGGGCCGCAGGACTTTTCGACGAGCGATCCGCGCTTCGAGCGGCTGGTTGAGATCTGCCAGTGCCGCGGCTCCTTTGAGCGCGACGAGGTCGGCGGTGCTGTCTCCCTCGGCGGGCAAGGGTCGTCGGTGCAGGATGCGCTGGCGATGGGACTGCGACTCGGATTCGTCGGCGGCACCGATAACCACCGCGCCCAGCCGGGTTCGAAGCTGTCAAACCTCGGCGGACTCGTGGCCGAGGAGATCGTCAACGGCGGCTACACGGCGGTCTTCGCGCCGGAACTGACGCGCGAGGCGATCTTCGTCGCTCTCTGGGGTCGGCGCTGCTACGCCACCACCACCCGCCCGATCCTCCTGGATGTGCGGATGGGCGAGCACCACATGGGCAGCGATCTCTCGGCCGACGACGCCACGCCGTTCGCGGACGAGCGCACTCTCACGATCCAGGCCGTCGCGCACACACAGATCGACCGCATCGAGATCGTGCGGAACAACCGGACTGTCGAGGTCATCGACGTGAGCGCCGAGCAGGAGTCGCTGACCTATACCGATCCGATGCCGCTCGCCGAGGTGCCGGCGGTCTCCGAGCAGGCCCCGGACGTGGTCTTCTATTACGTCCGCGTGATCGAGGCCGACGGAAACCTGGCGTGGTCGAGCCCGATCTGGCTGGGGAGGTAAGACCCCTTTGCGGGCAACATCGAAACGAGCATCGCGCTGTATCTGCCTTTTCCTGATGACATTGACGGCGTGCAGCGTAGCGGTTGCATCGGATGACGAAGACCTGACGGTGATCGTCCTTGCGGACTCGACCACTGCCGCGGAGAAGGCGGCGGAACTCGATCTGCGTTTCAGCCGCGATCGCGGGCCCTGGGCCGGCGATCCGGCGGAGTTCTTCACTGGCGCGATCATAGGCCTGCTGGCTCATGAGTCCGGACACCTGATGGCCAATGCCGCAGTAGGCAGCGATCCGCATACCGAACACGTGTCCTTTGCGAGTATCCCGTTTTTCACGATCGAGCCGGGGTACGAATTAGCTGACAGAGATCATTACTTCACCGCCCAGGCAGGGTTCATGACCCAGCATGCCCTCAATGAGTGGCTGCTGGAGAAATACCCAAACCTGCGCAATGAGGACCGGCCGATGCTCGAGGGTGTCGCTGCCTTCAACTTCTGGCTGGGCGTGGGGTACGCGGCATCTGCCATCGCGCAATACGGTCCCCAGGAACGCGACACCAAGGGCATGGCGGATAACCTCGGCTGGGATGAACCCGCGGTCGGATTGCTGATCCTGACGCCGACGCTGCTGGATCGCTATCGGTACGAGCACCCGGATAAGGATTGGGCGCGCGACCTGTCCCGGGCCATCAAGCTCTTTACCGTCGGCCTTACGATGACGGTGGATTGAGCGGCGGCCCCGGGCGTAGCGGGCCGGCGCACTCGGGGGCGACCATGAGCGAGCGTGTTGACCGAAGGAGGACACCGACTTGACCAGAATGATCACACTGCTTTTCGCCGCGATGACGCTGACCGTCGCACTCGCGCAGGAGGAGCCTGTCCGCACCGTAGCGGAGGCCGGCTTCGAGGACGGCCTCGCGCCCTTCGGGCGAAGCTGGGGCAACGCGGAAGTCGCGACCGATGCCGCGTACAGCGGTGAGGCGTCCGTGCGCATGGAGGACGGGGGCGCGATCGTGCTGCCACAGGTCCCCTACGAGCGCGGGCAGCAGTTCCGCCTGACGTACTGGATGCGCACCGAGGATATCGTCCGCGGCGAACGCCCCTGGCACCGAGCGGGCGCACAGGTGCAGTACGAATACGCGGACGGCACCCGCGATCATTTCGACATCGGCCTGACCCTCGGCACCACCGACTGGACGCGCTACGAGCGCACCATCGCCTTCACCACAAAACGCGTGCCAGAAAAGTTCTCGATCGTCCTGCAGAACTGGCGCGCCACGGGCGTGTGCTGGTTCGATGATGTGCGGCTTGTCGAGCTTCCACCGATGAAGCTCGACCCGCGGATACCACCGCGCGAAGAGGTCGAGGACCGCCCGCCGCGCGTCTGGCCGATGCCCGAGGTCGTCGAGGGGCCGGCGGCGATCGACAATGGCCTCACCAGCGTGCGCTTCCTCGAGTCGGGCCTGCCCGCGGCCATCGGTCGCTGCGATGGCGGGCCTGCCACGGGGCGCCTCGCGGTGAGCGCCACCATCGACGGCCGCCAGCTTCACTCCCGGACGATGGACGTGGCGCTGGACGGCTACGACTCGCTGCGTGGCTGGATGACGCGACGCCGGACGGTGCTGGGCGCGAGCGAGGACGCATTCCCGCGCATCGAGGTCTTCACCGAACAGTTCGCGGGCTCGCCGATCGTGGCGATCTTCACCCGCCTGTGGCTGAAAAGCGGCTCGCAGGTCGAGGACCTGCAGCTATCCCTGGACATGCCACAATCGCTAAGCCGCGTTATCTCCTTCGATGGCAACGCACCGGTCCGCAGCGAACTCTCTGGCTGGTCCACGCGTCTCGACGCGGATGTCACGAAGCCGCTGATGGCGCTGCATGACGCCGCGGACGAGGCGGGTGTCGCGATCTACCATCCCCTGGCCCCGGAGCTTCGGCGCTGGTACGTCAACGACTACGTCCCCGACGTGCTGCCGGCGACGGTGTCGGCCTCCGAAGGCTCCCTGCACTGGCAGTTCGATCCAACGGTCGCGGATGAACAAAACGCCCATCATCACACCATCGATCTCGTCACGATGATCGCGCCCTACGCGGGGACTGCTGAGGAGGGCCTCAGCACCTTCGCGGTCGGTGGCGCGGACCTGATGGCCGACGCGCTTCCCTTCGGCGAGGACATGCCAGGCGGCTACTGGCACCGGCCGCTACCCTACCGCCTGCGCGGGCTGCATATCAGCCGCTATCATCCGTGGGAGGCCTTCGCGTCCGCAGATGCGAGCCGGGAGACATTCACCTGGGGCCACGACGGCGGGTTCGCCTGGGGATGGGTGAATATCCCGCAGAAGCAGATGCGGTTCTCGCCCACGTCCTCCAGTCCGCTCTGGCGCGATGCCTGCATGCGGATGCTCGCGTTCTTCTTGATGCGCCCCGATGAGTCCGGCACCCCGCCGCACATCAGCATGTACCGCGCCTGGGCCACCGGTCTGGCTGATATGGATGACTTCTACCATCGCCACTTCGCGCAGGACATCGAGTGGCGCGTGGGCGAGTGGCGAACGCTCCTTAACGAGGCCGAGTACCTCACCGATGAGCACCGGCAGGCGATCGGTGCAGAACTCCAGCGCATCCGCACGATCTTCGACCCGAGCCAGCCCCCGCGCGTCACCTGGACGCACGTGCTGCCCGATGGCGCGGGCTGGTGGTACGAGTACATGAACATCCCCCGCCCGGATATGCGCGATGGGACGGCGTTTGTTCTCAATACGCACATGACCAGCACGGGCAACGCGGGTGTACTGATGCTCATCTCGCGCGACCTCGGCCGCGACGAGGACACCGCCGCATGGCGCGAGGTCTTCGAGCGCGGTGTGGACGGCCTCCTCTGGGCGCTGGCGCAGGAGAGGGCCTGGACGGACTACGACCGCAACCACCTTGAGTACGCCCTCGCCACCGGCGGCCCGGGCAGCTACCATGTACATTGTGTCGGCTCATGGCTGCCGAGGATCATCCGCATCTCCGATGAGATCGGCGGCTACCGTCTGGATGAGCTGCTGCAGTACGAGTTGCGCATGACGAAGGCGGAGATCATGCAGAAGCATAAGCGGAACCTGCAGGTCGCGAGGAAGCTGCTTGCCGAGTTTGGCATCGAGGAGGACCAGCAGTGATCGATACCCATGTCCATCTTCAGTACGACGGCCGCATTCCCGGTGAGCCCGTCGGCATCACCGCCGAGCAACTCGTGGACCGCATGAACCGCGAGGGCATCGACAGGTCCGTGGTCCTGCCCATCGAAAGCCCGGAGGTCACCACCTCGCTTTACACGACCGAGCAGGTGCTGGAGTGCGCTTACCGCTACCCCGAGCGGATTGTGCCGCTCATCCACGTGGACCCGCGCATGCGCCGGGCCGACCGGGTCATCCGGCATTTCGCGGAGACGCACTCCATCATCAAGGGCTTTGGTGAGCTTGTGGACGGGCTCGCGATCGATGATGAGAGGCGCCAGGTCATCTACGAAACCTGCGAGGACCTCGGCTTCCCGCTGATCTTCTACGGCTCCAGGTACTCCAGCTTCGATGACCCGGACCTCTCGGGGCTCGAATCGATGCTGCAGACGTTTCCGGGTTTAACCTTCATCGGCCACGGCCCGCGCTGGTGGAACGGGATATCGGCCGATGATGACGGAAGCTGCGGCTACCCGGACACGCCGGTGGTCGAGGGCGGGGCGGCCGACCGACTGCTGCAGGAGTATGATAATATGTACGCGGACCTGTCCGCCGGCTCGGGGTACAATGCCGTGACCCGCGACCCCGAGTTCACACAGGGCTTTCTGGAGCGCAACTGGCGGAAGATCATGTTCGCCACCGATTACACGCGCATGGGCGACCCACTGCCGCAGATCCAGTGGGTTCGCGAGACGCCGATGACCGACGAGATGCGCGAGGCTATCATGGAGGGTAACGCCCGCCGCGTGTTCGACATCGACTGACAGGGGGCGCGCCGTTAACTGTCGTGTCCGCCGTTCCTGCCGTTGCTGGCGACTGGAGACTGGAGACTGGAGGCTGCTCCAATGACTCACCGCGAGCGCATCGAGACCGCCTGGAATCACGAGGAGCCCGACCGCGTCCCGATCGAGTTCCCAATCAGCGCGGTGGTGCAGGATGATCCGCGCTGCGAGCGCCTCCGGCGGCTTGCCGAGGAGCACGCGGACAACTTCGCGGGCGTACCGGGCTATGACTTCGGTTTCCTCGGCCACCCTGCCGAGCGTAGCGGGCGACTGCTGGGGGACACC
>CAZAHB010000108.1:0-18399 GCA_964484945.1 uncultured Armatimonadia bacterium | reverse complement strand
ACAACGCCCCGGCCGCGCGGCGACTGGAAGCGGAGGGCCATGCCTACACCGCGATCGCCGACGAGCAGATCGGGAAATACCCGGCGCTTGATGGCGGGCGATCGGTACATATGAGCGATGTGATGGCGCACGCGATCGAGGCAAAACTCGATGCCGGTAGTGCCCCGGCGGACGCGATCCGGCAGGCTTTCCTCGACCTCCCCGCTGAGATCGTCGGCCTGTTCATCGCCCCCGCACATCCCGGGCGGATTTTCGCCACGCGATACACAATGCCCATGTGCGTTGAGATCGGCGAGGGCGGAGCGCGCATCGCGTCCAGCCCGACCGGCTTTGGCGATCGCCCGGACTGGTGGATGTGGGTGCCGCCGTTCTCAAGCGCCACCGTCTCGGCGTCGGATGTCCACGTGCGGCCGTTCGACTGCCCGGTGGGCCCGCTGCCCGATGATATCGGCCGGGGACAGGCCCGGGTGATCATGCTTGAAGAGCTTGCGAAGGACGAACCGCTCCGCGTCGGGCCGCTGCTGGAGGCGGTCAAGTCACTTTCGGAGCGCGATGAACTTGTCGTTCGGTACGATCCGGTGTACGAGGTGCTTTTCGAGCTTCTGAACGAGGGGCGCATCGAGCAGCACGCAAAGCAAGTGCGCGGGGCCACTGAGGACATCCCGGGCACGCGCTTCAGCTTCACGCTCAGCGAGTGAACGCCTGCGGTCCTACTTTGCGTCGGCGAGGAAGCCGGCGAGATCGAACTCCACGAACTCCTGGTCGTACGCGGGCTTCGGGTCAGGCCCGGGCGTGGCATTGGCGACCCAGAACGTCAGGTCGGTCACGTCATAGTGGACCGCGTGCAGGTTGCCGGTGCCCATCCCCCGCATGACCGTCTCCATCCCGGTCTGCTCATCGATCTCTCCTATGAGCGGCTTCATCTTTTCGAAGAGCTTTCGGTCCCATTCACTCTCGCAGCCCATCGACCACGCCACGTACTGCGGCAGCGCAAGGTCCTCGTAGGCTTCCGGATCATAGATCTCGCAGAAGTCGGCGCAGGTGCGCAGCCCGCGCGCATCTGGAATCTTCGCGTCACTGACGCAATACAGGAACGAACTGGTGCGCGGCGCTTCTTCGATGATCGTGAGGGCCTCGTCCAGCGTGGTCGCCTCCTCGAGTACCCGGCGCAGCAGGAACGGCATGGGGGTTCCTTCGAGACTCTCGACGTCGTCACTGAAGTGATCGCCGATCTCGCTCAGCGCGATATGCTCGGTGTTCATGCCCGAGATGCAGCCGACAAACCCCAGCCAGCCGATGTTCACAAATGGCGTCTGTCCCTCGGGCTCACACACTACCAGCGCCGGCTGATCCTGGATCCCCGCATTCATCTCGTAGTCCAGCGCGCGGATCTGGTGCAGATGGCCATCGGACGTCGAATCGCCCCAGGCGGCGAAGAATGTGCAGTTGAACTCAGACAGATCCGGGACCACGTGCGCGCGGTGAACCACCTCTACATCCACTTCGGCCCCGTCCGCCAGTCCCTGCATCTCCTGAAGGTACCGTTCCGGCACGTGCGGCTCCATCTTCGCCCATGCCATGTCCACGATCGTCATACTCACACCAAGTTCCTCAGCCGCTCCCAGAAGTCGGTCGTAGAAGCCCCTGACCTCGTCTTTGCACAGCACTCCATGGGCGTAGCCCATCTGGTAGGGCGTCCCCCACAGGCGCAGAACGGTAATCTCGTCACCGCCCTCCCCCACGGTGCTGCGGCTGCCGTGAAGGTCCTCCGCGGCAGCCATGGCCGTGCTGGAAACCCGGGTTTCCGTCCGCGAGCAGCTTAGTACGATTGGGATCAGGCACAGCAGCGCAACCAGCAGAGCAGTCGCACGGACGTGATTGCGGAATGTGTGACGCATGACGAATCCCCTCCATGTGTTATTCGAAGGATAGCCGAGTGGCCGCGACACTGGCACACGGACAGGGGCGGGCCCGCCCCTGTCCGCCATCGACCGGCTGGTGTCAGATCACAGTTCGCCTACCGAGCGGTTGTCGCGCACCACTCCCCACAACTCCCAGCGACCATCATACGGGCCGCCGCTGATGACGCATGGGTAGTGTGCATTTCCTCCGATATCGATATACTGAGCGGCTGAGGTAACCTCTTTGACTTTGACCCACTTCGCATGTCCGTCGGCGAAAGCAGCGTTGAACCCCTCATTGTGCACGTTTATGACCGGTGAGCAGAACGGCGCGTATGATCCGGAGGCGCCGCTGGTTACTTCACCGTCACCCATCACGAAAGTCTCCGCCGGGTAGGGGAGCTGCCCTTTGGAAATGACCGGCGCGGATTCGCCCGTATACGGGTTGCTCGGCCCGTCCTCAAACAGACAATAGTTCCCGTTGTAAGCGAAGTAGTCGATCCCCGAACAGCATGTAATGCCGAATGCGCCTGCAAATTCGGCGAAGCTGCTCCGCTTCTTATCGGACGGACAGGTGAGGATCTGCGCGTTCTGCATGTACGGCATCAGCGCGTGGTAGAACGTGTAGGCGCCCGCCGCAGTGGCGTAAATGCTCACGGGATAGCACTCGTCATAGTCCTGAATGTACATGTCGGACGCGAGGGCGATCTGTTTCATGTTGCTCATACACGAGGCCTGTCGCGCCTTCTCCCGGGCACGTGCGAAGACGGGGAAAAGGATCGCGGCGAGGATCGCGATGATCGCGATCACAACGAGCAACTCGATGAGGGTGAACCCAGACACGTAACGATGTCGCAACATTGGCGGTCCCTCCTTATGCAGCTCAGGTGCTGTATACACACCATCGCCTACCGCCCGCCCCACGCTCCGCCCGCTGGCAGCGATGGCACAAGGCCAACCTCAAACTCTCGGGAACTCAGACAGTGCCGAGCCAGACCCGCGAGCAGAATGTCATCCCTCTGCCACGTCGCCACTACTACAGTGCGTCGTCGCGATCCGATATTTACGACATCACAAGCTTATTGTCTGTATAACTATAATATCCTCCTCAATATTACCTTAATTTTCTTCATCATCACACCTGGTCGATTTTGGCCCCGAAAAAGGCGGGGGCCACGCAGAAGTGGGCGCTGCAGGGCCCCATCTCAATGACGTGTCAACTCTGTCGGCTGCACCGGGGCTCGAAACGTCAATTCCCGCCCTCTGAGGCCGGATTCAGGCGTGACCGGGGCCGCGAATAGGGAGAAGCCACTACTCCTTGACTGGGTACATTCCTTGATGTATACTACTCGGCAAAGCTCGATAAGGGGTATGCGCAGGGGAGGGACGACCCGAGGAAAAAGGCGGGCCCGGAGGACCAGTACCCGGTGATCTCTCCAGTTGACATTTTCTGCCTGGCGATCGCCGCGGGCCTCATGACGCTTGAGGCCCACCGGGGGATCATACCAGCTCTCATCAGCTTTATCGGTGTCTTGATCGGGCTGATACTGACCCGCATTTTCTACATCCCCCTGAGCGAGCACATGCGCCCCTCAAGCGCCTACATGCTCCTGTGTGGAGCAGTGGTCATTCTCATAGCGATCATCTCGATGATCGTCAGCAAGCGGCTGAAGATGAAGGTCACTGAAGTTGAAGCCGCCATCGGGGCCAGCCTTGGCTTGGGTACGGCCCTGATTCTCAGTTACGCTCTGTTCGAGTGGCTGTCAATCCGCTACGGTGGAGGCAGCACATTCATCAATGATTCGTTGCTTTACTGGTCAATAACCGAATCCGGCGGGGTACGCGAGATCGTGCAATTCTTCCGAACACTTACGGGGAGATAGCGTCCCCGATAGCCTACAGCCACGTTGGGTACCGCAGCAGCCATCGCAGTCACAAACGCAGCAGACATCGAGGCAGACCCGGAATAATGTGCCAGGCGCGGTTGTTCCGGCGCTCGCGCAGTGCAACTGCCAGAAAAAGCGTGTAGCGCGGCGGGACGCAAACGAGCACCGCGGGAGGTGTAACCCGAAGGCGCCAGTTGCGCGCCCAGCAGCGTGGTAGTGGTGTGGTGGGAACATCGGCCGAGATCTTCACGGCCACGTTTTCGCAGTCGCATCGGTCCACCCGATGCTTTGAGATGACCACGGACGGGTTTGTTCGTATGAACCCTCAACCTCAACCGCAAAGGCCGAGGTGAGCGGATGGTAAACCCAGCGGAGTTTTTCCGAGACGACGGAGCCCGACGACGCGTGCCACTGAGCGAGTGCAGTGACGAGGAGCTAGTCAAATCCGCTCAGGAAGACGACGACAAAGAGGCGTGTGAGTACCTGCTCTACAAGTACCGCAATCTCGTCAGAGCCAAGGTCAAGTCCTACTTCCTCATGGGAGCAGAGCGCGACGATCTTCTCCAGATCGGTATGGTTGGTCTGTGGGAGGCCATCAACGACTTTAGAGCCGATCGCCATACTTCGTTCGCGTGCTTCGCGAAGGTCTGCATCCAGAGACAAATGATCTCAGCCGTGAAAGCGGCTACCCGCCAAAAGCAGGTGCCCCTGAACTCGTCGATATCCCTTGAGGCTGCTCCCGGCGGCGACGATGACGATGAGCGCTCTCTGTCGGAGGTGCTCACCGAGGTGCCGCAGATGGATCCGGAGACAGAGGTGCTCGGCCTCGAAGGCGAGCGTCTTCTTAAAGAATCCCTCAAGGAGCACCTTTCCCCGTTCGAGTGGCAGGTCCTCACCGAGTATCGCACCGGAAAATCTTACAAGGAGATGGCGACAGCGCTGGGCTGCAAGATCAAGTCCATCGATAACGCCCTCTCCCGCATCCGGCGCAAGCTCCCCAAGGTCGCGCCCGAACAGGCAGCGCGCCTGGGCCGGACCTGAGCATACAACTGAACGTGGACACATGCCCTTGAATTACCACGGGGCGGGTCGGCTCTGACCCGCCCCTCTTCTATACGCAGCGGTCATGGCCGATGGAGGATGATGGTCGCATGACAATCCAGCAGATCTTCGCCGCACTCGACGGCTTCTGGGCCGACCAGGGCTGCCTTCTGGCAGAGCCATACGAAATCGAGGTCGGGGCCGGGACGATGGCTCCCGACACATTCCTGCGCTCACTGGGCCCCGAGCCCTGGAATGTCGCCTACGTTCAGCCCTGCCGCCGCCCGGCCGACAGCCGATACGGCGAGAACCCCAACAGGCTGGGGCGCTACTATCAGTACCAGGTCATCATGAAGCCCTCCCCGCAACAGTTTCAGGACTATGCGGTGGAGAGTATCGAGGCCCTCGGAATTGATCCGGTCCAGCACGATATCCGCTTTGTGGAGGATGACTGGGAGTCGCCGACACTCGGCGCCTCCGGTGTGGGCTGGGAGATGTGGCTCGACGGCATGGAGATCTGCCAGTACACGTACTTTCAGCAGGTTGGCGGACTGCAGTGCAAGCCCGTCGCGGTCGAGCTGACCTACGGCCCGGAGCGCCTTGCGATGTACCTGCAGAGCGTGGAGGACTATCGCGAGTTGATGTGGTCGGAGGATGTCTCCTACGGTGAGATGCGCTTCGAGGAGGAGCGACAGTTCTCGCACTACAACCTCGAACTGGCCGACATTGACATGCTCGCGAAGACGTTCGACATGTACGAGGCGGAGGCCCGGCGTATTACCGAGGCCGGCTTCCCCCTCCCCGCGTACGACTACGTGCTTAAGTGCTCGCACGCGTTCAACCTGCTGGACGCCCGCGGCGCGATCTCCGTCTCGGAGCGCACGGGGATGATCGAGCGGGTGCGGAACCTGGCGGCGATGGTTGCGCAAGCCTACGTTGAGCGGCGCGAGGAGATGGGTTTCCCGCTGCTGGACGAGGCGACTGAGGCCACAGATGAGGGCTGACCGGAACACGCGTATTCTCTGAAAGAAGTGAGGCGGACCGATGGCGGCATCAACGGCGGACCTGTTGTTTGAGATCGGCGTCGAGGAGATCCCCGCACCTGCAGTGCTCCCGGCGCTTTCACAGCTTGAGACGTTGCTCGAAGACGGCCTCGGCAAGGCTCGGCTTGAGCACGGCGAGATCCGCACCTGCGGTACTCCCCGCAGGCTCACGGTCATCGTCCCCGAGGTCGCTCTGAGCCAGGACGATCTCGAAGAGGAGGTCAAGGGGCCACCGGCGGCAGCGGCATTCGATGATGACGGCAATCCCACGAAGGCCGCGGAGGGCTTTGCGCGTGGCAAGGGCCTCAGCGTCGATGACCTCGAGGTGCGCGAGACCGACAACGGCACGTATGTCTTCGGCGAAGTCACCGAGCCGGGGCGGGATGCCGTGGAGGTCCTGCCGGAGATCCTCGAGAACGCGGTCGCCTCGCTGACCTTCCCGAAGACCATGCGCTGGGGGCGCCTCGATTTCCGCTTTGCGCGGCCAGTCCGCTGGCTGCTCGCTCTGCTGGGTAGTGACGTCGTTCCGCTGGAGGTCGCCGGGATTGAGTCCGATCGCGTCACGTGGGGCCATCGTTTTCTCAGCGACGGACCCGTTGAAATCAATGAGCCATCTGAGTATCTTTCGAAGCTCGAGGATGCGTACGTAATTGCGGATCATGAGCGGCGACGCGCGATGATCGAGGAGGGCGCGCGGGAGGTGGCTCAGGAGGCGGGCGGAGAAGCCCGACTGGACGGTGACCTCGTCGAAGAAGTCAATTTCATGGTCGAGCATCCAACCCCGCTGGTGGGGCACTTCGATCCCCGCTACCTGGAGTTGCCCGACGACGTGATCGTGACCGTGATGAGTGGTCACCAGCGCTACTTCGCCGTCGAGAATCCCGATGGGTCACTGCTTCCACTCTTCATCGCTGTGCGCAACGGAGACGACCAGGGGCTGGACACCGTTCGTGAGGGAAACGAGCGTGTCATCGAGCCTCGGCTGGCGGATGCCGAGTTCTACCTCACCGAAGATATGCGCACTCCCCTCCCCGATCGCCTCGAGAGTCTGAAGCGCGTCACCTACATCGAGGGCCTGGGAAGCCTGTACGATAAGACCGAGCGCCTCGAAGAAATTGTCCACTGGCAGTGCGAACATGTGCGGCAGGTGGAGGAGGACGATCGGACGCACGCGGTTCGAGCCGCGCGGCTGTCGAAGTGTGACCTGAATACGAACATGATCGGTGACACGAAGCTCGCGAAGCTGCAGGGACGGGTCGGCGCGGAGTACGCCCGGCGCTCGGGTGAGCCGGAGGCGGTCGCGCTTGCGATCGGAGAGCAGTACCGGCCGCAGAGCGCCGCTGATGAGCCGCCACTCACCAGGCCCGGGCGCCTGGTTGCGCTTGCCGACAAGATGGATCACCTGGCGGCATGCTTCCGTATCGGTCTGCGCCCCACCGGTTCGGCCGATCCGCATGCACTGCGGCGCGCGGCACAGGGGATCGTCCGCATCATCCTCGATGCCCGGTGGCGCGTCTACCTGCCGGAGTTCATCGAGGTGGCGCTGCGTAATCTCCCGCAGCTCGACCATGCTGATGCGATTCCGGAGAAGCAGGCGGCCGCGCAGATCCACGAGTTCCTGCTCACGCGGCTGCAATCGGAGATGGACACCCGGGGCGTCACCTATGACATCGCCCGCGCGGTCCTCGGCACCTCATGCCCCGATCTTCTGGATGCGTTCAACCGATCGATCGCACTGCGCGACATCCGAAGCGGCGACGAGGACGCGTTCGAGAGGGTCGTCATCGCCGCCGAGCGTACCGCAAACATCTGCCGCGGCCCGAAGGACGAGCAGGAGCTGACAATCGATCCCGAGGCGCTGGTGGATGACGACGCGATAGCCCTGTACGAGGCATTCGTCACCGCGCGAGACGTCGTTGACGAGGCGCTTGCCGGCGCAGATCCTGACTACGAAGGTGCGTGGAATGCGCTCGCCGGCCTCTGCCCCACCATCGACAGGTTCTTCGATGAGGTCATGGTGATGGCCGAGGACAAAGCGTTGCGCCAAAACCGCCTGGCGCTGCTGGCCGAGATCGACGATCTGTTCCTGCGCCTGCTCGATGTGCAAGAGATCGTGATCGAGGGGGAGAACGCCTGAGCCACCTGCAAATCCAGTCAATCGCGGATTCGTTGCGGCAGCGGTGAAGGTATACCGCAACGTGCTGCGAAGGTCCCCTCGACACCAACAGTACATGGATTGAAGCGCCTGTTGCGAGGGGACCGTTTTATGACTGACGACCGCCTGCTTGACTGTGTCACCAGCTCGATCGACACCCTCATCGACTCCGCGGAGCCATGGGAAGGCCTCTTTCCCTCGATGCTCGACCGCGAGAGCGGCGATATGCTCCGCGAGATTCCCCCTGCCATCCACGGCCAGCGCGACGGCGATCGCGCTCCCCGGGGCAGCAACCTCATGCACGACCACCCCACGCTCGGCCTGATGTACGATCTCGATGCGGCGGGGATCGGTGACGGGTACGCTGCCGCCGCAGATCGCTATCTCCAGCGCTTTACGAAGCACTGCACCGACACCGTCTCCGGGCTATTCCCCTGGGGCGAGCACTCCTTCTGGGACCTCGCCGCCGATGTGGTCGGGTCCGGCCATAGCCCCGGCGAACCGGAGCGGGCTATCCACGATCACCTGCACCAGGCCCCGGTGTGGCTGTGGGAGAAGCTGTGGGATTTCGATCCGCAATGTGTTGAGCGCTTCGCCGAAGGCCTCGACAACCATTGGACCGAGACGAACCCGGACAGGGGCGAGGCGCTGGAGTACATCCGTCACGCTTTCATCAACAAAATCGCTCGCTATCCGCGGGGCAAACGCTCCTGCGACTTCCCGCGCCACGGCGGATTCTACATGCTGGACTGGAGCTTCGCGTGGCTGCGAACGCTGCGGGACGAATTCCACGACCAGGTCGGGACGATGCTCGATTACTGGTGGGAAAAGCGCTTCCCGACGGGTTTGCTGGCGGTAGAGAGCCGCACCGCGGGTGAAGATGACACCTTCTTCGGGAAAGCTTCCGCATTCCAGACGATCTCGCTGGCCGTAAGTCTGCTGGATGTCGCGAAGCTGATCGACGATGTCGATCCGGATCGGGCAGGTGTGATGCGCTCGCGCGCGGAAGCATATCTTGAGGGTTTCTTGAGCGCCCCGCATCGCCCATCTGAGCGCGTGTTTGTAAACACCTGCGAACTCGCATCGGACGAGCCCTCCCGGGAGGCAAGTTGCTGGGGAAGTGTCTACGGAAGTTCGGCTGCAGGGGGGCCGGCGGTTCTGTGTCTGCGCGCTTTCGAGGTCACAGGCGACGGGCGATTGCTCGACTGGGCGCGGAGTGTGGCCGAGTGGTATCTTGAGACGCCATTTCCCGATGACGTGGCGGTTCCGGCAGTTGACGCGGGGATGGCACTGCAGTTGCTGGCAGGACTGTGCGAGGTCGATGACCGTGAGCGCTGGCTCGATGACGGCCTGCAGCTTGCCGACACTCTCGCCGATGTCTATTGTGACGGACGTCTGTGTCGCGGTGCTGCCGGGATTGACCGCTACGAATCCCAGATGCTCCCGGGATACTTGTTGCACGGAATGGCCAGGCTCGCGCTGCTCGCCCGGACTGACGGGCCGATTTCTGTGAAAATTGATTGCACATATCGTTGACGCAACTGACTGTATCATGCATACTGTACGATGCTGAGGTGCAATTTGCAGGTGCTTGACCCTTTGACGGGCGTTCGCTCCGCGCGTACGTGTGCGTGGTCGATATAAATGAAACCACATAGATGAAACCATTGCCGGGTGGTAGGTGTCTACTAGTACACGAAAAGATCAACAGGAAGCAGACCGCAGTCGCGTAAACCGAGTTTACTATGTCCACGCAGCGGGCGCTGACAATCTGTGCCCTCATAGCCGTTTTCGCGTGCGCGCCGCCTGTGCACGCGCAGGACGCCGGTGGTGGTGACCGGGGCTTCTTCATCGAAAGCATCGCTCAGGAGAGCGCTGCACCTCTCAGCGTGGATGCTGATGGCAACGGCCTGATGGCTGATCCGAACCAGTATGAGATCGACCTGGACCTTTCCTCCGGTGTGTCGCTTTACCGCAACTTCAATCGGTCGGAGGTGACGGCCCGGGACCTCGTTTTCAACACCGCGATTTCCCAGGAGAGCAATACCGGGGCCACTCTCAGCCTCGGTTCACGGACCTCGATGAGTTTCACCCGTGAGGAAAGCGCACTCACGGATGTGTTCGAGCAGCTTCAGGAGAGCGAGAGCGTGACCACCATGTCCCTGAACCAGGGCTTCGGTGGTGGCAGTTCGTCAGGCCAGTTCACGCTGTCGCGCTCACTGCGCACAGAAGTCACCGAGGACGCGGAGGAACTGGAGACGCTGATTCAGAGCATGGGTCTGGACACCGGACTGGGATCCGGCATGAATTTGACAGCGGGCTTCCAGACGAAGGAATCGCAGGAGTCAGCCTTCCGCCTGCAGGAGACGGGATACAACGCTGAACTGACCATGGCCCTCTCCGGCGGCGAAGGAAGGGCGCATTTCGACTACCTCAAGCGACTGGTCGAGGGCCAGAGCACGCAGAAACGCCAGCTTGACCTGGTGGCGCCCTTCGCGGTCCAGGGCGGTACGCTGGAGGCAGAACATCACCTCGACGAGACGATTACCGACGACCACGAGAAGATCGATCGGGAGACGAGCTTCGTGGTGCCGCTGGATCTGGTGTTCGACGGCGCCGAGGCAAGTTACCTCGAGTTGCTCAAAGTGCGCGATGACCGGCGCGAGGAGAAGAGCGTGCTGACCTTCATGACGCCGTTCCAGGCGTTCGGTCATGACGCAACCTTCGAGCATAAGCAGACCGAGACGCTCAAGAATGAAAAGCGCACTGAGGAGCGCGTCATGCGCCTGGCTGCAGACTTCAATGGCAGCGAGGGATTGATCGAGAAAACTGACACGGTCGAATCCCAGGGCGAGGATCTCGAGCATCGCGCTCGCCTCCGCATGCAGACGCCCGATATCGGCCTGACGGGCTGGGCGCACCTCTCCGCGCGGCAGGTACGAGACGAAGTCGAGGGCGAGGAGACCTCCCGGTTGTCTCAGGTCGATTTGAGTTTGATCCCGGTTCAGCCCCTGGAGGTCAGGGCGACCTACACTCGCCATGAGCAGCCCGGTGAGGAGACGCTCGATGACCACGATATCGAGACAGCCCTCGCGTTGTCCGACAACGCGATGCTCAAGGGTGGCATCGAGCAGGAGCAGCGACGCGATGAATCGCCGTCGATCCTCCGACACCTTGAACTGAACCAGAAGGCCGGCAGCGATCTCGACGTGCGCTTCGGATATACGTCGTTCGGTAAACAGTTCGAGGACGCGGGCGGCGACATGCTTGCCCAGTTGAGTGTCGGGGACGACCGGAAGATCGGGCTCAGCGCTTTCTACACCGAGTATGACGAAAAGAAGCGCAAGCCGCTGGACGAGGCCACGACGAAGCTGCAGCTGCGTGCCGGTGATCCGGCGTCCCTGAGCTTCCGGGCGGGCTATTCTGACAACAGGGGACGCGCGGAGCCTGAGCGTTCGCTGGGGTTTGCCCTGGATGCATTCGGCGGCGCGATGACCCTTGACTACATCCGGAACCCGCTGGATCCACGCGGGCGCGATGTCATGCTTTCGGACGTCTACGAGATGGCATTCAAGCGCCAGGTCATGGGCAGTGTGTCGCTCGACTTCGGATACCGCTATTTCATCCCGCGGGGCGCCGAAGCAAGGGAGCGAGATCACTTCTTCAAAGTCCAGCTTGACGGCGGTAACGTCGAGGAAGGCGGCCAGATTGCGCTGAAGTATCTCTCAGGTCACTTCGTGCCCTATCCCAAGCGGGCCGCTCCCCCGGCCTCACTGCTTGACCTGAGCTATGAAAAGCGCTGGCCGGAGGACTCGGGCCGGCTGACACTCTCGGTTGCGCGCGAGGAAGCGCCGGAGCTGTCGGACGATGTCGATGACTCGTTTGAGGCGCAGGTGAAATACGAGACCGTCTTCTGATCGGCAATACGCGCCTCGAGCAAATGCGGACCCGCCGATGGCGGGTCCGCTGGCGTTTCAGGCGTCCGGCAACAGGCGGTAGACCTCAATGAAGTCCACCGCCATTCGCGAATGCCACAGTGTGAAGCCAATTCGACCCGCATCAAAGGGGGCAGCGTCGTGGTAGTCGTGGAGGACCTGCCCGTCTACCGCGTACCGGATGCGACCGTTGCGTTTGAGGACTTCGATGGTGTAGTTCTCGCCGATATCGGGAAGAATCTCGCGCTCCTCGCTGACATTCTCGTAGCCCGGGCTGCGCCGAAGTCGTGCATGACGCCATGTCCAGGTAAAGAAGTATCCCTCGTACTGATCGTCCCTGATACGGTTCGAGCCGGTTCCCTCGGCCGCGAGATTGCGATAGACGCTGCGAATATCCACGCCATCGGGACCGCTGACCAGAAAGCGGAAGTTCAGATTCTTACCTCCATCCGGCATCTTCTCAGTGCGCCATTGCTCCTCTGGCTCAAGCAGGCGGGCTCGGAAACGGATATACAGGTCGCCGCAGAACTCGCGACGCGACCAGACCGTGGAGCCACCCGGCGCCCAGTGACCGATCAATTTGCCATCTTCGACAGACCACCGCGTGTTGGGTGTGAGATTCTCCCATTCCCCCATGGTCTCGAATGTATCCCCGAAAACCAGGCGCGCCGGCATCTGTTCACCGCAAAACTGTATCGTTGCGCGGCCTCCGGGCATGGCACTCAGCGCGCCCGGTATCAGAAGCATCATCGTGCTCAGCATAGTCATACCTCCCGCGACTGGTTCTGGTGTGTTGTGTTTCGCGATGGGCAGAAGATAGCCTTCGAGGCAGGTGCCGGGCCGTCGGAGAGCGCATAATAGCACAGCAACTCATCGAGTCGAGGAGAGGGACAGGTGCAGTTCGAACTTCGCGACAGAATTGACGAGCAGTACACCGTCCTCGAGAAGTTCCGGGGCGGGATGAGCGTCGTGTACATTGTGCTCGACGAATTCTCCAATAAGCGTTTCGCGGTGAAAACGGTCAAGGAAGAGATGCTCGAAGACCGCACAGCCGTTGACCGGTTCGCTCAGGAAGCGCGCACGTGGATGAATCTTGGGCGTCATCAGCACATCGTCGAGGCAATAATCTACCGCGAGATCAAAGGGCAACCTTTCCTGTTTCTGGAGTATGTGGACGGGGCGAGCCTCGATGACCTGCTCGAAAACGAGGACCAGCTATTCCCCCCGCAGGTGGTGGAGTACACACTTCAGGCATGTGAGGGAATGTGTTACGTTCACAACGCGGAGGTCGGACCGGGCGACAGCGGTGTCGTCCACCGCGATCTGAAGCCTGCAAACATCATGGTCGATCGGTCCGGAGAGGTGAAGATCACCGACTTCGGCCTCGCCAAGGCCCAGGGTGTATCAAGCCGACTTACGGATGCGGGCATCGGCCTCGGGACCTACGTCTACATGCCGCCGGAGCAGTTCCTCGATGCCGCCTCGGCCGATCGAACCTCCGACATCTATTCCTTTGGGGTAGTGCTTTACAAGGCGTTGACCGGTACATACCCGGTCCGTGGAGACAGTGTGGGCAAACTCATCCACAACATCCTCGAGAGCACGCCAACGCCCCCTGTCGAGCTTCGCGAGGAGCTGACGCAACCGCTCAGTGATGTCGTCATGCGCTGCCTCGCGAAGAAGCGTGCAGACCGCTTCGAGGACTTCGGCCAACTGCACGAGGCCATACTCGAAGTCCGCGATGAGGTGGAGGAGGACTGGACGGACGCGGATGTGCTGCATTGTGATGTCTGCGGCTATCGCACAACACATCGCTACAGCGCATGCCCCATCTGCGCCGCACGGATGAACCACGTCGGCGAACCACTTCCCGTTTCCGAGGAGCGACCAGAGCCGAGGGAAGAGCCGGAGCAGCAGCGCTCGACCCCCGAACAGGTGGAGAAGGCCGACAGCCTCTACCAGGCCGGGCTCGAGCAGCGTGAGGCAGGGAACCTGCGCGAGGCGCTCGACTTGTTGCGTGAGGCAGTGGAGCTGCGTCCGGGATTCGATGAGGCGCGAGAAATCCTCGATGAGGTCGCCCTGGAGCGCGCGCGAAGCAAGGCGAAGAAGCGACAGGCTGCTTACAACTGGCCGATGTTCCGAGGCAACATCACGCGCTCGGGATATACGCCGGAGATCATCGTCCCGCCACTGGTGCGCAGGTGGCAGTTCGAGATCGGTTCCTGGGTCCTCAGCTCGCCGAGTGTGTCAAACGGGGTCGTCTACGTCGGCGCCCGCACAGAACGGGCCGCGGGAGTCGGCCGCCTGTGTGCCCTGACCGTGAAGCGCGGGGAACTGGTCTGGGAACTGAGCACGAACTACGAGATCAACACCGGACCCGCCGTCGCACATGGTGAGCGCGTGTACGTGGGTTCACACCGGCAGCTTCTGTGCCTGAGTGCCGAAACCGGAGACCGTATCTGGGGGCTGATGGCCGATGACCTGGTGGAGACCAGCCCGGGGCTCGCCGGCTCGCGGCTGTTCTTCGCCGACGCGGGAGGCACTGTCTACGCCGTCTCGCCTGAGGACCGGGAGATTCTGTGGAAGCAGCGGACCGGCATGCCAATCTTCTCCTCCCCCGCAGCCTCTGGAGGCGCGGTCTACATCGGGTCGAGCGACTACCTCGTTCGCTCACTGGATATCGAGAGCGGAGAGGTCAACTGGGAGTTCCCCACCGGTGGCGAGGTTATCAGCACCCCGGTCATCCATGACGGAGTCGTCTACGTGGGATCATGCGACCATCGTCTTTACGCTCTGGATGCCAGCACGGGCGGCAAGCGGTGGGAGTTCCAGACGGCGGAGGAGATCCACTGTTCACCGGCCGTTGCCGGCGATCTGGTCGTTTTCGGTTCGCGCGACAGGCGGATATATGCCGTTGACCGGCACAACGGTAAGCGCCGGTGGCACTTCGAGACAAATGACTGGGTGAACTCGTCACCGGCTGTCAGCGGCGGAACGGTCTACTGCGGGTCTCACGATGGAAACGTCTATGCGCTGGAAATCGACAGCGGCGTCTGTGTATGGGAGTTTGAGACTCACGGCGAGGTGGTGTCCTCCCCCGCCATCTCACACAATTCGGTTTTCGTAGGGAGCAACGATGGAAGTGTCTATTGCTTCAGGTCGCGAGGGTAGGTGACCGGTGTCCGACGAGAAGCGAAGGCGTCGCATCTGAGCTGCGTCGGCACCGATGATTCAAAGACGACTGATCCAGATATAGCCAGGGAGGCCGATGACCATGCCCACACTCTACGGCAAAGACTACGAAGTTGAGGGGCTGCGCAAGCGGATTGGACGTATCGAGCAGGTCGGCGGGGTGCGAAAAATCGAACTCGCCGAAGGGAATGAGAAGGGAGTGGAGGCATTCGACTTCCGTACCGGTTCGGGCCTGGAGTTCACGGTGCTGGCCGGACGCGGGATGGACATCGGGCAGACTGTCTACCGCGGCCGCCCGCTCGCCTGGCTCTCCCCCACCGGCAGTCCATCGGCGGCATACTTCGAGCCGGAGGGGCTGGGCTGGCTGCGCAGCTTCCACGGCGGGCTCATCTCGACCTGCGGGCTGACCTACGCCGGCAGCCCTGCGACCGACGGTGAAGAGGAACTGGGCCTTCATGGCCGCATTTCCAACATTCCCGCGAAGAAGCTCTCACACGGTGGAAGCTGGCATGATGGCAGCTACGTGATGTACGCCGAGGGCGAGATGCGGGAGACCACGGTCTTTGGACCCAACGTGGTCATGACCCGACGCGTATCCGCGATCCTCGGACACCCTATGATCCACGTCCAGGACACCGTCCGCAACGACGGTTTCGCACAGCAGGAGCACATGATCGTCTATCACTGCAACTTCGGGTTCCCCCTGATGGACGCGAGCACCGAACTGGTTGCACCGAGCGCCGAGGTACGGGGACAGACCGACTTCGCAGAAGAGACCGTCGAGAGCCATGCGACATTCGACGAACCGGAGGACGTCGAGGAGCGGGTCTACTATCATACGCTCAAGTCCGATGAGGATGGGAACACGATTGTCGCCCTGGTGAACCGAGAACTCGGCGCCGGGATCGGTGTTGCCATGACCTTCAACGTGAATGTGCTGCCCAACCTCGTGCAGTGGAAGATGCCCGCCCGGGGGACCTATGTCACGGGCCTTGAACCCGCCAACTGCCTCGTCGAGGGACGTCCGGCCGAGCGCGAGCGCGGAACGCTGCAGACCCTGGACCCCGGCGAGACACGAACATACGAGATTGCATTCAACATCCACGAGGGGCAGGAGGCGCTTGACCAACTGATCGACACCATCCGAAGCCTGGGATAGCGCCGCCACGACCGAGCCCGGGCCGCATCCCTGTCTGTGTTTCGATGGGCCGGCATTGTTAGGAGCGAGAAACGTGACCGACATCCGAACGGTTAACGTACGATCACCGCTGCGCGTGGACTTCGTTGGCATGACCGATTACCTGCCGGCCTGCGAGGAGTTCGGCGGCAGTATCGTCAACGCCACCATTAATAAGTACATCCACGCGGTCGCGCGTGCGCGCGAGGACGGCCGGTTCATCTTCCACGCCCCGGACCTGGGAGGCACGACCGTCGAGGTCGAGTCGCACGATGAACTCGCACCCGACGGCGACCTGGCACTGGCGCAGGAGATTGCCCGGCGCTTCGACCTCCCCGGCGGGGTGGAGCTGACCACGTATTCACAGATGCCCGGAGGGGCAGGCCTGGGCTCGTCGTCCACGATCGCGACCTGCATCATCGCCGCGTTCAACGCGCTGGGGGATCGTCGCCTCACCAACTACCAGATGGCCCGAATGGCAATCGACTGCGAGCGCGTTGCGCTCAAGACCAGCTACGGCTGGCAGGACCAGTACTCGCCTGTGACCGGCGGGGGCGTGAAATACATGCGCTACTGGCCCGGCAGTGGACAGCGAGCGGTCGAGGTCAATCAGATTCCCCTGACGGCAGCACAGTTGGCCGAGCTGCAAAGGTCGCTGGTTGTGTGCTATTCCGGGATCTCGCGCCCCGCCGGAGATATCCTTCACGCGGTTGCAGAAGGCTATCGGGAGGGCCGCGAAAGCGTCATCGATGCCCTCAAGGGAATGAGCGATGTCGCTGAAAAGATGCGGCTCGGCCTGCTGGAGGGGCATCTCGATGACACCGGGGCACTGCTGTCGGAGGTCTGGGAGCTACACAAGCGCCTTCACCCGGATGTGACCAACGCGACCATCGAGAGCCTGTACAGCCTCGCCATGGAAAACGGCGCTATCGGGGGCCGCGTCTGCGGTGCCGGCGGGGGCGGAACGCTGATGTTTTACTGCCCCTCTCCGGCCGATTACATCGTCGCCACCGAACTCTCGCGCGCGGCCGCACAGGTCTTCGACGTCGCGATTTCCGATTGCGGACTTATCGTCTGGTAGACTTGCGCGGGATCTGTCCGGGCCCACAGTGAACATGTAGCGCGGCGGGCACGTTTTAAGAAACGCAACAAGACCACGACGCCGAAATAGCGGCAAACGATTCTTTCGACGTAGCGGCTTCATACGGGGGCATATAGGCGAATATCAAAAAAGCGAAAATGACCCCTTGACAGCGAATCCTTCAGTTGTTATAGTATGCAGGCCGTTGGACGGAGGGCACCCCGACAAAGACGCAGCAAAGACGCGCCGGCGAGACAGGGCGAGAAAAAATTTGAAAATCGCCCTTGACAGCCAATCGGGAACCTGATATACTTACCGTCCGCAAGCAGGAAACAAATGAGCCGCACGAGACACGATCTTTGACAACTGAATAGCGTGCGAAAGCTTACACCCAAGCCTAAGAAGTAAACCTCCGTCCCGGGTCTTTGGCCCGGACATGGAGAGACAGGATTTCTAAACGGAGAGTTTGATCCTGGCTCAGGACGAACGCTGGCGGCGTGCCTAATGAATGCGAGTCGCACGGGATGCGTAGCCTCTTCACTTCGGTGAATGCTACGTAATCTAGTGGCAAACGGGTGAGTAACACGTGGGTAACGTACCTCCAGGACGAGGATAACAGGGCGAAAGCCCTGCTAATACTCGACGGGCTGCCCCGGCATCAGTCGGGACCAGTAAAAGCTACGGCGCCTGGAGATCGGCCCGCGGTCCATTAGCTAGTTGGTGAGGTAACGGCTCACCAAGGCGACAATGGGTAGCTGGTCTGAGAGGATGATCAGCCACACTGGAACTGAGATATGGTCCAGACTCCTACGGGAGTTAGCATCCGGGAATCTTGCACAATGGGCGAAAGCCTGATGCAGCGACGCCGCGTGGGCGATGAAGGTCTGCGGATCGTAAAGCCCTGTCTGGAGGGAAGACACCCGACTGTACCTCCAGAGGAAGCCCCGGCTAACTACGTGCCAGCAGCCGCGGTAACACGTAGGGGGCG
>CAZAHB010000107.1:0-18464 GCA_964484945.1 uncultured Armatimonadia bacterium | reverse complement strand
GGTTTGAGGCGCCGGTGGAGAAGACCTGGCCGCGTTTCCACGATCCCGCGGACGCGCGCGACGGCCTTGAGGAACTTATCGCGGAGTCCGAGCGCCCTGACGAGGATCTGCGCGAGGCGCTGGAGCTGGCGCGCCACCTCGTTGGGCGCCTCTCGGACGAGGCGTACTGGTCGCTGCCGCAGACGGTTGTCCAGGGCGACTTTCACCCGGCGAACGTGAAATTTGGCGACGGCCGCGTGGCCGGGGTCTTCGACTGGGATTGGGCCAGCACACAGCCGCGGATGGTGGATGTGGCCGATGGCCTGCTGTTCTTCTGCGGCGTGCGAAGGAGCCCGCTGGTACCGGGTGACATCTGGTCACTGACCGAAGCCTTCACGATAGATGCCGAGCGCATCGACCACTTTCTGGACGGCTACACACCAGTGATCACACCGGCTTCCGAAGAGTGGGAGGCGCTGCCCGATCTGATGCGGTGCCGGTGGCTGTACTGCCGGGTGGATGCCGCGGCCCGGAAAGTCGCGGACCACCGTCGGGCGCAGTTCGTGACGCGTGATCTCTGGCGGCCGCTGCGAAGCGTCGACAGGATCGTCGCGAAACTCAACGGCCGCGAAAGCCTCCAATATATGCGCGGGAGACATACACAGCCCAATCCGACAGATGACGGAGGTTGCAGCCAAAGATGACGCCATATCGCAGATCTGTGGGAAGAATCGCTCTGGGGGTACTGGCGGTACTACTCAGCGCCGGTACGGTGTGTGCACTGGAGACCGAGAAACTCGATTTCGTCGCCAATTTCACCGAGGATCAGGTCGCTGGCGAAAGTGAGTATGATTTTGCGGCCTCGCTCGACGCCCGGTGGGGGACAGACAACGAGAAGTCGAGATGGGAGATTACCGCAGCCTCGGACTACGATCGCTCGATCAGCGGGGAAGATGAGTATGATCGCCTGAAAACCTGGTTCCGCTACCTGTTCAAGCAGCGCGCCCGGGGGGACTGGAATCCACTGATTGCCATCTCCACCGACGGTGACCATGACCTCAATCAGGTGAAGACCCTGGTCGCTCTCGGCTGGCGCAAGCACTTCGACAGTGGGTATGTGGAACTCAGCGGCGGGGCCAGCAAGGACATTCGCACCGCAGAGAACTGGATGGGCGACGTGGGGGCCCTGATCCAGCTTGAGAAAGACTTCGGCCGGCTGACCTGGACTGTGAACCCCGAGGTGAACTACGGACTGCTGGGCGAAGTACGGCTCCGGGACAATCGCATGCTCTACTCATTCTCGTCCGGCCTGAATTACGAGATCGCGGACGGTGTAGGGCTTGCCTACCGCCTGAAGCTCAACAATACACAGGAGGAGGACCGGCGACACCAGTTCCTGGGCTTCAGCTACTCCTACGCCGACTGAGCGCGGGGAGTATTGGTGTCGCCTGCGTTCTTACGTCATCTCCACCTGCAGCAGCGCGTATATGTGCAGCCGTGGCAGCGTCATCTCGAGACGCCCCTCCTCGACCGTCCACGCGACCTCCTGCGAACCGGCGTCCGGCGAGAGAGCGCGGACGCCTGCTACCTCCGCTCCATCCGGCAGCGACACACTCAGCGCGAGATGCTCATTGTCGGGAACGCCCTCGGGATCCGTGCCCAGCGGAGTGTCATAATTGAGCACGTGCAGCGTCATGCGCGAGCCGTCCGGATCCACGAATGCGTTCACGCGCACGCCCGGCCCGGCCTCCGGTGCGGTTGAAAGCCCGGCCTCGGGCCCGCCAATTGCCTCAAGCAGGCCCTCCAGTGGCAGACGCTCGTAGCGTGACCACCAACCGGAGCCGGCTTCGCGCATCGCCCCTCGATCCTCGCCGACCTGCTCCGGTCGCATCGCTGATGGGACGTCTGCCGCGCTGAGTGGTCTCAGGAGCATGTCGTGCGTCGGGGCGCCGCCGATAACCACCGCCTGTCCACCGCCCTCGACGTAATCGCTCAGCGCCTCCAGTTGTTCGGGAGAGGCGTACTTCACATCCGGGAAGATCACCGTGCCAAACTGCGCAAGGTGGTCGGCGGTGAACAGCTCTTCTGTCACCAGATCGAAGAGCACATGCTCCGCGCTGAGTTCCTCGCACAGGCGCTCGACCATCGCGATGTGATCGGAGTGCTCGTAGAAGTTCTGCTCGCCGAATGCCGCAACACCGACCTGCGCATGTGGGACCAGTCCAGTGTATGCCTCCGCATTCTCCTCGAAGAACGCGCGGTAGCGGTTCAGCACGTCCGCGTACTCGTTCCATCGGGGGCGCAGCAGGAAACCGGCGCCGCTTCCGAATGCCGCCGCCTCGGCGTTGCCCAGCGCGGCCGCAAGCGGGTTCAGCGCAAACGCGGCCTTCGTCGTGGGATAGCCTGCCCGCGTGAGCAGCAGCGCTGAGACGCCCTCGCGCGTTGCCTGAGTGTACTTCAGTTGCCAGATATGATGGTTCCGCACGTTCATGTAGATGTCTTCGACGATCCGCGAGCGCACCAGCCCCGGGTGCGTGCCGTAATCGCCGAGCGAAAGCTCATACATCACGTAGTTCGTGTCGCGAAATGACTGCTTCACCGTCTCCGAGCGGTTGTGGCCGCCGTTGGGAAAGAGGATGAAACGGTCATTGACCTCTTCGCCCGCGCGCCGCATGGCCTGCTGATGCTCGTACACGCTCTCGCGCCAGAAACGCTGCGACTCGACCCACGCGAGCGTGGGCTCTTCATCTCTGTCGGGGCGGACCGCCAGCGGGACCTGGCCCGGCTCGGCCCCGAACAGTTCGCGGATCTGCGCATCGGTGTACCGCCCGCTCAGGAAGTCCTGATACTTTTCCTGGCAAAAGCGACAGTAGCAGCGCTGGTTGGAGCCGTTGTCGATGAACGCGCCATCGTAGCCAACCTCCGCGACCAGGCGGACGACCGAGTCGATCCACGTGCGCCATCCGGGGTTATTCACACAGGCCGCGTAGCGCAGATTGGGCTTGTACGGCGGATAGAACTCGTCCTCGTCCGGCTTGCAGCCGTAGGTGGGCTTCATTGAGCCGTCGGGCAGCCGCTGCATCCACTCCGCGGGATCAAGCTCGGGACGAGGCGGGAGACCGAAATCGCGGTACTCATCCCAGTGGTCGTAGAACTCCCAGAAGCCCCGGCGATGCTCGTGATGGCCTCCGATGGTGACCGAGCAGATGTAGGGCATCACGTATTCCACGCCCGCCTCGTGGAGTCCGTCCACCATCGCCTCGAGGGCGTGGTAGCGATCCCACGTCTCCTCCGGGGACAGCCTGCGGACTGCTTCACCGCGCCCCCCTGCCTGGTTCTCGCCACCGACGCCCTGGATCGGCCCCCAGTTGTGCGACATGACCGTATCCTTGCCCAGGTGGAGGATGGTCGGGGGCGATTTCGCGACTGTCTCGATATACTCCGGGTTGCCGATATGGCCCTGCCCGTAGTCGAGCACGTAGGTGACCGGCGGCGATGTGCGCCAGTTCGGATCTGCTGCCTCCGCGCCCGACACAAGCAATAGCAGACAGACGCTGACTGTCAACGGGATGCCTGTCCTCATGTCATGCGGCCCCCTTCTGATGGCCGGCCGTTACTGCTGCGACAGTTCGTCCCACGTGGCCACGGTCTCCTGAACGTGCTCGGCGGATGCGTGGAGGGCCCCCACCTCATCTTCGGAAAGGTCCACCTCGATGATCTCTTCTACGCCGCCCTCACCGAGCTTCACCGGCACGCCCACGAATGTGTCCTCGATACCGTACTCGCCCTGCAGAAGCACCGAGACCGGCATGACGCGCCCCTCATCGCGCAGAATTGCGGCCACCATGTCGGTGACGCCCGCCGACGGAGCGTAGAACGCGCTTCCGTCCTTGAGCAGACCCACGATTTCCGCACCACCATCGCGGGTGCGCTGGATGATCTCCTCGAGTCGATCGGCGCCGATCAATTGCGTGACGGGCACCCCGCCGACCGTGGCGGAGCTTGCCAGGGGAACCATCGAGTCTCCGTGGCCGCCCAGGACCATCGCCTGCACGTCCATCGGCGCGCAGTCAAGCTCCATGCCGATGAAGCAGCGGAAGCGCGCGGTGTCCAGCGCGCCGGCCATGCCCATGACGCGCTCGCGCGGATGGCCGGAGACCTCCAGGGCGATGTGCGTGGTGACATCGAGGGGATTCGTGACCATGATCAGGGTCGCATCGGGTGCGACCTCCATGACCTCTTCGACGATGCCGCTCACGATCTTCCCATTGGTGGAGAGAAGACCATCGCGGGACATTCCCGGCTTGCGCGCGCCCCGGGCGGTGATGACCACGACACCAGAGCCCTCTGCGGGGCCGTACTCGGTGCCGCCGGTGACGGTGGTAGAATGGCCGAGCAGCGCCGCCGCCTCCATCATGTCAAGGGCTTTGCCGGCGGCGAGGCCCTCGACGATGTCCACGATATAGACCTGATCGGCGATACTCCGCTCAGCGATTCGCTGCGCGGTGGTTGCTCCGACGTTCCCTGCTCCGACGACTGTCACTTTCATGGTTTTGCTCCGGTCTCCTGGTGATTGCGTACTGATATGGCGCGCGTACAGTCATTTCTCCGGGCGCTCTGTCCGCCGGGGGCGAACGCGGTCGGCCGGCGATTGATCGCCCGGTGGCTCGAGGCGTGCTTTCCCGAACCTGTGAATATGCTATAATGCGCCTGCTATGCCCTCTGCACTTGAACTGATGCGACGCGTGCTACTTGTGGCCGGTGAGGCCGCATTTCTGTTTGTAGCCTCACGCCTGGTCTTCGATCATGTCCTGCGAGCCACGTGGGGCCGCTCACGGCTGCGCCAGTTCGTCGTGACTATTCTGCGCGCTCCCGGGAACATCCTCCACGAGGCCAGTCACGGGATCGGCTACTTCATCGGCGGCTACCGGGTCAAACAGATCGTTCCATTCTTCCTCGATAAGAGGGAGGGGCGAGGGTACTGCCGCGCCGGCAAGCCCTGGGCGCCGTGGGCGGTACCGTGGCTGGCGACAGGCTTTGCGGCCATCATGCCCCTGATCGCCGGGGCGATTGCTCTGTGGGGTATCTCGCGGCTGCTGGGCGTTCCGCAGGATCCGCAGGCGCTGGCCATCACGGCCGACTGGCGACGGCTCACTGAGATATTGATGGGCCTGGACTACCACGCGTGGCGCACGTGGGCCTTCCTCTACCTCGCGCTGAGTATCGGCGCGGAGCTTGCGCCGAGCGACATCGACCTGAAGGCCAGCCTGCCTGCGCTCGCGGCGGCCTCCGGGGTATTGATTATGGCGATCATCACGGTCGCGGAGATCGAGGCCTTCGCCCAATTTCGGCACAGCGTGGACGTCTACGCCGGATGGGCGCTGTCATGGGCCTCGTCGATACTCGACTTCGGAATCATGGCCCTGGCGCTGGTGGGAATCCCGGCGATGGTCCTCGCATGGCCGCTGCGGAAACGCAAGTGAGGCGATGCGTGGCACGCGTCGTCCGTACGCGTGCCACGGTAGTGCTGTCACCTGATCTCCGCCATCAGAGTCGCTCGATGATCGCGTCTGCCATCTCGGAGGTGCCGACGGCACTGGGATCATCGCGATTGGGCTTGAGGTCGTAGGTAACCTGGTCGCCTTCTGCGATGACCGCCGCGACCGCATCATCGAGGCGCTGTGCGGCGTTGTGCTCGCCGATATGGTGCAGCATCATGACTGCGGAGAGAATCGTGGCGGTGGGATTGACCTTGTTCTGGCCCGCGTACTTCGGCGCGCTTCCGTGGGTCGGCTCGAAGACCGCGATCTCCTCGCCGATGTTGGCACCGGGTGCCACGCCGAGGCCGCCCACAAGTCCGCAGCACAGGTCGCTGATGATGTCCCCGTAGAGGTTCGGAAGCACCAGCACGTCGTACCAGTCGGGCTTCTGGACAAGCTGCATGCACATGTTGTCCACGATGCGGTCCTCGAATTCGACGCCCGAGTCGACGTAGTCTTCGGCGACTTCACGCGCGACCTCGAGGAACAGGCCGTCGGAGAACTTCTGGATATTGGCCTTGTGCACAGCGGTGACCTTGGACCGCCCGTTCTCGATGGCGTAGTCGAATGCGAAGCGAACGATTCGCTCCGAAGCGGTCTCTGAGATCGGCTTGATAGAGATACCTGAGTCGTCGCGGATGGCCTCGCCCGTGAGCCGCTGGATGTGACCGATGATCTCGGCGCACTCGTCGGTCCCGCGCTCGAACTCGATGCCGGCGTAGACGTCCTCGGTATTCTCGCGCACGACCACCAGGTCGGCCTCGGGATAGCGCGATTTGACGCCTTCGTAGTACTTACTGGGGCGCAGGCACGCGTACAGATCGAGCTTCTTGCGCAGAGCGACATTCACTGAGCGGAAGCCATGCCCGACCGGGGTGGTAATCGGTCCCTTGATGGCGACCCTGTTGTCGCGGATCGAGTCGAGGACGCTTTGCGGCAGCGGCGTACCCTCGTCCTCGAGTACCGTCATGCCGGCCTGCTGGCGATCCCACTGTATCTCAACACCGGTGGCCTCGACGCACCGGCGCATGGCTTCGACAATCTCGGGCCCGGTTCCATCTCCGGGAATAAGCGTGATAGTGTGCATCTGATCTCCTCCTGACGCTCGACCGTCCTGATACATGATCGGAGCGGGGGAGAAGCTCCCCCCGCTCGCGGGTGTGTTCGTCGTTGACGTGCGTGCTACGAGAGCGCGTCTTTGAGGCGCTTGAGGCCCTTCGCGAGTTGCTCCATGCTGGCGGCGAAGCTGATGCGCACGTAATCCTCCGCGCCGAATGCCTCACCGGGGACGAGGCTGATGAGGCCCTCTTCCAGCAGATACTCGGTCATGTCCAGCGAGCCCTCGATCGTGCTGCCTCCGAGTTCGCGGCCGTAGTGCTCGGAGACGTTCGGGAACGCGTAGAACGCGCCCCTGGGCGTGGCGCAGGTGACGCCGGGGATCTCGGCGAGTTGCTTGACGACGAAATCGCGGCGCTGCGCGAACTGCTCAGTCATCTCCGCGACCGAATCCTGCGGTCCGCTGAGTGCCTCGATCGTTGCCGCCTGGGCGATCGTGTTCGGGCAGGAGGTCGCCTGGCCCTGAAGCGCGCCGGCGCGCCCGACAAACTCCGCATCGCCGAGGATCCAGCCGATCCGCCAGCCTGTCATCGCGTAGGTCTTGGCGACACCGTCCACGATGAGCGTCCGCTCGCGCACCTCGTCTCCAAGTTGCGCCGGGCTGAGATGCTCGGCGTCATCGTATCGGATGTGCTTGTAGATTTCGTCGGAGACTATCACGAGGTCATTCTCCACCGCGATCTGCGCAATCCCCTCAATGATCTCCGGCCTGTAGACGGCGCCCGAGGGGTTGCACGGACTGTTGATCATGATCGCAACAGTCCGATCGGTGATGGCGGCACGGACGTCGTCGAGATCGGGCTGGAAATCGTCCTCGCCGCGCGTCTCGATGGCAACAGGCTCCGCGCCGACGAATTGCGCCTGGACGGGGTAGGTCACCCAGTATGGTGAGAAGCAGATGATCTCATCACCCGAGTCATACATCGCCTGCGCAATGTTCATCAGCGAGTGCTTCGCACCGTTGGACACCAGCACATTCTCAGGCTCGTATGCGACGCCGAGATCCTCCCGGGTCCTGTCGCAGATGGCCTGTTTCAGTTCGGTGGTGCCCGAAGCGGCGGTGTATTTCGTCTCGCCGGCGTCGAGCGCCCGCTTGGCGGCTTCGACGATGTTACCCGGAGTGGGGAAGTCCGGCTCACCGACCGCGAACGACAGGACGTCCTTCCCCTCGCTCTTGAGCTGGTCGGCTTTGACCTTCATGCCGATCGTGGCTGACGGCTTGATGGCGTCCATTCGTTGGGCTGTTTTCATCGTGGATCGTCTCCCGTCCTTCTCTGACACAGGTGGCGATCGATGCGAGATTCAGGCCCGGCCGTATGAGCGGCGCGGACCGGAGGAGGTAGTATTCGTCCGACGCGGGTGAGTTCCTTCTGGATCACGTCCCATTCGGGCGCGAGCCGGTGTGCCTTTTGCAGAACGCGGGTGGCGTCCCCATATCGCCCGAGGCGCCCGTAGACGACGCCCAGATGGTACAGCATCTCCGGGTCGTCCTCTGTCGCGTGCCGGCGCGCGCGTTCGAGGTGGAATGCCGCGTCCTTCAACTCGCCCCGGCGGTAATGCGCCCATCCAACACTGTCAACGAACGCCGCCTGGAGAGGCACCGCTTTGGTGGCAGCGGAGATCGCCTCCCACCCGGTGTCGAGATGCATGTTCGCATCGACGAGAATGTAGCCGGCGTCGTTGAGCAGCAGGGCCCACTCAGGGCGGGTGGCGCCGGCCTGCTTGCGCCGCTGCATGACGCGTTCGATGATCTTAAGACAGATCGCGCCGCCCTCGTCTTCGCGGTCCGTGTTCAGAAGACATCGCGCGTAGGCGAGTCGATCCTGATCTTGCAGGTCATCCTGGGCTTCGAAGTGCGGGATGGCCTTCTCCCATGCGCGCGCGGCGGTGTAGAGGCGGGCGGCCCGGCGCGAGAGTTCGGCGTCATCCGGCATAAGGGCAACTGCCCGGTCCAACTCCTCGATGGCGCGGGAGGTGTCGCGGGGGAAGGTGCGCAGCCTGGACTCGGCCTCCTGCATATACCGCAGGGCGATGAACTCGCGTCGCATGGTGTTCAGCGACGCGCAGCCCGTGAGGAGCGCGAGCCCGAGGATCGCGAGCAGGGCGAAGAATCTTCTCATGTGAGAGCCCCCGGCTTGAACTCCTGTCCGGTGAATGCAACCACATCGTAGTATTGCATGCCCAGGACCACCATCTGCTCGGCGGTGGCGGGGGATGAGTAGACTGCGTACGAGGTGCCGTAGCGCCACAGCTCCTCGCCGCCTGCAAGCGCAAGGGCATACAGTGCGCCGTCCTTGGACCCGCAATAGACCACATTCCCCGCGAGTGCGGGCGACGAGAGAATCTCGTCGTCGGTTTCGAAGGCCCAGATCAGCGATCCGTCGCTGCGGTCAACCGCGTATATGGTCCCGTCCATGCAACCGAAGACAGCGTACTCTTCGGACAGGGCCGGACAGCAGCGCACGCGCCCCTCTACCTCTGTGTTCCACACAACCGAGCCATCCGTGGCATCGAGCGCGGTGATGTCCTCCGCATCCGAGCCGAAGTAGACTACCCCGTCGGAGAAGCTCGCGGCCGAGGCTACTGACTCCTGGGCATCATGCTCCCAGACGAGTTCGCCGTTGTCGCGCCGGACTGCGCGGACGAGGCCGTCCCATGATCCGAAGACGATCATGTCGTCCACCATAGTCGGGGCCGCGGAGATCTCGTCGTGTGCGCGTGCCTCCCACCGCAACCGGCCGGAGGCGGCGTCGAGAGCGACCAGGCGTCCGCTTTGATTGCTCGCGAAGACCGTGCCGCCCACCACCGCGGGCGAGGAGCGGCTGGCCGAGCCTGTGTCGTGCTCCCAGCGCACATCGCCCTCCTCGGCGTCCATGCAGTAGATTCGCCCGTCGCGCGAGCTGATGTAGATTGCGTCACCCACCATCGCCGGGGTTGCCTCAACGCGATCATCGGTCTGGGTCTCCCAGCGCAGCTGGCCCGAGGCGCTGTCGAGGCCGTAGACGTAATTATCGCGAGAGCCGACGCATACCAGGCCCCGACCGATTGCAGGACCGCCCACGACGGGGCCTCGGGTCTGGAATCGCCAGCGCTCCTTCAGCGGCGGACTCACCTGCTCGGGGGAACAGCCCTCGCGGCGGAAGCTGCCGTGGAAGGTCGTCCACTCAATGAACTGGCTTGCGCGCTCCTGCTGTTCGAGGACCTCCTGGCGCATCTCCTGAACATTTCGCGCCCCCGTCTCGGTGTTTGCCAACTGCTCGGCCTCGTCGAGCAGAGAGAGCGCCGTCTGGAACTCGCGGCGCTGGGCGTTTGCCATCGCCAGCGAGAAAGCGATCTGCGGTGAGCGAGGTTGATCGGTGCGCGCATCCTCAATCTCCTCGATCGCTCGCGGCTCCTGGGCGACGCGCCCCAGTGCGTAGGCCACCGCCCACGGGGCATCAGGGCTCTCTCGCAGCCGGCGCAGAAGCGTGCGGGTGGTTGTCTCAGCGTCCATCTCCATAAGCGCCTCTGAAATCTCGTCGCGCATCTCCTCGTCATCGTCACGAAGCGCCTGAACCAGCGGCCGCAGCGCCCGGCGGCTTTCGATGCGCCCGAGCGCGTAGGCGGCGAGATGTCGCTCCTGCTCAGTGCCGTGGCTGAGCAGGTGCACCAGATCGCGGTCAAGCCCGCGTAGATACTCCTCCGCCAGTTCGCGGATATCCTCCTGCTCATCGTCAAGCAGATCCACCAGTTCCTGCAGATAGGCCCGTGAGACGTGTGGCGCCAGTGCGCGGAGTGCGGCGCGGCGCACGTGGTCCTCCTTGTCCTGGAGCATATCCTTAATAGTGGGCTCGAAAAGCTCCTCAAGCTCCTCGACTCGCCCCAGCCAGTATCCGACATCGACCTGGCGATGCACGGCGCTGCGGATAATCAGCGCCATCTCCTCGGGGGAGATAGTGAGTTCATTGCGGTGGGTGCTCAGCACCCGCAGAGCACCCTCCTGCATCAGCAGACCGAACTTCTGGTAGTTCCCCAGCTCGCGCGTGAGCAGATCCTGGACGTCCTTGACCTCGATCTGCCGCTCAGTCATCCACTCCTCGATCTTGCGCGCCATGTACTCGTGCACGACTTCGTACTGGCGCTTCTCGGGCTTGTCCACGCGCCGGACCAGCCGCAGGTCCTCGAGACGGGCGAGGATGCGCTCAACGTTCTCCTCGCTCTGACCGACCTCCGAGGCGATGCGCTCGACGGTACGGACGGCCTTCAGTTCCGAGGACTGGACCATCTGCTTGAGGATATTGCGCACCAGTCGGCGCTCCCAGGGCGGAAGCTGTTGGAGCGCGTGCTCGAGGTAGTCGCGGAGAATACTATCGGCTCCATCAAGCTGTTCGTACGCATGTGGGCCGATCACGTGCTGGTTGGGGGAGAGCGTCTGGTAGAGCCGATCCATCACGATCTGAAACTCAGTCGGCTCGCAGGCGCCATCGTGACAGAGGTCCTCCAGCACCCGGTCCACGACTTCTTCTTCGATGGTGAGGCGGAAATTCGAGCCGGGCTTGATGGCCGCGACCTTGGCCTGACGCGTCGCAAGCTTGCGCAGGCGGTAGACATTGTGCAGGATCGTGGGGAAGTGCTCCTGCAGTTCGTAAAGCTGGCCGAGGTAGTCCTCGCGGATCGAGAACAATACGCGAAGATCATCGCCGGCGACCTCCAGAGCTTCGGCAAGCTGACGCGCAAACTCCTGCTGCAGGCGATCACCGGTCTTGACAAAATACTCCTCAAACTGATCGATCAGCAATGCCACCGGACGGCCCGCCAGTTCAACGGCCTGGCGGAGCATGTCGGGCAAGGGCTGTGAGGCGTCGAGGCCTTCGAGATCGCGGTCATCGAATGCCTGACGCACGGCATCGCGGGTCCCCTCGATGGGGTCGTCGCCACAGCGCACGTACACCGGCAGCCATGGCGTGCCGTGATCCTCGTCGGATTCTTCCGCTTCCGAGAGCATCCTCGCCATGACGCCGGCGAGCAGCAGTGAGGTCTTGCCTCGGCCCATGGCACCGAACAGCACGCTGAGTTGATGCTCGCGGATCATCTCAATTACGTCATCGGTCTCCTGCTCGCGGCCGTAGAAAAGCTCGGCGTCCTCAACCCGGTAGTGATCGAGAAAGCGGTACGGTCCACCGCTGAGGACGCTGAGGGTGGGGCCGGATTTCTTCTGGCGGACGGTGCTGCGCCGATGGCGTCGGACCTTGTCCTCAAGCCCGGAGAAGAAAGCGCTCGGCTCACCCGGTTCGCGGCACAGAAGATGACGCGCCGACGAGCGGCCTTCGAGCATCCGGGTAATCTGCGGCTGGAGTTGGTGGTACTCCACGCTGTCGGGGCTTTCCATCTTCAGTTCCTGGAAGAGATCCTCATCATCCATCGGGATGATGCGGTTGATCCAGAAGACGCGGTCACCTTCGGTGGGTACATGCGGAATGAACGCCTGGTCGCGTTCCGTGTAGCCCACGAACAACGCCAGCGTCTTGAATGCGGACTCGATCACCGGGCCGATGTCATCGATGGCCGCCTGGATTTCGCCGGGGGAAAGCGGAAGGAACTCGTTCGTCATCGATCCGGCGCATTTGATCACGACCACGCGGGTCGAGCCGGAGATGGCCAGTTCGATCTCTTCGGGAGGGTCCTGACCCGCCACCAGCAGGTGGTAGTCCGTCTCCGGCTCCATGTGCTGATTGCGCAGCGCCCGTTGGAGAAGGTCCGTGGGGTCGCTGGTAAAGATCGCGGGGAAGTATCCCTCGGAGATCATGCGCGCCAGTCGGGTATGCGCCTCGCTGGGCCGCCGGTCTTCCACGTGCATGCGCAGACGGCGGCAGCGCTCGAGATGTGTCGGGACCTGCTCGGCCATCCGCTGCAGGGCGGTTACGCCGGGGTCTTCTTCCGGAAGCTCGACCCCGTGCTCGCGGGCCCAGTCCACGGCCATCTCGTGCAGCACTTGTTCGACAGTGAGTTCATCGGGCGATGTCCGGACTGCGTGTCCCAGGAAGAGCACATGACGCCCAAGTTCGTTGCGTCGTGACTTGACGTAATCGGCGATTGCGGTAAGCATATTTCCCCTGCTCGCGCGCGGCGAGCGGCGGACTGTTTCGTGTCAGATGCCCTCTGAAAGCCCTGATTCAAGGCAGCCGGGGCGGCATTACGCCGCCCCGGGCAGTAAGGACTACGTGCATCGATTAATCAGGTTCATCAGGCTTTCCGCCAGTCAATTGGCGGCGCTGGATTTCATGGTGGTGGGCCCGGCTGGGTTCGAACCAGCGACCAACCGGTTATGAGCCGGTTGCTCTAACCACTGAGCTACGGGCCCGGATGTCTCTGCTTCGACGGGTGAATTATACCCGTACCGGGTGCGACGCGTCAATTCATCTGAAGCGACCGGATCCCCATCTCCGTGGCTGTCCGGACCGCATCCCGGGCGCTGCGCAGCGATCACTCGAGATAATCGCGCAGGACCTTGTTTCGGCTGGGGTGGCGCAGCTTCTTGAGCGCCTTCGCCTCGATCTGTCGGATGCGCTCGCGGGTCACCTCGAAGATGTGCCCGACCTCCTCGAGCGTGCGGGAGTACCCGTCCTCCAGCCCGAAGCGGAGCTTGAGGACCTCGCGCTCGCGTTCGGTGAGCTGATCGAGCACCTTCTCCAGTTGTTCGCGCAGAACGGAGTTGGATGCGACCTCGACCGGTGTTCCGGCCTCCTCGTCAGGCACAAAGTCCCCGAGGTGACTGTCTTCCTCTTCGCCGACAGGTGCCTCAAGCGAGAGCGGATCGGGAGCGATGCGCTTGATCTCCGCGACACGCTCCACGGACAGATCCATCTCGGCCGCGACCTCTTCGAGCGTCGGCTCACGCCCGAGCTGCTGGAGCAATGCCCGCGAGGTACGCACAACCCGGTTGATTGTCTCGACCATGTGCACGGGGATGCGGATGATCCGTCCCTGGTCGGCGATCGCGCGGGTAATGGCCTGGCGGATCCACCAGGTGGCGTACGTGCTGAACTTGTAGCCCTTCTTGTAGTCGAACTTCTCAACCGCCCGCATCAGACCCATGTTGCCCTCCTGGATAAGGTCCAGGAAGCTGAGGGTGGAGCGGCCGGCGTACTTCCGCGCGATGCTCACCACCAGCCGCAGGTTCGCGTCGGCCAGTGACTGCACAGCCTCCTCATCGCGCACCTTGAGGGTCTGATCGTGGACCGAATGTGGATCGATCTGCCCTGAGAAGTACGCGAGCACTTCCTCACGACTGCTGCGTTCGCGCTCCTCATCATCGGGCTTCCGCTGGGTTACCGACAGCGACTGTTTCTGCGCGCCGGCGGTGAAGGTGAACGTAACGTCCTCCTGGAGCGGGTACCCGACGACACCTTCGATGCCGTCATCACCGGCGATAAGCTCAACGGTGTACGTCATCCGCGGCGACCAGGGCTCCTGCGGCACGATGCGCAGGCAGCGCGCCACATCGCTGTAGTGCACGGAGCACTCCACGTCCTGGTCCATCGAGTCGGTGACAACGACCGTATCCTCGTCCGCACTGTCCGGGACAATGTCGCGGTCGAACCATATCACCACCGCGGAGGTGGGGGGGACGCCGGTCTCGCCGTCCTCCGGCTCGATGCTGGCAACGCGCGGTGCAGCCTTCTGGTTGGTCGTGGAGAAACGGAACTCGACGGGCTCCTCCAGCAGCTTTCCGGCCTCACTGATGGGCCCGTCCTCAGCGCCTATGGATACAACGAACTCATTGCGATGCAATAGATTCTCCGCCGGTCGGAAGACAACTGTGTCAGGCGTGTCGCCCATGGCGACCGTGCCCTCGACCTGCCGACCGCGCGTGTCCTCAACGGTGATGGTATCATCATCGAGAGACTCGGAGGCAATCCCGTCGTTGAACCGGACGGATATTGCCCGATGCACTTCAACCTGCTCCTGCCCGTCGGCAGGACGCGTCTGCATGACTTTCAGAGGGCAGTTCGCCACGTCCGTGGTGAATGACCACGAGACGTTGGAGCCGAGTCCTCTGCCCGCAATATCGCAGATACCGTCATCGGAACCGTCTATGGTAACGGTATAGGTGGTCCCGGGGCGCAGGCGGTTGTCGGCACGAAAGACCAGGCAGTTACGGGCCGGGTCAAATTCGACGTCGCCTTCGCCGAGGTGAATGCGTTTGGCAAGCTCCACTTCCTCTTCGGCATCCAGAAGCGGTACCTTGCCGATGTTGCGCAGGTACATGCGCACAGAGTCATCCACCGGTACCGAGTCCGCCTCGGTGAAGTCAGTTTCGTCATCGGACTGTTCATCAGCGTCCTCGCCATCAGTCTCCTGCTCGAGCGCTTCCTCCGCCGTTTCCCCCACGCGGATGTCGGCATCGCTCAGGATGGCGTAGATGTCTTCTATGTCCTCCGTCTCGAGGTCCTCGACATCGCCGAGCGCCTCCTGGATCTCCTGGTACGTGAGATACCCCTGGTCCTGGCCCTTATCAACCAGTCCCTTGACTTCTGCGAGATCTTTGACCTCTTCATCCTTCCCCTTCGCCAACCAGTTCAACTCCTTTCGACAAAAGGGACACCACAGCACCCGTCTGGCATGTCAGCCCGTCGGAGGGTTCCCTATTACTGCTCATCAGCAAACGGGTCCCCCTCTTCGACCGCAAAAGGGTCGTCCGGCGGCGGACCATCGGGTGCGGAATCATTCCGTGTCCCTGAAACATCATCTGCAGCGCTTCGCGGCTCGGAGTCGGAGGACCTCTCCAACTCGGCCAGTTGCTCGTCAGTGCGACCTTCCCACTTCGGAGGGTCGCTCATGCGGCTGCGCGCGTCCAACTCCGCGTCCCCTACGAACCCACGGCCGCCCGAGCCCCGCAGTTTTTGGCATGCTTCGCGGTACTTCACCACAATTGGGTCGTCGGGCCCCAGTTCGCCACTGTCGAGACCCTCGGCAACTCGGCGCTGCAACTGTTGGAAGTTGTCTATGATTACGTCTTCATCGTCGTCGTCTGACACTTCGCTGATCGCGGCCTCCTGCGCCCCTCCGGTACATCGATAGACGCGCAGTCGGCGGATCGTCTCTTGCGTCTGGGCCCTGCGGACGTCCTCATCTTCTCTGGCCGTCCACGCCACGTCCACCACTGTCAATTCCACACAGCGGGCCCTCGCCCCTCCCTCTTCCGGCAATCCATTCACCAGCGCCTCCGGATCCGGGGCGCCGTTTTCGGCAATCTGATCCTGCAGAGCGCGGAGAATCTGACCGTCCGCCTCATTCACCATATCATCGGGCTGAAGCCTGGCGACGACCTCAAATGCCGTCTCGGGGTCCTCCAGCGCCTGCGCAAGCAATTCGGTCTCCGCCCGCATCAGACCTGCCGGAGCCCGGGTGAGCGTCTCGGATATGAAACCTGGATCATTCGGGGAGGGACCCCGCGAGCGCGGCTGCTCTCCGCGCATCCGGCGGTTCATCTCAAACTTGAGCACGCGCGTCATTGACTCGGTACGGCCCGGATCGCCCTGCCCCCAGATATCTGCCGCGCGGGCGACGAATTCGTCTCGGCGCGGCCAGTCATCGATGCGCATCAGGATGTCCACAGCGTCACGCGCAGCGTCCGCGGCGCCGTCCGGGCCACGGTCGGCGTGCTCTTCGAAGACCATGCGCAACTGATACTCGATGGGGGAGATTCGATCGTCGAGGAGGTCGCGAAATGCCTGCGCGCCATTCTCCCTGACGAATTCGTCCGGATCAGTGTTCTCCGGCAGCACCACCAGAGTGGCGGCGATCTCCGCGCCTTCGACGACCTCGAGATTCTTCAGCGCTGCCCGCGCACCGGCCGCATCTGAATCGTAGACCAGCACGACCTCATCCGCGTAGCGGCCGAGCAGCTCAAGCTGGTGCGTGGTCAGTGCAGTACCAAGCGCGGCGACCGTGTTCTCAATACCCGCCTGGTGCAGCGAGACAACGTCGGTGTAGCCCTCAACGATGACGGCGCGCTTCTCACTGACTATCGCATCTCGCGCCACGTCAATCGCATAGACCGAGCGGCGCTTGCGGAACAGTGGCGTCTCAGGCGAGTTGAGGTACTTCGCCGGGTTTTCAGGATCAAGCGCCCGGCCGCCGAAGCCAATCACGCGGCCGGCCGTGTCCGTGATCGGAAAGATGACGCGATTGCGAAAGGTGTCATAGTGCCCACCGCGATCGCTGGGCTTGACGAGGCCCGCTTCCTCGGCCATCTCGGGGTTGATCCCCTCGGATGCGAGGGTGTTGAGCATGTCATCCCATTCATCGAGCGCGAAGCCGATCTGGAAACGATCGATCATCTCGCGTGAGAAACCCCGGCCGGCGATATACGAACGGGCGTGTTCGGCGGCCGGGTGTTTGAAGAGCGTGCGCCTGAAATGGTCGCGCGCGACCTCGTTGGCCCGTTCGAGTAGCTCGCGGCGCCGACGCTTCTTTTCAGCCAGCGGATTGTCTTCGATCTGCACGCCGGCCCGTTTTGCCAGTCGGCGCACCGCCTCGGGGAAGCTCAGCCCGTCCCGCTGCATGACAAATGAGAAGACGTCGCCGTGTTCACCACAGCCGAAACAATAGTAGAACTGATGCTCGGGGTGGACAGTGAAGGACGGTGTCTTCTCCTGATGGAACGGGCACAGACCCTTGTAGCGCTGTCCGGATTTCTCAAGGCGTACATACTGACCTATCACCTCGACAATGTCGAGGCGGTGTTTGATCTCGTCCTTAGCATCTTCAAAGTTCATGAGCGTCTCGTCCGGTCGGCAGCGTAGTGCTGTGAGTGAGGCATCACGGGGCGAAAAGGGCGGCGCCAGGAATACCGGGCGCCGCCCATGTAACCGCTCCGATTGCCTGGCCTGATATTTCTTCGCGGTTCACGCCACAATTCCTCCCCGTACATGGGCATTTCTACTGATGTTCGAGCAGGGGCGTGGAGCATAGAGCGAATGTAGTGCCCATGTGTGTGTCCATCACGGGTGGAGGCAGGAGAATCTCAGGGTGCGCGGAAGCTTCACGTTGAGGGCTGACTTCAGCGAAAAAGAAGGAGCCGATCATGAATAGAAACGTGCACGTGGGGCGTGACCTCGGCGGCCGGATGGTAGCGCTCCTGGTTGTGTCGATACTTCTTGCATGGCCCTGCAGTGCGTGGGCGGCACCGCAAAACGTCACGATCCTGCACTTCAACGACTTCCACGGGAACGTGCTCATGCCCGAGGAGGAAGGCGACCTCGGGGGACTGGCACGCATCGCCGGAATGGTCGAGCAGATTCGGTCGGAGAATGAGGCGGCGGGTGCTGAGACACTGCTGCTAATTGCCGGCGACATCCTGCAGGGGACACCGCTCTCGACGGTGTTTCATGGAGAGGCAGACTTCGCTGCCCTCAACAGGATGGACGTCTCGGTGATGGCACTGGGCAACCACGAGTTTGACTACGGGATGCCGAACCTTCACCACCTTATCGAGATGGCGAAGTTCCCGGTCGTCGCTGCCAATATCCGGCGGAAGGTGGACGACACGCAGGTCTTCGACGGCACCGAGCGGTTCATGATCGGCGACGAGATGCTCGTGGTGATGGGTCTGACGACTCCCGAGACCCGGGTGACCACGATGCCCTCCAACGTGGCGGACCTGACATTCAAGGATCCGGCAGATACGGCCGCGATGCTCACCCGCCGTATCACCCGCACCACTGACCGGGTTGTTGTGGCGCTGACGCACCTGGGCCACGAGCAGGACCGCGACCTCGCCCGAGAGGTCCCGGACCTCGATGTGATAGTGGGTGGACACAGCCATACAAAAGTCGAGCAGCCAGC
>CAZAHB010000106.1:0-18531 GCA_964484945.1 uncultured Armatimonadia bacterium | reverse complement strand
TACTCAGCCCACACGAACCTCGACGCAGCTGCTGAGGTCGGCACAACCGCGGCACTTGCAGAGGTCCTGGGTCTCTCGCCACAGACGCCTCTCCTCGAGGAGGGCGAGGTGGGGATAGGCGCAGTAGGTGAAATGTCCCCGGCGCTGTCAGTACGGCGTCTGATCGCGCGAGTGAAGAAGGTGCTGAAACCCTCGCAGGTGACCGTCGTTGGAGAGGTGGATCGCACCATCGAGCGCCTTGCGGTGATGCCCGGTTCAGGCGGCGACGCGGTTGAGCCGGCTGCCGCGGCCGGGGCGGATGCACTGATCTGCGGGGATCTGACGCACCATGATGCGCTGGACGCACGTGCCCTCGGACTGACAGTGATTGACGCCACCCACTACGCAACGGAGCGTCCGGTTGTGGTGACGCTCAGCGAGCACCTGCGCGCGCGGTTGCCCGATGACGTCTCGGTGCTTGCGTCCGAGGTGGTTACGGATCCGTTCGTCTCGTTCGCGGCGGAGGACAAGGCATTGCGAAGCCAGTAGTGAAGAGATTTTCTACGATTCTGGGACCTGGAGTTGATATGCATGCAACCGGAGGATTTTCAACGTCTTTTTGAGCTGCAGAAGGTAGACAGCGAGATCGACAAACGCAGGCAGATCCTTGAGACGGTCGATGACGGGACCGAGGCGGCCGAGCAACTGGCCGAATATGAGGAGACGCTCGAAGAGCTGGAGGAAGAGCTGCGGAAGAAGCAATCACGCCAGCGAAAACTCGAACTGGATCTGGAGGGGGTCGAGGAGGAGAAGCAGGAAAAGTCTGATCAGGCGTACGGTGGAACCGTCTCGGACCCGAAGAAGCTCACAGCCCTGGAACAGAAGATTGCAGAATTGGAGCGCAACGCCACTCGACACGAGGACATGATCCTCGAGCTTCTCGAAGAGATCGATGACCTCCAGGAACGGGTTGAAGCTCACAGAGAGAAGACTGAGAAGCAGCGCGCGAAGCATCAGGAGATTGTCGAGAATTATGAGGAGACGACGGCGACGGCCCGTGAGGAGATCGAGGAGCTTCAGGAGCGGCGAGAGGAGCTGGCCGATGCGCTTCCGCCGCAACTGCTCAGCCCCTACGAGCGGTTGCGAGAGCGTGAGGAGGGGGTTGCGGTAGCCGAGGTGGTTGACCGGACCTGTGGCGAGTGCCACGTGGCGATCCCCACGGCACGGCTGCCGATGATCGAGCGGGGAGCCGATATCGTCAAGTGCGAGCACTGTCGGCGGATCCTTGTCATCCCCGAGGAGTAATCCCAGATGACCAACCTGCACAGTCACCCCCGCGAGTTCAACCAGGAGGAACTGCTCGACCGCCTGCGCGACTTCCATGGACACCTCGGCCCCTTCGCCATCCTCGGTTACAGGGCCGGCGTACTGGCGCTGCGAGAGCTGAACGCCTCCACGCACTTCGGTCTGCACGCCACTGTGCGCTGTCCGGATGAACCGCCGCCGTCGTGCTTCGTTGACGGCGTACAGTACGGCACGGGATGTACGCTGGGGAAGAGGAACATCGAGCTGATCCCCGCCGAAACGATCTCCGTGACCGTGACGCGCAATGACAGCGGCGCGGCACTGACGATCGTGCCACGCCGCGAGATGATCGACACATTCAGTAGCTGGCTCGACGAGATGAACACCGAACAGGCGGCTCTCGACGTACTTGAGCTACCGGACGCGGAACTGTTCGAGCCGCTCGAGTGAAGGAACGCGTCAGGACTGCTCTTCGTCAGCCTCCTGCATGTCCGAATCGGCCTGGCCGCTCCTGTGTTTCGGGCGCTCGTAATCAGGCTGGTGGGACATCGCCAGATCCTGGAACTGTCCCGTCTCCATATAGGACACCCGCTCGGCGACATTCACCACGTGATCTGCGATTCGCTCCAGGTAGCGGGCGACCAGCAGGAGGTGGGTGGCCTGCAGGATCAGGTCCGGGTCGCGCTCCATGTAATCCACGAGTTCGTCGAGCAGGTGGTACCAGATCTCATCGACCTCGTCATCCTCCTCGACGACCTCGCGCACGAGGTCGAGGTCCTGCTTTACGAAGGCCTGAGCTGCAGTGCGCACCATGTGGATTGTGATATCTCCCATGCGGGGTATATCGATGAGAGACTTGAAGTACGGTTCATCAGCCAGGGTCTTGGCGCTCTTGGCGATGTCCACGGCGTAGTCGCCCACACGCTCGAGGTCGGCAATGACCTTCATCGCGGTCCCGATGATGCGCAGGTCCTTTGCCATGGGCTGCTGGAGTGCCAGCAACCGCATGCACTCCTGCTCGATGTGAAGGTCGAGATCGTCGGCGACATCGTCATCCATGATGACCTTGTCGGCGAGCGCCTCGTCCTGTTCAACCAGCGCCCTCATCGCGTCCGCGAGCATCTCAACGACAAAGCTCGCGAGACGCGTGACATCAACCTGGACCTGCTCGATCTGTTCCTCAAAGGTCTCGCGTATACGACGCATCGGGAGCACATCCTTGCACGCAACTCTGGTGTGATGGGTGGACTTAGCCGAAACGACCGCGAACGTATGCGTCAGTGCGCTCATCCTGCGGATCCTCGAAGATCTGCGTCGTGTCGCCAAACTCTACCAGCTCCCCGAGGAGAAAGAAGCCGGTACGGTCTGAGACGCGCGACGCCTGGTACATGTTGTGGGTAACGATCACGATGGCCATCTCTTCTTTCAGCTCCAGCATGAGTTCCTCAATCCGGAACGTCGCCGTCGGATCCAGAGCTGAGCAGGGCTCGTCCATCAGAAGCACCTCGGAGTTGACCGCGAGGCACCGCGCGATGCACAGACGCTGCTGCTGGCCTCCCGAAAGGTCCATCGCGGATTTGCGCAGGTCGTCCTTCACCTCGTCCCAGAGTGCGGCGCCCCGGAGGCTCTTCTCCACGATCTCGTCGGCCTCCTCGCGACTGAGGCGGCGTTGCAGACGCGGCCCGTAGACCACATTGTTGTAAATCGACATGGGAAACGGATTTGGCTGCTGGAAGACCTGGCCGACGCGGCGGCGCAGGGACACCAGATCGGTTGATTCTGTGTATATGCTGTTGCCGTCGAGCAGCACTTCCCCCTCGGTGCGCGCCTCGGGAATCTCGTCGTTCATCCGATTCAGCGCGCGCAGGAATGTGGATTTCCCGCAACCCGAGGGGCCGATGAGCGCCGTAATCTCATTGTTCCGTATATGACAGGTGACTTCCTTGATCGCATGGAAGTCATCGTAGTAGATATTCAAATTCTTCGTCTCGATCTTGAGTTCATGCTCGACATCAGCGTCGTGAGCGGTCCTGTGGGCGTCAGTCGGCGTACGGAGGAATTCCGCCTGCTCCGTGTCCGGGGCCTCCTCGCCCGTGGCGCCCTGGTCTTCCGCGATTGTGTCAGCGGCTTGCTCCTGCATAACGCACCTCTCAATCAGCAGCGCCTGTCATGGTGCTCGTCCTGTCGGCGCCGGCCATTCCTTCTATTTCTCGACTGAACCTGGAAAGCGTCTACCAGCGTCGCTTGCGCAGCCTCGCGCGAATAATCGCCGCAATCACATTCAGACCAAGAACAAGCATCACCAGCACGAAGGCCGTGGCCCATGTGAACGACGGATCGGCATGGGGCTCCTCCGTGGCGGTGTAGTACAGTTGGTATGGCATGGCGATAATTGGGTCGAAAACAGAGTTTGGGAACGGATCGCTCAGTGAGATAAAGGCGGCGGTAAAGAGGATTGGCGCCGTCTCACCGGCCGCCCGGGCAATTGAAAGGATCATGCCGGTGATAATGCCGGGCATCGCATTGGGAAGCACCACTCGCCGGATCGTCTGCCACTTGCTGGCTCCAAGCGCCAGCGATCCCTCTCGCAATCCCTGCGGCACCTGTCGCAGTGCCTCCTCCGACGCGCTGATGATGAGCGGAAGCACCAGCAGCGCAAGCGTACACGCCCCTGAAAGCAGGCAGCGCTCCCATTTGAAAACTATTACGAACGCGGCCAGCCCAAACAGGCCGTAAACGACTGACGGTACCCCGGCAAGGTTGATGATCGCGAGGCGGATCATGCGCACCAGCGGGCCAGGTTTGGCATATTCGGACAGATAGATCGCTGCGCCGACGCCGATGGGAGCCGCGACGAGCGCGGTAAGAGAGACAAGATAAATGGTGCCGATGAGGGCCGGATAGAGACCTTCCATCGAGGTCAGCAGTTCCCAACTCAGCGAGTTGGCGCCCCGCCACAGCATGTACAGCACGATGCCGACCAGTGGAATGGTGACAACCGCGGCAACCAGCCAGAGGGTGCCGAATGCGATCTTCTCTGACACTCTTGGATCGATGAAATGCGACCTTCCATCGTTCATGCGATATCCTTCTCACTGCGACGGACGATGATGTCGGCGACGGTGTTGACGGCGAACGTGATAAGGAACAGGAGCAATCCGATCGCGAAGAGTGCGTGGAAGTGGGTCGTGTTGTGTGGTGTCTCTCCCATCTCCGCAGCAATCGTCGCAGTCATGGTCCGAACAGGCCTGATAAAGCCCTTCAGGCCCTCGGGCATGACCTGCGCGTTACCGGTAACCATCAGGACAGTCATCGTCTCACCAATGGCGCGCCCAAGGCCCAGCAGGCAGGCGGCGATGATACCCGAGCGCGCGGCGGGCATGAGCGCGCGGGTGATCGTCTGCCAGCGGGTGGCGCCAAGGGCGAGTGAGCTGTTGAAGATCTCACGCGGGACCGAGTGAAAGGCGTCCTCGCAGATAGAGACAATGGTCGGAAGCGCCATGAAGCACAGCATCAGTGATCCAAGGAGGGCAAACTGCCCGACCAGAATGGCATCGAACTGATCTGCAAACCATGGGCCGACGACCGCCATGCCGAGGAAGCCGAAGACAACGGACGGAATGGCCGCAAGCATCTCCACGGCGGGTTTGAGAATCTCCCGGAGCCAGTTCGGGGCGAGTTCGGCAATGAAGATCGCGGTTGCGAGTCCCAGCGGAATAGATAGTGCGAGAGCCCCGACTGTCACGTAGAGCGAGCCCAGTATCAGCGGGAGCATTCCGAAGTGGCCTTCGCCGTGAGTGGGAGACCAGCGTGTGCCGGTGAGCAGATCGATCACCGAACGTTCGCGGAACATGGGGATCGAGTTTGACAGCAAGAAGTAGAAGATGAGCAGCACAAGGATAATGCCCATAACGCCACATATCTGAATGAGGCGCTCGATGATCCATTCCCCGATGCGCTGCAGGCGCGTTTTGACCATGGCACTCCTATTCTAAGGCGGGGGATGGGGAGGAATATCGGCCCGGCGCGTATGGGGGGACGCCGGGCCGGGATGTGGATCGGAGAGGGTTTATTGCGCTGCGACGAAGCCCTCTTCCTCAACCATCTTCTGGGCCTCTTCACCCATGCCCCACTCGAGGAAGCCGGCGACGGCGCCGGTCGGCTCGCCATCGGTGTACATGTACAGTGCGCGGGCGATCGGATAATCGCCGGACTGCACGTTCTCGGAACTCGGCTCGACCGCGTCGCCACCATCCATCGGGATGACGGAGACGGTCTGGATGGAGTCATCAATGTAGCCAAGGCCGATGTAACCGATCGCAGCCTCGTTGCCGGCCACGGTCATCCGGATGTCTTTGTTTGAGCCCTTCTTCAGGGCGGCCGGCGAGAAGTCGCGCTCCTCGGCCTCGCCGTCCATCTGGACGACCATTTCATTCCAGCTCTCGTAGGTGCCGGACGCGGAATCACGGCTGACCACAACGATCTCACCAGCGGCGCCGCCGACGTCTGACCAGTCGGTGACCTCACCGGAGAAGATGTCGGAGAGCTGCTGGACGCTCAGCTCGTTGACCGGGTTGCTCGGATGGACAATCGGAGCGATACCGTCATAGGCGACGACGTGCTCTTTCGGGTCCACACCGTTTTCCTTAGCTTGCTGAGTTTCCTTGTCCTTGATGGGGCGGGAGGCGCTGGCGATATCGGCGGTATCCTGGATCAACTGACTGATGCCTACGCCGGAGCCGCCGCCGGATACGTTGATGTTGACGTCCGGGTTCGCCTCGTGGTACGCCTCGGCCCATGCCTTGGCGACAGGCAGAACGGTCGTGGAGCCAATGATCTCAATGGCGCCACCGGCCTCCGCGCCATCCGTAGCCTCCGGCATGTCCTCCTCCATGGGCGGTGGAGCGATGGGCTCTTCTGTGTCCGGCTGCTGTGGGGGACAGCCGATCAACGCGACTGATGCTACCAGGAACGCCAGCAAGAGCAGAATCAGACCTGTCTTTGTGGTCTTCATCAGACTTGCTCCTTTCATGCTGTTTAGGTGGGATAGGCTGTGGATATTCGCCCGGCGCGGGTCAGGCGCCGGGCGAATTTGGTGCTGGTCTTGGGAGGGGTTAGTCGTACGAGACCTGCCACTGGACACCGACGGTGGTGTCTTCCGTGTCGCCCATCTCCATATCCGCGATCTGGAGGGTCAGGCGGTTGTTCGCCCACGGCTCGTATGCGACGCCGAGCGTGTGGCGGCTGTTTTCGACATCAGTTGCAGTCTGACCGGTGGTGTCGGTGTAGTTGAACTCGTCGTAGCGATAGAATGGTGTCACGCTGCCAGTCTCGGGCGTGTAGTTGACCTGAGCGTACCAACCATCAGCGTCTTCCGTGGCGGAGCCGGCACTGTCAAGCCCATCACCGTCGTAGTACTCGCCGCGGAAGCCGATTCGGTTGTAGTCGAGCAGCACGTGCGCGCCCCACACGTCGGGCTCCACGCTCTGAGTCTGCTGATTAACCATGTATTCGACATCCGAGGTCATGTAGCTGGCGCCTACCAGACCGAACTCGAACGGGTACTGCGCGCGCGCTGAGAAGCCCTCAGCGTCACTGAAGTTCGGGGCATCATGCCACGCATCCATACCATCAAATGCCTGGAGGTCGAACTGGAACGGTGATGCAGGGGCCTCATAGTTGACAAGCACACCAAGGGCGCGCTGACCGGGCAGGAATGCATTGGCAGCCATGGAGCGCTCAAACGGAAGGCGATCGCTGCTCGAGCGGGGCACCTCGTTGCCGAAGTAGACATCACCGAAGCCGAGCAGGACAGACCACCCGTTCTCGAACGGGTGCGAAACCCACGCGTCCTTCAGATCGACATCGTTATCTCCGCCGGAATCCTCGATGAGATCGCCAACATCGACCTGGATGCAGGCTGTCGTGCCCAGGTCGTTCACCTCATCCGTCCACTTGAGACGTACTCGTCGCGTGTCAAAATCCCCATCTTCTGCTTCATCGCTGTACTCGTAGCGGAACTGACTGTAGCCCTCGACGCCGGGATCCCACTGCGCGAACGCCGGCAGTGCGACCGCAATCAGCATGGCTACAATCCCCGCCACACACATAAGCTTGCGCAAACTCATACTGGACCGTACCTCCTGAGAAATAGTCTCGCTCCCGATGTAGACACACCGGCAGCACGTCATGGTTGATAATACAGAGATGGCTTTAAAGCACGGTTAAGCCAAGATTAAGGTTAGATTAAGAGTCGCGACGGGGTGAGTGGAGATGCAAAGCTTTTGGGGGTCTAACTATGACAGACCTTCACTGGCCGGTGCCTCGGGGAAGAACGCGGTGAATGTTGAGCCTTCACCTTCGATGCTTCTGACATTCACATGTCCCTCGTGGGACTCCGCGAGGTGCTTGACAATAGACAGGCCCAGGCCGGTACTGCCGGTGGTGCGGTCACGCGCGCGGTCAACTCGATAGAAGCGCTCGAAGATCCGATCCTGATGGTCCTTGGGGATTCCGACACCGGTGTCAATGACTGCCAACTCGTAGCCACCGGGCACTGCGCGGCCCCTGGCAGTGACACTCCCGCCCTGAGGGGTGTACTTAACCGCGTTGTCAAGCAGGTTGAGCAGCAGTGTCTGCAGGGCGTCCGGGTCCGCGTAGACCTGGTCGCCCTCAGCGACCTCACACGTGACGCTCACCTGCTTTTGATGGGCCCCCGGCCGAACCTGGTTTGCCGCATCCTCCAGGGCGGTTGCGACGTCGATCAGCCGCGGCTCGAGCAGTCTGGCGCCGCGCTCGACCCGGGTGAGAGTGAGCATGTCGTCGAGAATCTCGGTCAGCCGGTCGGCGGCCTCGACGATCTGCTCGCAGAACTTCGGTCCGCGCTCGGGGTCATCCAGAGCCCCGGCCTCCAGAGCTTCCGCCAGGGCCTTGATCCCGGCGGCGGGGGTCCGCAACTCGTGAGAGGCGTTTGCCACGAAATCCTGACGGACGCGATGTGCCTCGCGCAACTGGGTGATGTCGTGCAGCAGCGCTACCGCCCCGATTACTTCATCTCCGTCCGTCAGGGGAGTGGCTACACATTCCAGCGTGTACTCGTCGGGGTGTGTGAGAGTAAGGCTGTCGCGCTGGACCGTACCCTGCTCGAGAGCGCGGCCGACGAGGGCGCTGATGTCGTAGTTGAGGGTGACGTTTTCCAGCGGTCGTCCGGCTGTTCCGTCAGGATCGACGTCAAAGAGCCGGGCGAAAGGCCGGTTTACAAACTGCACCCGACTGCGCTCGTCAACGGCGACGACCGCGTCGGTCATCTGGTCGAGGATGGCCGCGTAATAGCGGCCCTGGGCACGGGCGTCCGACAGAAGGCGGCCGAGATGCTCGATGGCGTCATCGATGGCAGCGGTCAGGTCGCTCAGCGGCCCCCGGCGGGGCTCCCAAACGCGGGCGGTCAGATCTCCCTTACTGAGGCGCTCGGCAACCCCCTTTACGCGGTTAAGGGCGTGGTCCACGGAATTCCAGCCCCGGAGCGCGGCCACCCAACAGATCAGGGCCAGGACGATGAACGCGCCGAAGAAGAAGCCGCGGAGGGCTCGCTGTGCGTCTATAGCGGGCTCAACCGGACCGGTGAGGAGCAGGACCGTCCCATCGGGAAGCTCAGAGCCGGTGGTAACGATCTCTCCGCTGATAGTTCGCTCCCCGGAGACGGCCTTCCAGAGCACATCGGCAGACGGGCGAGCGGCCGTGGTGAGATGGTCGGGGGTGCTGTCAGCAAGCGGGCTCCCCTGCCGATCGAACAGGGTTGCGCGCGCACCGGCGAGGGTAGCGACGCGGCGTACGAGCGTTCGCGGCGTGTAGGTTGCATCAGAGGCGACACCGGCGGCGATGCGTGCCTGGGCGCGCAGACGGGTCCGTGTGCTGCGCGCGGCACGCGCGTCCAGCACCGCCTCCGCGTATCCTCCGATCGCGAGCAGCACAACACCCGCCGCGACGACCAGCAGCAGGCCGGTAGTCATGCGAATTGAGCGCATGGGGTCACCCCACGAACTTGTATCCGACGCCACGGACGGTGATCAGATAGCGCGGATTGGCGGGATCAATCTCGATCTTCTGACGCAGCCAGCGGATGTGCACATCCACCGTGCGCTGGTCCAGGAAGTCCTCTTCGCCCCAGACCCTGTTGATGATCTCGTCTCGGGACCTGACCCGCCCGGTATTCCGCATCAGGTAGGTGAGAAGATCGAACTCCTTCGGGGAGAGGCTGACGACCTGGCCGCGAACCTGCACTTCGTGACTTCCCATGTCCACCTCGATATCGTCGGCTTCGAGAACATCGGCCGACTCCTCTTCGCCTTCTGAACGTGCGGAGCGTCGCAGCACCGTGCGGACACGTGCAACAAGCTCGCGCATGCTGAAGGGCTTGGGGACATAGTCGTCTGCTCCCATCTCCAGCCCGGCCACCCGATCGGCCTCTTCGGTGCGGGCGGTAAGCATGATGATGGGGACGTCGCGCTGGCGGCGGAACGCGTTGAAAAGCTGCCAGCCGCTGAGGCCGGGCAGCATGAGGTCCAGGATCACAAGGGCGGGATCTGTATCTTCGAAGAGGTCAAGGGCCTCGCGTCCGTCGCTGGCAACTTCAGTCTCGAAACCTTCCTGTGCCAGCGTGTAGGCGATGGCCTCTGCGACGCTGTTTTCGTCTTCTACGATGAGTATTGTCTCGGGCATGGGCAGCCCTCACAGGAGTTGAGTTGGTGATGAACGGTTGGGATTGGGTGACTGGATGGGGTCCAACAGCCTGCGGTGTGTGTACGTGGGCGCTTATTCCACGACAATACGGTAGCCTTCGCCGCGGACGGTGACAAGTCGCTCCGGCGATGACGGGTCCTCCTCGAGTTTCTCGCGCAGCCAGCGAATATGCACGTCCAGCGTCCGGGGGTCAATGTACTCGTCCTCTCCCCATATCCGGTCCAGTATTCGCTGGCGTGTGACAACGCTGCCGGCATTGCGCGCGAGATACTCCAGCAGGTCAAATTCCTTGGGTGTGAGGTCGATCAACTCGCCGTCGAGATACACTTCGCGCGCGGCCGGCTTTATCTGCAGGTCATCGACCTCCAGCAGTTCGCGGTCCTCGCTCGACCAGTGCCTGCTGCGGCGCAACACCGCTCGGATACGAGCCGTCAACTCGCGCGCGCGGAAGGGCTTCGTGATGTAGTCATCCGCTCCGCGCGAGAGGCCTTCGACCCGATCATCTTCAGCGGCGAGGCCGGTGAGCATTACGATAGGGACCTCCGAGTGCTGCCGGATCAGCGTACAGACGTCCATCCCGCCGATCTTTGGCAGCATCAGGTCGAGCACGACCAGCTCGGGGCGCTCGGAGCGCAGCAGCTCCAGGCCTTCCTCACCGTCATCGGCGGTGATGACCCGATAGCCGGCCGCCTCAAGCGCCGCGGTGATCGCTTCCTGCACGGGCTCTTCGTCTTCAACTACAAGGATCAATTCTGATTCTGACATGGCCCCCAACTCACATTCATTCGCAGAATTCCTGACACCGGTTGGCCGCGCCCGTGTGCTCCGCGGATTCGTGCACGCGACCAATCGCTCAGCCCGGGAGAACGTGTTCAGCGCCCGGGTAGTTCATGCATTCAGATACCGACGATGCGCGATATGTTCCCGCCCAGCACCATGCGCTTGTCCTCCAGCGGAATGCGTGCCCATGCGGCCCACCCCAACTGTGGCGCGGCATCGCGCATCACGCAGTCCGTACCGAAGAGGACACGTTCGCGCCCCAATTCGCGAACGAAGTACTCCACGAGTCCGTACATGATCGATGTGTACGTGATCTCCGCGTATACGTTACCCCAGCTTCGGCAGGTATCAACCAGAGCTTCCGCAAGTGCCCAGGAACTACCGGCGTGCGCCAGCAGGAATTTTGCGTTCGGGTACATCGGTGCCAGCCGCGCCAGTTGATCGGGCGTCACGGCGTTGCCCGCCGACAGGCCACCGTGGCAAAGCACCGGTGCCCCTCTGCGATCGGCCCATTCGAGCATCGGGCGATGGCGCCCGTCTGTAAGTGGAACCTGCTGTCGCGGCGGGTAGGGCTTGTAGCCAACCATCCGGTCGTTGCGGAAGCCTCGCCGCATCTCGTCGGCCGCCACCTCCGGGTAGCGCGGGTTGACGGTGCCGTAGCCGAGAATACGCCCGGGGTGCTTTTCAACCGCGCGGAGCGTAATGTCATTGCTGGCCGGGTCCCCGGGTGTGATGCCGCTCCAGGTGCTGACGATGCAGCGGTCGATTCCGAGCCGGTCCATCGTCCCGACAAGCCCGTCTGCGTCGATATACGGAAGCTGCATCCGCGCGATGCCCATGGAGCCCTCATGGCCTATATGCCCGTGGGCGTCGAAGATCCACTCGTCGCTCAGCGGCTCTCCCTCGCGCATAGTTGCGACGATTGGGTCATCGTCCGCCGGCGGCTTTACGGCCGGGATTTCGTCGAGCGGTGCCGGCTCATCCGTCCTGACCTGCCGGAGCAGTCGGAGCAGGTTGCCGCCGGCTATCTGTGCGCGCTCCCCGTCAGAGATATCCTCATACAGCGACATCATCACGGCGGCGCCGGGGCTGCAGTCTGGCAGCCCCGTGCCGAATATCAGGCGCTCGGCCCCGAACTGCTCGGCGATGCGCTCGTAGGCCCGATGCCCCTGCAGGCGGTGGGTCTCCAGATAAAGGTTGGCCACACGCTCCAGGACCGGTTCGATCTCGCGATCGGAGCCCCACGCAACGCCGCAGAGGACCACCGGAAGCTCCGGGTACCGCTCACATAGTCCGGCTGCGCCGCTGATGCTCATCTCGCCGAGGTCCACGAAAAGCGGGATGCGGTGGTCCTGGAGGGCCTCGAAGAGCGGTCCGGCGACATCATCGCTGATCGGCCACCCGTGGTAGGAGGGCAGGATGCGCACGGCCCGCACGCCCAGGGCGAGCATCTCCGGAATAAGGTCATCGGGTGGTGCCATCTCGTGGGTGTGATGGGGCATGACTACCCATTGAGGCACCAGTTGCGGTATATCGGTGATCTCTTCGAGAAGCAGTCGGTTCCCGTAATCCTGGTGGTATTGCGACGCCGATGCGTGATAGACCAGGGCCGCCCCGATTCCGTAGTAATCGTAATCCCGGGCGAAGTCGGTGGCGCGCCAGATGGTCTCCGGATGCCGGGCTGAGCGCCACCCGACCATGGCGTTGCCGTCAAAGAGTTTCAGGCGGGGCATCGAACGCCTCCTCGGTAAAATCAACCATCGGCGGCCCGTTTTTGTTCCAACCAGCGCTCCCACTGGCCCGCATGCTGCAGCGCATCCCGCAGTCGCCGACAGGACGGGCACTCCCAGCAATGCTCGGGACCGGCGGTGTAGCAACTCCATGTCAGGTGCAGCGGAGCGCCAAGCTCAACCCCGCGTGCTGCGATCTCCTCTTTGGTCATATCCAGGGTGGGGGAGTGCACGCGAGGACGATTCTGCGTCGCGAGTTCGAGCATCGCATTGCAGCGGCGGACGAATTCCGGGGAGTTGTCCGGGAACGTCGCCGCCTCCTCTGCGTTGAAACCGCAGACAATGGTGTCGCAGTCAAGCGCTTCGGCGTGAGCGGCGGCGATCGAAATGAATACGGCGTTGCGCGCGGGCACCCATACGGCGGCGTCATCCGCGTCGGCGAGATCGGTGTGCGGGTCCGACAGAGATGAAGGCATCAGGCGGGACATCCACGGGAGCTTGACCAGGCGGTGGTCCGTGTCCAACTCGGCGGCGACGCACAGCGCCGCCTCCAGCTCGCGCGGGGCCGAGCGCTGGCCGTAGTCGAAGGTCACTGCAAGTTTCGGTGGGTGCTTCTCGCGAGACGCCCACGCGGCCACAAGAGAATCCAGACCGCCGGACAGCAGCAGGATGCTGGCCATCATCTATCAGTCCTCGCGATAGGTGACACTGCTTGTTGGCGACTCATAGATCGTGACCCTGCTGACCTCAACGCCCTCGCCGATCGCAGAAGCGGCGCGCTGGTGGAGATATCGCGCGAGGTTCTCGCTGCTGGGGTTGATCTCGTCGAAGGGAGGGATCTCGTTGAGATTTCTGTGATCCAGTTCGGCAAGTATATCGTCAAACGCGGCCTTGAGATCTGAAAAGTCCACGAGCATTCCGCATTCATCCAGCGTTTCACCTTTGACGCTCAGAAGCACACGGTAGTTGTGCCCGTGCATACGTGCGCACGGTCCCGGGTATCCACGCATCAGGTGCGCGGCGGAGAAGTCGCGTTCGATGGTCAATTCGTACACGGAAACGCTCCCGTCTGAACCCGCAGTTGTGCGTATCACCGTCACGAAGATTATAGCACAGCGCATCAGGGGCGGCAAATCCAGAGTAATTGCCACTGAGCCGGCTGAGGGGACCGGTGAAGCGTCACTGCGATGCCGCGTATGGATGGCAGACGGTTGTGGGGGCCGTGACGGCCGGGAGGGAGCGTAGTTCCAGCGTCCTGAGCGGGCCTCCATCTGCTGACCCAATGCGTACCGCGTGATTGCTCCGGTCGGCTATCCACAATTCCCCATCAGCCCAGGCCACGTCCGCCGGCTCGTTCAGCGTCCCGTCAGGCCCGTCGTCAAAGCCGGCGGCGCCGGTGCCGAGGATGGTCTCGATCCGCGCCGCCCGAGGATTAAAGTGCTTGATCTTGTGGTTGTAGGTATCCGCGATGTAGATCTCGCCCAGATGGTGCGTGAGACCCAGCGGTGATTCCATGAGGGCCTCCCGTCCGGAGCCATCGCGATCGCCGTATTCGAATACGCCCTGCCCCACCCAGGTCCCCGCGTGGACGCCCGGTGGGAGGTGGATCCAGCGGAGGGCGCTTGATCCGGCATCCACGAAGAAGAGGCGGACACCGTCATTGGTCAGTCCCACGGGTTGGGCCAGCAGGCATTTGCCGCGCCTCCCATTCTCCAGGCCAACGGTGCCGGTCCCCGCGAAGGGTTCAATCTCATCGGTCATCAGGTCCATTCGCCAGATCTGATGGGTACCGGCCATCGTCATATACAGACGGTGGTGCACGATCGTGAGGCCCCAGGGCGAGTTCAGGGGGGTGTCAGGTGCCTTGCCCGGCAGCATCATCGCCAGTTCCTGCTCACCGGTGCCGGCAATGGTAAGGACCTGCCTGTCATCAAGGTCTATCCGCCGGATGCAGTGATTTCGCCTGTCGGCGACGTAGAGAACCTCGCCATCCAGCAGCACCGCTTTTGGGCCGTGGAAGGCGGCGGCATCGTAGGGGCCGTCCTGCAGCCCCGGCTTTCCGCTGCCCACAACATCCTGAACATTCCCATCGAAATCCGCGACGACCACGCGGTTGTTGCCTGTGTCGGAGATGAATATCCGTTGAGTTGCCTCATCAGCCTCGATGCCGGTTGGGAAGGAAAGCCCGGGGCGCGAGCACCGTGGTTCGGGGGCGATGGTCGGCACCGGGGTGTCGTTGATACCACCACTGCGCTTGAAGTCCCTGATGAGGGTGCCAACACGTTCATCGAATGCGCCGAAGACATCCTCGCCGGTGCGGCGCTGAAGAATCGCGCCGGTCGGAGAGATCAGGATTGTGGTGGGCCATGCGCGGATGTCCCATTCGCGCCACAGCCGCATGTCGCGATCGTTGATGACCGGGTAGTCAACATCCAGGCGGGCGAGCGCGTTGCAGAGCACATCGGGATCACGTTCGGCCGCGAAGCGCGGTGAGTGGACACCGATGACCGCGAGTTCGGGCGCATGTTTCGCCAACAGACGGCGGAAATCGGGGATCACATGCGCGGAGTTGATGCACGCGGAGGTCCAGAAGTTTACTAGGATGACCTTGCCCCGCAACTGCTTCATGGTGAGCGGCTGCTCGACATTGAACCACTGTAGATCATCCGGGAACTGGGGTGCCATCTCTCGTCCGGTGGTGCGACGCATCGGTGCCGGTCCTCCACATTTCGGCGCGCTGCCTGAGGCGAATTCGACGCCTGTATTGTATCACATTTCGCGGATGGAACGTATGCTCGCTGCATCGGCGGGTGCGACCACGTTTTGTAGGTTGCTCGGGCTGACGGGGCACGACGGCCTCACTGACCCCTGCGGGGTTGGGGCCCCTCGCCCTGGCTCGGCAGACGGCGCCTCGCAGGCGGGAGAGGGCGGGGGAGTTTGGCGTCGCCCTTACCTACAGAATTCGGTCGCCCCCTGCATCGGCACCCGGCCTGCGCGCAGAATGAGCTGATTTCGTCCTCACGATTACAGGGAATCTGCGCCCCGCCGGCGAATACCTGCCGCGGACAGAGATCTGAAGATTGGATTGTGATTATCGTGCAGATATGGGACTGTAACTGCTGGTACGGTGCCCCGAAAGATCCGCCGACCGCCCCGGCCGAAACCGTTGACGTGCTGCTTGCGGAGATGCAGCGGGCCGGAATCGACCGGGCGCTCGTCCGAAATGTGGCCCTGCGCGAGCAGGACCCGCAGGTCGGCAACGCGCTCACATCGGCCGACTGCTCCGAAGACGAGCGCCTGATACCGACGTGGGCGATCCTGCCGCCGCAGACCGGCGAGCTTGGCACTGTAGAAGAGCTTGTGGAGGCCATGCGCGAGGCAGGCGTTCGCGCGCTGTGGACCTACCCGGAGAAGCACCGCTACGTTCTGAACACTACGACCATGGGCGGGCTGCTGGAGGAGATCACCGACCGGGGCATTCCGCTGTTCATTGAGCGCCGGGAGATCTCCGGGAGCGGGCTTTACGCGCTGGCAGACAGCGTACTGCAGGACTTTCCGGACCTGAATCTGTGCGTGGTGGCCCATGGAAGCTGGGGAGAGGACCGCTACTTCCGGCCACTGATGGAGCGCTACCCGAACTTCCGTGTGGGCACGTCGCGCTATGAGCTTGATGGTGGGATCGAGGACATCTGCCGCACGTACGGCTCCGAACGACTGCTTTTCGGCACGAACTTCCCCGAAGCGCCGATGGGCGGGCCGATGCTCACACTGCTGCACGCGGATATCACGGATTCGGACCGCAAGGCGATCGCGGGCGGTACTCTGCGCCGCATCATAGAGGAGGTGCGCCTGTGATCGGAGAGGGGCGCATCACGCGAGAGTTTGTCGCACATGGCCGCGTCGAGGACTGTCCGGTCATCGATACCCACGCGCACTTCGGGCCCTACCAGGCGATCTACTTCCCGAAAAGTTCACCGGAGCGCGTCCTCGACACCATGAAGCGCTGCAACGTGCAGTGGATCCTGATGTCGGGACACCAGGCGCTGGTGGACACCGAGCGCGGGAACCAGCAGATCGCAGACCTGGTCGCCGACTACCCCGAGCACTTTCGCGGCTGGTGGGTGCTCAACCCGAACTACCCCGAGCGCCTGCGGGCGGAGCTTGACGGCTTCGAGGCCACGGAGGGGTTCGTCGGCTTCAAGCTGCATCCGAACCAGCATGGCACTCCGGTGACCGATGACGCATACACGCCGGTCTGGGAGTACGCCGACGCGCGCGGGTTGCCGATCCTCTCGCACACGTGGAAGGGCGAGGGTATGAGCAGCTACAGGGAGGTGGAGGCGGTTGCGAGCGACTATCCGAACATCCGCTTCTTGATGGGACACGCTGGGTACGGAGACTGGGAGGAGGCGGCGAAGGTCGCGCGCGATCACGAGCATGTATACCTGGAGTTGACCGCGGCCTACTCGGTGCGCGGGTCCCTGGAGATCATGTGCGAATTCGCGGGGAGCCGGAAGATCACGTTCGGCACCGACCACCCGTGGTTCGACCCCCACTACGGCATCGGCTGCATTCTGTCTGCACGCATGACCGACGAGGATCGCCGCAATATCCTCTACCGGAACGCACAAAGGCTGTTCGGACTGCCCCTCGAAGGAATCGGAGCACCTGGAGATGATTAGTAATGCAGATGCGGACCCTCGGACGCAGCGGGATCGAGATCAGTTCCATGGGTATGGGCACGTGGGCGATGGGCGGGCCGACTACTCACGGTGGCCTGCAGGCAGGCTGGGGCGAGGTGGATGACGAGCAGTCCATGGCTGCGCTGGAGCGGGGGATGGAGTGTGGCATCAACTTCATCGACACCGCGGACGTATATGGCACCGGTCACTCCGAGCGCATCGTGGGGCAGGTCATCGCGGGTCGCCGCGACGAGGTGGTCATCGCCACCAAGTTTGGCTTCGAGTACGATGAGAGCAGGCGCGAGATCTGGGGCGGGCGCGGCGATCGCGACTATGTCATGCAGGCCTGCGATGCCAGCCTCGAGCGCCTCGGGATCGACACGATCGACCTCTATCAGTTCCACCTCGGTGGCTACGAGGGCGACGCGGAAGAGACCCGCGACGCTCTTGAGGAACTCGTCAGCGAGGGCAGGATCCGCTGGTACGGCTGGAGCACCGATGTGCCCGAGAACGCGCGCATCTTCGCCGAGGGCGATCACTGCTGCGCGGTTCAGCAGAGCCTGTCGGTGCTCGGTGGGAACTGGGAGACCCTGCGGGTATGCCACGAGGAGGATCTGGCGTCGATCAATCGCGGACCGCTGGTGAAGGGCCTGCTGACGGGCAAGTTCGACAACGATTCGACTTTCGGCGATCGCGACAACCGGCGCCGCTGGGACCTCAAGGAGGGCACCCAGGCCGAGCAGCTTGAGATGTTCGAGCAGATCCGCGAGGTGCTGACCGCGGGCGGGCGCACCGCCGCGCAGGGGGCGCTGTGCTGGATCTGGGGCCTGAGCGAGCGCGCGATCCCGATTCCGGGCGTAAAGACGCCCGAGCAGGCCGAGGAGAACGCGCTGGCGATGGAGCATGGTCCCCTGTCGGAGGACGAGATGTCGCAGATTGACGAGATCCTCGGACGCGACGGCACGTACCGGCAGTGGCATCACTGACGCGTCGTGAATGTATCGGCCGGCGAACGCGACGCAGGTGATCTCATTCGTCGGCCTCGAAGAGTTGGGAGGCGGGCAGCATGGACCGTATCAGTATAGGCATGGTCGGCGCCGGAACGGGCCGCGGGCAGTCGTGGATGCAGACGCTCAGCAAGCTTACCGGGCGCAGCGACCTCTACGAGTTCTGTGGCTTCTGCGAGGTCAATCGGGAAAAGCGAGTGGCGGCCGTGCGCCGGTGGGAGGTGCGGGGCTTCGGCTCGCTCACAGCTATGCTCGGCGAGGGGCGGCCCGACGCGGTCCTCCGCGCGGGGTGGCCCGAGGGAAACCCGC
>CAZAHB010000105.1:0-18736 GCA_964484945.1 uncultured Armatimonadia bacterium | reverse complement strand
AGGACGCCACCTGCATCCAGCTTGCCGCGGAGGCGGGCGGCAGCCGCGACACGAGCACGTGGATCGGCACCACCTCCGGCGAGGCGGTCCGCACCCCCAAGCCCCCGATGGCGCCGAACGCCGTGGGCGCCTACCTGGATGTGGCGGACGGCATCGGCCATGCGCGGGCGATCGTTCCTGAGAGCGCAGAGCAGACGTGGACGCTCACGGTGAACTCTCCCGCCGAGGAGGAGACCTCGCTGCGCATCGTGGACACGTCGGAGCTGCCGGGCGACATGGCGCTGTGGCTGACGGATCGCGCCAGCGGCGAGCGGATCGACCTGCGCCACGCGCCCAGCTACAGCTACACCGCCCGCGAGGGGCAACGAGAGTTCAGCATCGAGATCGGGGAGCGCGATGACCTGCTGCAGGTGATGGGCGTGAGCGCACAGTCGGCCGGCGACGGCGCCCAGATCAGCTTCACGCTGTCGGCGGCCGGTTCGGTGACGGTGGACGTGCTCAACATCGCTGGCCGCACGGTGAAGCGGATCGTGACCGACCGCGAGTGCGAGGCCGGTCCGCAGACCGTAAGCTGGAACGGCGTCTCCGACCGCGGCACGCGTGTCCCGGGCGGGATGTATCTGGTGCGCGTGACGGCCGCGGCGCCCTCCGGCGAGCAGTGCCAGGGTCTGGCGACGATGCGCGTGCGCTGAACGACGAATGGGCCGTGGGCAGAGGATAGATGGACCGCCTGCTCATGCCTCGCCGCCTGTCGCTAGCGGCCGCGGGCGTGCTGTTGATTTGGGCGTATGGCCCGATCGCGAATGCTGACACGGGTTCGCTCGTTCTCGTCAGGGGCCCGGCAGTAGAGTTCGAATGGCGGCGTGGCCGTAGTGCAGGACCGTCTGCTCTTCACTGAGTCGCCGGCCCTGGCCGGGGATCGAGATCTGACCGGAGATGTCACCCTGGGCGCCGTTGAGGAACGGTACGGGATATCGCCCAGTTCCTCCCGCAGATGCCCGCGGAGGTCATCGAGGAACCTCTGTTCGACGGGCTTAAGGTAGTTCGTCTTATGTACGGAGGGAGCCGAATGGGTGTGCGTGCCACTACTCATACCTGACTGAGACACTGCGTACCCGCGGAGTGCGGCAGCCCCAGAGGGCGCCCAGAGCAAGACGGTACTGCATCCATGGGCCCTCTCCGGCAGCGGCGACGGCCTCACCCGCACTCAGCCAGCCTCCCTCGCCGCCCTGCCAGCGCGCGGTCGCCAGATCCTCCTCGCAAGCGGCGAACCGCAGTTGGGCCGCTACCCAGCAGTGCTCCGGGATCTCTGCGTCCCAGCCTACGCTGCGGACCGCCGCGCCTGTCGGCAGGCGGAATGCTCTCGACGTATAGTACTCCTCATGGCCGCGATCCGCCTGGTTGCCAGCGTCCACCACGTAGGTTCCGTGCGGACCCATGGACGGAAGGCTGGTGGTGCGATCGCGCGAGAAACCGGACGGGCTGTTCCACCATACACAGGATTCGCCGACGTGATCCCGCCGGACTTTGTGATTGACCACGAACAGGTCCACGTGGCCGTCGAGATCGAAGTCCGCGGCCACCAGCCCGGATGCTGAATGCGCAGGGATACGCTCGAAGTCCGTGGCCGAGAACCGGCCGTCCTCCTGCCCCCAGTAGATGTAGCTGCTGATATCACGCGCCTTCCCGCTGTGGTAGTTGCTGACCACCAGGTCGAGATGCCCGTCCCCGTCAAGATCGGCCACGGAGAGAGCATTGACCCCCAGTGCGGGCAGGAGCATGCGATTATCCTCGCGGAGACCATCAGGACCGTTCCAGTATACGTAGACGAAAGAATCCTGCGGCTCACCGCGCGATGGGGCGTGGCCGCCGACGATCAGATCGAGGTAGCCGTTACCGGTAAGGTCCGCCGCCTGCGCACAGGCGCCATGGAAGACTGACAGCATCTGACGGTTCTCGAGCGAGAAGCCATCCGGGCTTCCGTACAGTACAATGCTGCGATCGCAGGCGATCTGGGGAATGACGATGTCCAGCCACCCATCGTTGTCGAGATCCGCCGTGTACAGCCAGCGCGGCTGGTCGTACTCCAGGCCATCGATCTCCATCCGGATGGTCTGCGGGTTCTCCGCATCGAAGCCGTTTGGGCCTCCATAGAAGAACTGCAGGTCGGGGAACCTGAAGCCGCCAAGTACCAGATCAAGGTACCCGTCGCGATTGAAGTCCGCGCACACGACGCCATGTGCGCGGGTGGTATCGAGGGTCACGTCCGGCTCATAGCGGTAACCGTCATCGCGGCCGTGGAAGATGAATGAGCCGGGATCAAGATCGATGGCATTCTCGGAGCAGTTGGCAAGAATCAGATCCGGCAGTCCCGTGTCGTTGAGGTCACAGGCTGCGGCGGCGACCGCATCGCGGCCACGGAGGGCGGTGCGGCGGTCAGGGTCAAAACCGTTCGGGCCACCATGATAGATGTATGGATCCACATCGCCGGTGGCGCCGCGAGCCGCGCGATTGGCGAAGATCACCTGCGGCAGAGGGTCGTCGGAGGTCCGCCCGATGACCACGTTGCGAGCTTCGTGTGTGGTCAGCCGAACCGGTTCCGCCGCCACGCCGTCGGGGCCTCCGCGGAAGACGAATGATTCGCTGGTGAAGGACGTGGCAGTGCGCCCGCGACAGATGACAATATCATCATATCCGTCGTCGTCCAGATCGCCCACGGCCACGTCCACGGCGTCAGCGCCCGGCAGGGCAGCGCGGCGCTCATCGCTGAAACCTCCCTCGGCGCCAAAGTACACCCAGGAGCACACTTCTCCGTCGCAGTCACTCCGGGCAGCGATGGCGAGATCGAGGTGCCCGTCACCGTTGACGTCGCCACTGGCCACCGCCAGCGCTTTGGGCACGGCAAGCATCACAGGCCGCCCGAAGCTCCGGTCCTGCACCACCGGCAGCAGCATGAGCTGATTATCCAGCGGAAGCGCCAGATGCGGCGCTCCGCGAAGCTCGACAATGTTCGCCTGCGCACCCGTCGCGACCGTGGACTGCGCCTCCATCTCGGAAACCTCGACGTCTTCCTCGACGTCTGCTCCTATCGCGGTGGGCACTTCGGTCCTGCTGTCAGGCCCTACCCCCTCTGCCGATCCCCACAGGACGGTGGCGGCACCATCGTCACCGAGCACCAGCAGATCCGCGAAGCCGTCACCATCGATGTCCGTCGCGGTAATCTGATTGGCAGAGATTGGCATCTGTTCGAAGCGCTTGGGCTCAAACCCCAGCTCCGTCTGATAGAAGATGCGCAATTCACCGGCCTGGGCAAATGCCACATCAGGGCGCCCGTCTCCGTTGAGGTCGCCGGCGGCGACGGAGGTGGCTCGGGGCGCGGGCAGACGCTGCTGGCGTGCTTCACTCAAACCCTGCGGTGAGCCATAGAAGATGATGGCGTTCAGATCGTGGCGGATGCCGTCGTAGACCCGTCCGAGGACGAGATCATCGTACCCATCACCATTCAGATCGGCCAGTGCAGCGGCTACGGCGCCCTGAGCGGGAAGTTCGCAGAGCGTCGTTTCTGTGAAGACCTGTCCGTAGACATACGACGGTGGGCTCTCGGAGTGTTCCTGACTGTTGCACAGCAGCAGATCCACGTATCCGTCATCATCCAGGTCGAACTGATGGATGCGCTGCAGAACCCCGCCTCGTGAGACATAGAGGTTCTGCCCCGAGTTACCGAAGCTGCCTTTGGAGAAACCCTCAAAGCCCTGCGTAATCCATGTCTCGCCGTGCGACATCTGTATCCACTCACTTTTCGTATCAGGGATCGGAGCGCCATCGATGAGCCGGCGGCGCCGGTCCCGCGCCAGCCTCATCGCGCGTTGCGTCCCCTTGTGTGCGCTCGAGATGGGGATGATGCATCGGTCCTTATCTTGCGCGAAAACCTGCCATTCCACCTCCGCGCGAAGCACATTCCCGAGGAACCGGGAAGCTCCGCACGGAAAAGACTATTGCGATTGAGGAGGTGGACAGGGTCGCCCCGTCCAACGAGAGTGCACATTGGGAGGACCTGTGTCCCCCCCGCGCGCCCATTTCGGCCAATTTGAGTCCAGTGACTGGAGCCGGAGCAATGCTGAGGCACAGGCGGAAGGCCCTGCTGCTGCTGGCGGCCGTGCTCGTCACGACGGCCTTCGTGTCAGCGGTCCGGGCTCAGAACACGGGACGGGGTGGCACCATGCAGGGCATGTTCACCGGCGATAAAGTCCATTCATGGGATGAAATCGACGCGTACCGGGGCCTGAATGCGCTCGGAGCGATTGTCGGTGAGGATCGCCAACTGGCGTACCTGCTCAACTACGAGCAGCTCGCGGCCAACTACGGGCAGAACGTGGAGTTCCAGCTTCGTCAGGAGCAGGTCGTCCTCTGCCCGCAGACAGAGAATTTCCTGTATGACCAGTTCACCCCACTGAGGACCCGCTATAAGACGGGCACCCGTCCTGAGTTGGAGGCCGTGGTGACATCGCAGACCGTCGGCTGCGACAGCGAACGCGAGGTCGCGCTGGCGCTGATGCGCTTCACACGAGACCTCTACCAGAAGGATGAGGATGGGGCCGGGGCGCGGATGTACGGTGGCACCGAGGAGCAGCTCATCGAGAAAGGAGAGCGCCTCTGTGAGACACTCGGGCGCCTCCACGTGGCGCTGTGCGAAGTGGCGGGCATTCCGGGGCGGATCGTGATGCATGACATCGGTGGGCATATCGCGTCCGAAGTCCACGTGGACGGCGGCTGGGCCTACATCGATCCCCGCTGTGGCGTCTACTTTGAGAAGCCGGACGGGGCCCTGGCCTCCGTGAGGGATCTGGCGGCCGATCCATCGATCATCCGCAATCAGTCCCAGTCAGTCAGGGATGACGTGGGGGAGCAGTGGACGTGGGAGGAGCGCGCCGTCAAGTGCGAGCAACGCTATTTCGATGAGCGCGAAGTCAATGGCTTCCAGAACTACTCGCTTGCGGATGCGGACCGCTACAACTATCAGCAACTGACATCGGAAGAGGCCACGAAGGCCGGCCTGTTCCGCATCAATAAACCCTATCGCGATATGATCGCCCGGGTCTTCGAACTGGAGGATGAGCTGCCCGTCCAATGGCGCGAGCGAGAGTTGCGGACGCTGCCGCTGGCGTACCGCAACGACGGCTACAGTCAATACTTCCGTGAACCGCCCCTGACACGCGAGATGATCGAAGCGCGCCTGTTGGATTCGTTCGAAGATTCCAACACTGATATCCTCTGCTGGGGCCTGGGCCCGGGCAGCGTCTTTTGCTTCGACACCGAAGCGGGTGAGATCTTCGGCGAGAACATCACGGACGAGCAGTGGGAGAAGTTGCGGACCGGTGACCGCTGGGTATACGAAAACATATCCGGGCTCATACAATCAGGGGCGGGGCCGCTGCAGATAGCCATCGACCGCAGTCACGAACTGGGTCTGAAGCTGTTTGCACGGCTGGAGATGCAGCATGAATACGGTCCTGCGAGCGATGAGAACTGGCTGTGGGTGGCGCTTGTCGGGCAGTTCAACAAGCAGAATCCACAGTTCCGCATTCCCGGTCGGGTGCTTCTGGATTTCAAACACCCGGAGGTGCGGGCGCACAAGCTTGCCGTGCTGCGGGATGCAGTGGAGATGGGCGCAGACGGGCTGTCGCTGGATTTCGTGGTTTATCCGCCATTCTTCGAGACGCCGGACATCGAGACCATGACCGGGTTCATCCGCGAAATCAGGGCGATGTGCGATGAGGTCGGTCAGGCACAGGAGCGCGAGGTCGAACTGATGGTACGCGTGCCCTTCCGGGGCAACGACAGTATTGGCCTGGATCCCGTGGGGTGGATGAGAGACAACCTGGTGGATTACGTGGTCGTGAGCCATCGGCGGCCTCGCGACTTCTTTGACATACGAATCGACGACTTCATGAAGGCGGGTCGGGAGACTCACGTTCCGGTGTACGGGTGCCTGTGGCACAGTCTCGGATTCGTGACCACCGACCTGAATCCGGAGGACGAGGATGCCGGTAAACGCCGCTACGACAAACCGAAGACGCGGGAGATGTATTATGCCCAGGCGCTGATGCTGCACCGGGCGGGGGCGGATGGCATCCAGTTGGCCATGCCGGCGGACAACATACGCGCCAAACCGTGGCTCGACGAAATGGCCGACCCGGAAGCGTTGCTGACGGCGGATAAGCACTACATGGCTGATCCCGCGTTCTACCTGCCGATGCAGTTCCCGGAGTTGGAGGACGGGGCGGCGAGAGCCACACGATCAGTGGTGCTTCGGCTCGGTGACGACCTCCCGGCGGCGCTCCGGCAGGGCCATGAGATCGCCTCGGACATCCTCTTCTACTGTCGGCCCCTGCAGCCGGGCGAGACGCTGAAAGTGTACGTCAACGGCCGCGGTCCCGTCGAAGTATCAGGGGACTCGGAAGCCGAGCGGCAACGGGCCACCGAGGCACTGGTGGACCTCCGCAGCACCGCTCGCGAGGAGTTCGTCTACGACCGCGAGTGGTGGAAACGCGGAGAGCATCGGCTCCAGACCGATCCGGGCTGGTGGCGACTGGAGAATAACGTCATCCGCTTCGAATACTCAGCAGTTGACGCCCGCGTCGAGACCGCGCTGGAACTGGCGTGGATTGACGTGACGATCGACTACGATCCCATCCCGATCGCTGAGTAGGTTCAGGTGAGGCGCCCGGGCGAAGGCCGATGCGCCTGCTATGCCGGTGGAAGGAGCCAGATGGGGCTCGACCAGCCGATGTCACCGTTCGCGGTCGTGACGCGCAGGTAGTAGTAGGCGGAGCGCTCGCCGTCCAGCGGCCGCTCCGGCAGCAGTCTCTCCACTTCCTCGGTGTCCTCCCACTCGATCTGCCGATCGCGCACCCCGCCGCTGACCGCGTGAACGACCTCGCCGTTGCGGATCACTTCCACCTCGTCGATCGCGTCGCAGGTGATGCACCGACCGGTCACGCGCCGCGGCCCACCGGTCGCATGCAGTTCCGCGCCCATCAAAGCGCCGTTGACCCGGAACGTGAGGATCATGCGCGGGCCCGAGGTGGCGAATGTGCGTCGCGCCAAGAGCGCGTCGAAGATCGCCTCGCGAGTCAGGGACTCGGCGTAGACCCCCGTGATGCCGCCAAGCTCCGGGTTTCCCGCCTCGGCCTGGTGGTTGTCGGTGCCGCCCGTGAAGCCGAACCTGTAGCCGTAGTCGAGGCCGGCGCGCACCGACAGCGGTCCGCCTTCCTCCGAGATCCCCCAGTTCGAGCATATCTCGATCAGCCGCTGGTGCTCGGCATCGTGCGGGCGATCCCAACTGATGCCGTGGAACTTTGGCGCATGCGGGATGAGGATGTAATCCGAACCGGCAAGCTTCTCGAAGACATTGTCCATGGTCACCTTTTCGCCGGCAGGGCCCTCGACGATCATGCGGCCTTCACCGTCGCGGAAGTAGACGTTGCGGTGACGATCCACTGTCCCGATCTCGTATCCGAGGAGGCTGACAAAGCGGCCCGGATCGTTAAACTCCTCCGTGACCTCCCTAGTGATCCGCCACTTGTCCTCGAGCGTGTAGTTGTATGATTGGCCATCCTCGAAGTGGTCCGCGAGCCCCGCGAAGTCGAGCCCCTCAACATCGCGCGCCCAGCGATAGCTGTCCTCCGGCGTGCCGCCACCGTCCGACAGCTCGGTGTGGCTGTGGATCTCGCCGTAGTACAGCGACAGGCCGTCGGGGGCCGCTGCCGGACAGATGGGATTGGTCTGTCCGAGCAGCCCGTTCCCCTCGTCGAGGACCTGTATCCGCGACACCTCGGGGGTCACGACGGAGATGCCTTCTACGCTCGCTGTGCCATGGCACTCGCGCCCGATCTCGGCCACCTCCGGTCCGGTCATCTGGCCCTCGACTGCCTCCAGAGAGACGCTCCCCTCGTAGCTCCACGAGGGGTTATGCCCCTCAAGGTCCGCCGCGATCACACGCACCCCGAATGGTTGGCCAACGCCCGGGGTTGCGGGCGCAAAGCAACGGAGATAGCGGGCGCGATTGCCCACCACTCGTACCGACGGCAGGGGGGTGACCGGGCGGAAGCTGCCGTCGCCATCGTAGTCAATCGCAACGCGCAGCGGGAAGGTTTTGGCGCTGCGTGAGATCACCGGCGGCTTGCATGACGGATCGCCGATGGTCACCTCGATTACGTCATCTTCGACCAGCCGCCCGTCCTCAATCGTAATTTCGGTGCAGGTGAATACGGAGCCGGTCGAGTGGACGGCCACGTCCAACGAGACATCCGGCCGCGGGCTCTCCGCGGTGATGCGGGCGCCGTAACCGGTCTCGCCGTCGGGCCCCTGGAAGCACTGGGGCGAAGTCGCCATCTCGTGAGAGCCGTAATAGATGGGAAGGTAGGCCGCGATGCGCCCGCCGGCAGGCAACGGGGTAGGGCCGATGGTGATCGTGAGTGTGACCGTTTGCTCGACGCCGGCCACGGCTATCTCAGGCGACACCGTGGCGGTGGCGTTACACGGATCGCGACGCGTCCAGTCGTAGAGGATCGTGCGCCACTTGCCGCGCAGGGCCCAGTACGCGGCGCGGTAGAGGTGGTAGGTGGAGTGGCTCAATGCGATTTCCCGGTATTCCTCCGACTGTGATTTCTTCATCCGTCTCCTCCATCCCGCGGGCGAAGCGCGCAGGCCCACGACACACCTGTCTGCCGGAACGCAGCCTTTCTCGATTGCAGGCCAGGTGACCTGCCCTCATGAGTGTTGCCGGCTATGATCTGGTGCTCAGTGCCCTGTGATGCAGCCCAGGGCGCGCTGCGGACATCATCCCCCGCCCCGGCTCGGAGACTACTGCGAAATCCCTCGGTTCTGAGTCGAGGAGCTTGCGGAGTTCCGCGCGGAGGACCCGCCAGTACGGGGGCCCTCCGCAGATGACATCAGTCAGGCCTTCGCCTCCCTGCCGGCACGCTGCGCGAGCGGAATGATGCGCGGGGTATGGATGTTTGCAACTCGTCGGGAACCTGGCACACGCAATTAGGCGTTAGCTAACATGAGAAGCTCGCGCTGGTCCCGCGAGGCAATATCGGGCCCGCGGTAAGCAGATGCACCTGACACAGGAGGCAGCAAATTGAAGGGACCTCGATTGCGTGGCGGTACACGCAGGATGCGGACGTTGATGCGAGGCGCCGTCGGTGCGCTGATGGTTGTCGCCCTGCTCGCGCTGGCCGGCGGCTGTGCTCGACAGCAAGCTCCCCCGCCGGATATGGATTCCTCCCCCGAAGCAGGGCAGGCCGGCCCGTCCGATGAGATTTCGGGGAAGCTGACGGTCTTCCACGCGGCCAGCCTGGCCCGCCCCTTCGAAGCGATGGAGAAGGTACTGGAGGCGGAGCACCCACAACTGGATGTCATTCGAGAATCCTCCAGCAGCCGCGTGGCCTGCCGGAAACTCACCGAACTGGGTCGCACCTGTGACATTCTCGCTTCGGCCGATTACCTGTTGCTCAGGGACATGATGATCCCCGATCACGCGGAGTGGTATCTGGCCTTCGCCCGCAACCGCGTGGTGATCGCCTACAGCGACCGCAGCACGTATCAGAACGAGATCAACGCGGACAACTGGTACGAGATCCTGCTGCGCGAGGACGTGGCGTACGGCTACGCCGAGCCGGACCAGGCGCCGGTCGGATACCGAACGCTGCTGACGTGGAAGCTCGCGGAGATGCATTACGACGAGTCCGGCCTCTTCGAGAAGCTGAAGGCCGGCGCGCCGGAGAGCAACATTCGCCCCCACTGCAACCAGTTGATCCCGCTGGTGCAGTCGCTGGGGCTGGACTATATCTTCCAGTATCAGTCGGTGGCCCGCCAGCACAACCTGCAGTTCCTGCAACTCCCCCCCGAAATCGACCTCAGCAGCGAGAAGCACGCCGACCTGTACTCTGAGGTGAGCGTCGAACTGAGCGGTAAGACGCGGGGGGAGACGATGACCCGAACGGGGGCGCCGATCGTCTACGGAATCACGATTCCGGCCGACGCGACCAATAATGCCGCCGCAGTGGCCTTCCTTGAACTGCTGCTGTCCGAGCGCGGGCAGCAGATCATGGACGAGAACTTCCAGGAGCCGATCGTCCCGGCGCTGGCACCGGACCCGTCTGCGCTGCCTGAAGAGTTGAGGCAGTACGCTGAGGGGGCCGATCTGTAGGCGATGTCGGCGCGACGCTTCGCAACAAAGCCCTTCGTCATCGGTCTGGTTCTGCTGGCGGCGGCACATGCAATCGCGTGGGCGTTCTACCCGGACCCGGGCACGCTGGTGGTTCTGTTTTGCGTGAACGTCTTCGCTCTCTTTCTCGGCTGCCTGTATGCGAAAGTGATGTCGAGGCGGCGAATCGCGGGCTATGCACTGGGCTATGCCGCGCTCTTCGCGCTCATCATGGTCGTCGCGCGGTCACCACTGCTGTTTGCGATTTTCGGCCTGTTGTATGCTCCTCTCTTCCGCAGACCCAGGGCGCTGGGCTACCTTGTCATACTCGTGGTCGCGGTGGTCTTTGTCCCGGCGTACTGGTTTCAGACGCTCATCCTGCTTGGCGCGCTGTACGCCGTGGTCCTGCAGGTTCTGCCGCAGCGGCATCACCACTTTTCGGTGGCGATGTTCGCGTTCGGGTTTATCCTCATCGCGGCCGTGCTGCTGCCACTTCTGTACCTAGCGGTGCAGAGTTCGCCTCAGACACTGTGGGTCAGCGCCACACAGCCGGAGTTTCTGGATGCACTGGGCAACAGCTTTTTGACCTCCACCATCTCGACGCTCGTGGTGCTGATTTTCGGAGTGCCGCTGGCCTATGGCATGGCGCGACTGGACTTCCGCGGCAGGGAGATAATCAACAGCCTCATCGATCTGCCGATCCTGATCCCGCAGTCAGTGGCCGGTATCGCCATCCTGGTATTGCTGGGACCGAAGGCCCCGGCCGGTGAACTGCTGCAGACCTACCTGGGTGTGGAGGTGTCCGGCAGTTACCTCGGCATCATCGCGTGCCAGATTTTCGTGAGTTGCCCGTTTCTGATCCGCAGCGCAATGAACGCGTTCGAGGAGATGGGGCCCGAACTGGAGAGTGTGAGCCGATCGCTGGGAGCCTCGCCGATGGCGACGTTCCGGCGCGTGGCGCTGCCCCTGGCCTCAGGGGCGGTGTTCAACGGGGCCATCCTGACCTGGGCGCGGGCCATCTCCGAGACCGGCGCGCTGATGGTGATGGCCTACCGGCCGATGACGGTGCCTGTCTACAGCTTCGATATATTCACTCAGTATGGTCTGGACGAAGCGCGACCGGCGGCGATAGTGCTGCTGATCGTCTGCCTGTGGGCCTTCATCGTGTTGCGCTGGATGCGCAGCGTGTGGGCCGGTGGATCGGTGAAGGGACGGCAGGTGGCGTGACATGATCCGTGTGGACAACGTATCGGGGCAGTGGGGTGGTTTCGAACTGCGCGACGTCTCCCTGACGGTGGACGCCGGTGAGTATCGCGCGATCGTTGGACCCTGCGGTGCGGGCAAAAGCCTGCTGCTGCAGTGCATAGCGGGATTGCATCCGGGCCATGGTGGGCGCGTGTATCTTGCGGGCGAGGACATCACGCGCCGGCCACCGGAGCGACGGCGCCTCGGCTATCTCCCGCAGGAGGGCGCGATCTTCCCGCACCTGTCGGTGCGCGATAATGTCGCGTACGGGCTGCGCTACCACCGCGTCACCGGGCAGGAGGCAAAGGAACGCGTGTCCGGTGTGGTGGACCTGCTGGGGCTGGCTTCAATCATAGACAGACGGGACCCGATATCGCTTAGTGGCGGCGAAGCGCAGAAGGTCTGCCTCGCGCGGGCTCTGGCGATCCAGCCTCGCGCGCTACTGCTGGATGAGCCGATGGGCTCACTGGACTACCATTCCAGTCGCGAGGTCGCCGCTGCCCTCGAGCATATCAGCGAGTCGCTTTCACTGCCGGTGGTCCACATCACGCATGACTACACCGAGGCGGCTGGTCTCGCCAACACGGTTACCGTCATGCGCGATGGCGCGGCCGTCCAGGACGGTGGTGTACACGAGGTCTTCTGGCACCCGGAATGCCGGTTTGTGGCCGAGTTTCTGGGCGTGGATAACGTCCTGCCGGCCAGTGCCGGTGAGGATGGTATGGTTACCGTTGGGGACCTGCCGCTGGCAACGAGCGATGCCCGCCGCTTTGAGCGGATGTTCGTGACGATCAGGCCCCAGGACATACTGATCGGCGAGGAGGCGGAGGGGCTCGTGAACCGCTTCTGTGCGACAGTCAGAGAGGTTTCGGACGAAGGCTTCGAAGTCCGTGTGCTGGTTGAGACCGACGGAATTAGACTCGTGGCCAGAGTGCCGTGGCGCAGCCATGTCCGTCCACCCGCTGTGGGGGATGAGGTGGCGGTGGGTTTCGCCGCCGACGCGGTTCACGTCTTTGGAGAGGAGGCCTGAACGTGGAGCTTTACATGCCGCTGTGGAAGATCGTCAAGCGGCCTCTAATCCCCATTCGGGACAGCTGGCAGGACGCCCTCCCGCTCATGGGGCTGTTCATCCTGCTGGCGCTGGCCGTCTGGGGGGCGTTCTGGCTGAAGGGCCGCCGGCAGCAGCGATTGCGGCGCGGGGTGCAGGTAGCCGCTGCATTCATGTTTATCATCTTCCTGCACCGCTGTCTGTGCGCGTTGCGTGGTTGGGTGTTCGGGCTTGAACTGATGGGTCGCAACAACCTCATCGCATTCGGACACATGGCGATGTTCGTCGTGATCATGGCATTCACGGTCGGCTTCGGGCGGGTCTTCTGTGGATGGATCTGCCCGCTGGGCGCGGCGAATGAGGCTCTGGGCGGGCTGGTGCGGCTGCGAGATCGCCTCGGTCGCGGCCGCCGCCTGCTTTCGGGGTACCTGCTGCTTATCGGACTCATCGTTATTATCGTCTGGGTCGCGTGGATGGTGCGCCCGGATACGCGCTTCTTCGCCGAGAACATCGCCGCGGTGTGGGGAATCTGGCTCCTGGCGCTGCTGCTGTTCGCCCTGCCCCGCGCGGATGACGACCTCCGCATCAAGCGCATCAAGTACGCGTCGGCCATCGGATGGCTGGGTCTGTCGGTGATTGGAGTCTTTGTCACGAATCCGTGGTGCGTGTTGATGGGCGATGAGCTTGATTATTCGTCGCTTGTGTCGATCATGGCTGTGCTGTCGGGTGGAATGATCATCAGTATGGCGTGGTGCCGCTACCTGTGTCCGATGGGTGCTGCGCTGGGCCTGCTGAGCAAGCTGAGCCCCTTCAGGATCCGCAACGATGCCGGATGCACCGACTGCGGCGAGTGCGAGAATCTGTGTCCGATGAACGCACTGGATCGCACGGAGATCGATCAGACCAGTTGTATCTACTGCGGCAAGTGCGTCGGTGTGTGTGACTACCACTGGGAGAGCGCATCGGATGGCGAACAGGAGGAGGCGGCGGCAGGATGAAGCGCTTCGCGATAGTTCTGGCTGCACTGCTGATCGCTGCCGCGGCACACTGCGGCGATGGCGACTGGCCGACCTTCCACCAGGATGCGGCTCGCCGGGGGCACTCGCCGGTAGCCTTTGAGACGTGCGCCTTTGACGAAGCATGGCGCTTCGAACTCATCGACCACACGTGGCGCTATGAAAAGGGCACATCGGTGTGGTCTGCGTCACCGGCCATTGCCGAGGTGGATGGACGCACGATGCTGTTTGTCGGCGCGTACGATCACAATCTCTACGCACTTGACGCGAGCACCGGCGAGGAGGTCTGGCGACTGACGACGGGCGGTCGGCTCAATGCGCCGCCGGCGGTGGCTCACATCGGCGATCGGACGCTCGTGTTCATCGGCAGTGGCGATCGCACGTTCTACGCCGCAGACGCGGCGACCGGCGAGAAGGTCTGGTCACACGAGACGAGGCCCTGGTCATACACCGCGGGGATCAGCGCCCCCACGGCGCCCGTGCTGGCGCAAATCGACGGGCGAACTGCGGTCATTGTCGGCTTCTGGAATACTGATCGCAAGCCGCTGCGCACCGTTCAACGATCTGACGTTTTTGCCCTGGACGCAGCGACCGGTGAGGTTATCTGGACCCGGCAGGTCGCTGACACGCCGATCACTCCACCGGCGATGCTCCCGGTGGAGGGCACGCCCACGCTGTTTGTAGGAGCGGAGGACGGGCGGCTGTACGCCCTCTCGGCCACTGACGGGGCGACCCGGTGGACGTTTACGAGCGATCACGCCATCACCGCAACACCGATGGCCGCGGCACTGAAGGGACAGCCTGCCGTCTTCGTGGGGGACCGCTGGGGCATGCTCAACTGCGTGAGCGCGCGCACCGGCGCCCTGCTGTGGTCTGCGAAGACAGGGCACGAGATCAAATCCACGCCCGCGATCGGCAAAGTGGACGGTCGCATGAAGCTGTATGTCGGCTCCATGGACCGGTATCTGCACTGCATCGACGCCTCCACCAGCCGCAGCCTCTGGAAATTCCGCACCGGCAAGTTCGTGGTATCCAGTCCTGTGGTGTGTGAGGTCGCGGGTAAGCCCGCGGTGATCTTCAGTTCACTCGACAACCGCCTCTACGTGCGCGACGCACTCAGTGGCCAGCGTATCTGGGACTTCGAGACCAGTGATATGCTCTGGCCTTACGAGACGCGCGGCGCGAGCATGTGGTCGTCGCCGGTGGTGGCAGAGGTCGATGGCGAAGCACGCCTGTTCTTCGGTAGCTACGATGGGAATCTGTACTGCTTCAAATCGGTCCCCCGATGCTACGCGGACGAGGAGCAGCTTGGGCCTGCACCGGGGAGCGAAGAAACCCGGGCGGACGAGCACCGGGGTCTGGTGGGTTTCATAGCGCCCGTTGTGGGCTTCGGCTTCGTCGCCGCCAGCTTTGTGCTCGTCTTCACGGGACGCAGGCGGCGGGATGACGCAGAGTCGGATATCCCCAGAGACATGTGACCCGGGCGGCAGGATTGGGGGGAGTTGCTGGTTAGCGTACCTCTCTCTTCCCTCGGTTGGGGAGCCGGAGATGATGTCTACCTCGCTCATGCGTCGCGCGGACCGCGACAGGCCGCCTGCGCTTCACCCCTGACGGTCGATCCAACGCCGCGACAAGGAATACCTGCGCGAGGGGCCGAAGACACAGTCACTATCCGGTATACCGGCTGCGGAACTCGGGAGTAAGCTGCAGATGGCCGCAGGGCAACGGGTGATTGTCCGTGGGCGGTGAGATCGCAGCCGAGTCCAGGCACACAGCGAGGTGCGGCCTCATGCCACACCCTACGCGCGTGATCGTCGCGATGGCCGTCTGCTTTCTGACTGCATGGGGAGCAGCGGGAGCAACCCTTCACGTAGCGACCGATGGCTCCGATGCGAATGACGGATCGGCCGAGGCGCCCTTCGCCACGCTACAGCGTGCCCGGGACGCAGTTCGGGCGCTCAAGCCGCTGCAGGAGGCCGTCACTGTCGAGGTCGCTGCGGGAACGTACTACCTCGACGAACCGCTGCTGCTTACGCCGGAAGACTCCGGCACAGCCGAGTTCCCCGTAACCTGGCGCGCTCGGACAGGTGATACGGTCGTCCTTAGCGGCGGGCGGCGCATCGAGGGGCCGTGGGAGACCGACGACGGGACGGTCTACTCCGCCGATCTGCCCGAGGTGAGTGCCGAGGACTGGTTCTTCCGCCAGCTTCGCGTCGGCGAACGGCGGGCGCAACGCTGCCGCCACCCCAACACTGCGTCAGAGTATCCGTGGGATGGTCCGTGGCTGTATGCAGCGCCGCGGGGCTTCTCGACCAGCCTCGGAGTCAACATGGCGCAGGGCCTGGGCGCGCTCCAGCAGCAGGGCACATGGCTGGAGTGGGATGTCGAGGTCCCCGCGGACGGGGAGTACGTCGTCCGTGTGCTTTACGCCAACAACGGAGAGACGAACACCCGCTTCTTCGGCTTCACGGACATGTCGGGGCGCACGTCCCTGTCGGTCGATGGGGGAGAGCCGATGCCCGTGCAGGATCTAACCGACACGGGTTCGTTCTACTCAGGTTTCCGCTGGGCGGATGCCGGGCGGATGACGCTTACGGCCGGCGAACACACATTCCGCTGGACCAACACCGAGGGCGGTGCGCTGTCGCTGCTGGGCTTCGTTCTCACGACAGATCCGGACCCGCAGTTGCCACTTCCCGGCCAGGCGACGGGCACGGACGTCGAGGGTCCGGAGGTGGCGTTCAGCGCAGTCAACTACGACCGCAAGCATCCACATCACCGGCACCTGGTGGTCGTGCAGAACATGCTCGACCGCAAGGACAAGCGCCTGCACACCGGCTTCGGCTTCTATCCCGGTGATATGCGGCAGTGGGAGCACCTGGCCGACGCGGAGATCTACGTTATCCCCGAGTACGACTGGGTGAGCGAACTGGTCCGTCTGACCGCGGTTGACGAGGATACCGGCACCGCGCAAATTGAGGGCGCCAACGCCACCAAGCCGATCTTCCCCCGTAACCGCTACTGTGTGCTCAACGTGCTGGATACGCTCGACGCCCCCGGTGAATGGTGCCTGGTGACAGACGAAGGCCGGGTCTACTACTATCCGGAGGACGCGGACTTCGCGCAGCAGGAGATCGTCGCGCCGTATCTCGAGCGCGTGGTGGAACTGCGCGGTGACCCCGACGGCGAGGCCCGGGTCAGCCACATACGCTTCGAGGGTCTCACCTTTACGGACACGCGCTACACCTCCCCCGAGCGCATGACCGACACCTACCACGTCAACGACGGCGCGGTCTGGATGGTCGATGCGCGGCACTGTCGTATCTCCGATTGCACCTTCCGCGACGCAGGCGGCTACGGGGTCTGGCTGCATGGCGACAGTACCGACAACGTGATCGTCCGCAATGAGATCGTCGGGGCGGGGCAGGGCGGCGTGTACATGGACGGCTACGTGCGCAACAGCTTCCGCGAGTCGATGCCGGACGGACACCGGCCCCGGCACAACCTTATCGCGGGAAACCATATCCATCACTGCGGTCTGTTTTACGCCCACGTGTCCGGCGTGTACTCCGCGGTCAGCGGGGAGAATCTCATCGCGCACAACCGCATTCATCACATGCCCCGCTACGCGATCTCCCTGAAGGGCAACTGCCCCGGCGCAATTGTCGAATACAACGACGTGCAGTTCACGAACCTGCTCACCCGCGACACCGGCGCCATCGAAATGGCCGGCAACCACGCCGGCAGCATCGTGCGTTACAACCTCGTCAGGGACTCGATCGGCTCGGGCTACAGTGCATCTTCCGGGCGGCACACGAGCCCCAACGATTGCTGCGGCATCTACCTCGACAACACGTCCAGCAACAATACCGTTCGCGGCAACGTGGTCACCCGGGCCACGCGCGGCCTGCATCTGAACCTGGGCGGTGGGAACGTCATCGAGGGCAACATCTTCTACAACGCGTCCGGCGAGCAGTTGCTGCTTAACTTGAGGCGTGAGAACGGACGGGACCGCGGAAGCAACCTCGTTCGGGGCAACATCATCGTAAGTCAGGGCGAGGACAGCCCCTGCTACATCGTGCGCAACTGGGATGGCGGTCTGGAGAAGCTCATCTGTGAGAGCAACTGTATCTGGGCCGGCGACGAAACGCCGGTCATCGACGGCATCGGTGGCAATCCGACAGCGGCGTGGGATAAGTGGCTCGAGGCCGGGCAGGAGGAGGGTACGGTAGTGGAGGAGCCGCTTCTGGTTGATCCGGAAGCGGATGATTTCCATCTGCAGGCGGATTCGCCGGCCTTCGATCTGGGCTTTGAGCCGATCGACTACTCGCGCATCGGTCCTGACGGGTACACTGACGAGTTGATTGAGCGGTTTTTTTACCGGGAGTAGCCACGCCGGTGAATATCCGCGCGGAAGAGGGGCCCACCGTTCGATTATCAGTGGGTGCCGACTGCCAGCGGGATCACGAAGCGTTCGCCGGGCTTGACGGTGGTGACGTAGCCCTTCGACGGGTCGTCGGCATCCACGAACCGCTCGATCAGCGTCTCGTCACCCGTCGATATGACGGTTCCGTCTTCGCTGATGTCGCGGATCCGGTAGCACCCGTCCGAGCGTGCCTCGTTCTCCACCACAATGTACTCACCGATCAGGTCCTCTGCTGTGATCCCGTCACGCAGCACTGACGCATCAAGGATGATGCGGTTGTCCCGCCAGTTTTCGTAATTGACCCCCTGGACAGTTCCCGTTATCTCCGCGACGGGTGTGGACAGTTCCCAATCGTCCATGGACAGGCGGGTGCCGCGAAAGAGCTTCGCCTCGGTCACCTCGTCGCCGTCGAGACGGATGACGCCCATCTGGCCGTCGAGCGTCGCCCCGCCCGCCTCGACCCGCCCCGGTTGCTCGGCCAGCAGAATGATGTCCCGCCGGCCGTCGGTCAGCGTGATCTCGACCGCGCAGGCGAAGCCGTCCCCCGCGTGTGCATCGATCGGCAGCGACCGCGCGCTTGCGATAAACGGTCCTGCTTCGTAGGGCTCAAGCACCGTCACGAACTGGCTTTGCAGGTCGTCGCCGTGGCGGCTGCGCAGCACATATGGCAGGTAATCGTCGTGGTAGCGATGGTGGGGGGGGTGGCCGATCGCGATGGGGACTTCGTCCACCGGTGAGAGCATGTGCCTGCGGAGGTGCGGGTGGGGGCCCTCGGGGGCCTCGCCCGT
>CAZAHB010000104.1:0-18856 GCA_964484945.1 uncultured Armatimonadia bacterium | reverse complement strand
AGCTAACAGCTAACAGCTAACAGCTAACAGCTAACAGCTAACAGCTAACAGCTAACAGCTAACAGCTAACAGCAACGGCGAACGCACCCAATGGGTCGTTCGCCGTCTCTTTCGTAGCTCGTAGCTTTCGTTGCTGCCGTATCACGGATATGCGAGGACGGCGGCGCCGGGGACCTCCAGGGCCTGCCAGAGCGTCTCGTTGCGCTGCCAGGGGAACAGGTAGTTGCGCTTGTGCGCGCCGGGAATGATAACCAGCGACGAATCACGATCCATCGCCGCAGAGCGGACGGCCTCGTGCGGCGGAGTCAGCGACACGTCCGTGGAGCTGTCCACGTGGTAGGCGCGAAGGAACTTCTCGGCAGCCTCCCGCGCCTCGTGGGCATCCGAGCGCCTCGGCTCACAGATCAAGACTTCCAGTTCGGCATTGAGGGTCTCGCACAGTTGAGCGGCGAAAGAAAGTCCGCGCCCGCCGCGCACCGACAGCTTGTAGGGGATGAGAACGGACTTCATCTCGATGTACTGCCGACCGCATACGAGAGTTGGCGTCACAAGCTCGGTGAGCAGGTAGGTGGTATTCGCTCCGGGGCGGCCGGGGCGGCGTTCATCCCCGCGTCCCACCACGAGTAGCTCGGCCAGCCAGCTTCGGCGCAGCAATCGAGCGCCGGGGTGGCGACCGAAGAGCCGTTCCTCTTCACAGACCACGTGGCGCTCCTGACAGCGCCGGTGGATCTCATCCACCGACAGCGGCAGCTCCATGGCATCGCGGTCCTCCTGCTCTCCGGACTGCTCGGGCGGCATCGCCATCTCCGCGATCTCGCTCTCCATGCCCGGCACATCCGCCTCGAGATCTGACTCCGTCGCGGTAGCGACGCTTGCCAGGTAGAGATGGCCGTCGCTCAGTTCAGCGAGCGTCAACGCCTGCTCCACGGCCACTTCGGAGGAGCGGGAGCCATCATACCCAACAACGATGTTATGGACCATCGGCAGCGAACCTCCCGGTGCAGGTCAGCGGATCTGGGTTACGTCGGGGGCCGCACTCTCTTCGCCGGCGCCATCCGTCGTATCGCCTTCGTCGCTCTGCGGGGTCTCATCATCGGCATCAGCGGTGTCCCGCGCCGTCTCCGCCTCGTGCTCCTCGTCCGCGGATGCCTCCTCTTCCTCCTGGCGCGCCTTCTCGGCTTCAAGCTGCGCGCGCTGGAGGTCCTCCTCGGTAGTGCCGACTTCCTCAAGCCCGACCAGTTCACCGGCCTCTTCGTCCTCGATGAAGTCTTTGGGGACGAGGAAGCCGACCATGCCCTTCTTCCCCAGCATCTTGAGGTATTCCGTCAGCGATGCCTCGACCTCACGACGGCCCAGCTTGTACTCGTCGGAAAGTGTCTGGATGAGGTCCTCAACGGTGTGCTCACCGTCACACAGGTGCCAGACGCGCGTGCCGACCTCGTCGAGCGTGATCGGCCGGCTCTCCGGCACAAAGAAGAGAAAGCCCATTACGCGTCCGAACCAGTCCTTACGGCGCGGGACGATAACCTCGACGATCTCCTCTTCGTTGATGCGCCACTTGAGCGACGGGTTCCGCACCGGCCGGGCCTGGAAGGCCTGATCGCGCGAAAGCGGCATCGGGGATTTGCGCTTCAACCCGACGCGCTCCAGGATCGAAGTGACTACGGATGGCAGCCTCACGTCATTTCCTCCTCATGAGCCATGCGGCTCGAATTCTCTCGATGCACCGGCACCTCTCGCGCCTCTGTCTCCTCACCACGCGCCAGTGTGAGGACCGCTACCTCCGGATGACAGTTGAACCTCGCGCGGGTCGCCGAGGCGATTCCCCGGCTGATGTAGCACAGTTGCCCGTCCGCCTGCAGCAAGCCCGAGGCTCGTCGCCGGTCGCGCCAGACCGGTGCCCACGGACTGCCGATCCCGGGGATCTGGATCTGCCCACCGTGCGTGTGCCCGCACAGGACCACGTCCGCTCCCTCCGCGGCAGGGTCATCCAGCAGGTCCGGTGTGTGGGTCAACAGCATCACCAGATCGGACGCCTCGGTGCCATCGAGCGCCGCGGCGACGTCGTCGCGGCCGAAAGCGAACTCGTCCGCCCCCGCGATCGCGATGGTGGCGCTGTCCACGCTGATTGCAGCGTACTCATTGACGAGCAACTGGATCCCGAGGTCGTCCAGCGTCTCCCGGAGCATCGCTATATCCTCCGGTGGCGCCTCATCACAGGAAAAGGGATCCTGGTGCGCGCGATCGTGATTGCCCGGGACCGCCCACACGCCCAGCGGTGCCTCCAGTCCGCGAAGCTGATCGGCCGAATCGGCGGCGTCATCACAGGTGTCGAACAGGTCGCCGCTGATGACGATGAGATCCGGGTCCTGCTCCATGGTCAGCCGAATCGCCTCACGGCTGCTGTGCTCGATGTGCTCATCGGCCTGGCAGTGAAAATCGGACAGGTGCACGATCCGCACACCCCGCAGGGCCTCAGGCAGATCAGGCAGATGAAGGGCGTGCTCGGTGACCACCACATTCGCGGGTTCGATGGTCCGAACGTACCAGGCGAAGACGGCGCCGGCGATGACCAGCGCCCACAGCACGACGGCGATCGCAATCACTCGCGATCACCCTCGGTGCTCGAATCTTCGCTCACTTCGAGGCTATCCTTCGGCTCCATCAAACGTCGCACCGCCACAATCACCGTGATGTAGGCTCCGAGCAGAACTGCGCCCATCAACGCCAGTGCTGCCGCCTGAGCTGTTGTGAGCGTTCGTGTCATCACGTCAGGCTCCGGCGCGATCTGCACGTCGAACAGCGGTCCGCCCCAGTACTTCTCGAGCAGCCACGCCGCCGCGAGAGTCAGCGCCACCGTCCCCCACACCAGGCCCACGGTGCCGACGATCTGGCGCTTCGTTCGGCCCGCCTGCGCGCCCTTTATCACGAGCATCAGGGAGATGAAGCCGAGCGAAACGGCAGTAACGACTGCGAGATCGAGCCAGTCCTTTCCGCCGATCATGCCGACGTCTCCGGCTCAATGACGTCAATCACCAGCGGGCGCTTTTCGGCGGGGCGATCAGAGACTACGATCGCATCGGCCAGCTCCGCCAGCGCGGCCTCGAGATGTTCGGCCGATGAGGCCATGACCTCGACCACCGGCTCTCCGGAGCGCGTCCGATCGCCTTCCGCGGCCACGATGCGCAGGCCGGCGGCGGGATCGACCGTATCAGCCTTCTGCCGCCTCCCCGCGCCGCTGGCGAGTGAAGCGCGACCGATACCGAGCGCATCCATCCGCGTCACTGCGCCCGACAGGTCCTCGCCCCATGTGCCGGCTTCGGCGGGCTCATGCCCGAGCAGCGTGCGATCCAGAACCGACACGTCCCCTCCCTGCGCCCGAACCATCTCGCGCAGCTTCTCCGCGGCTGCGCCCGAGGCGATCGCCTCCGCTGCCGCTTCGCGGGCCTGCTCCATGCGCGCAACCACACCGGCGGTCGTGAGCATCCATCCCGCGACCGCCATGGCCACGTCGCGGACATCCGCGGGCCCGTTGCCCGCAAGCACCTCCGCGGCCTCTTCCACTTCGACGGCATTGCCCACGGCGCGGCCAAGCGGCCGGTTCATGTCCGTCAGCAGCGCCGCCATGCACCGTCCGGAGCTTCGCCCGAGGCGCACCATCAACTCCGCGAGCCGCCGCGCCTCGGCTTCGGTCTCCATGAAGGCGCCGCTGCCGACGGTGACATCCAGCACCACGGCCTCCGCGCCTCCGGCGAGCTTCTTGCTCATGATGCTCGACGCGATGAGCGCGCGGCTGTCCACCGTGCCGGTCGCGTCGCGCAACGCGTAGATCTTTCCGTCCGCAGGCGCCAGCGCATCGCTCTGCGCCGCGACGACCAGGCCGATCTCTCGCGCCTGTGCGATGAAGCTTTCCGGTGCCAGGTCTGTGCTCAGTCCGGGGATCGCTTCAAGCTTGTCGATCGTGCCCCCGGTGTGGCCGAGGCCGCGCCCGGACATCTTGGCCACACACCCGCCGCACGCGGCCACGATCGGCCCCACGACGAGCGTGATATTGTCCCCCACCCCGCCGGTGGAGTGCTTGTCCACCGTCGGTGCATCGATCTCAGACAGGTCGAGCATCTCGCCGGATCGCGCCATCGCGTCGGTCAGCGCGTGGGTCTCCTCGTCGGTCATCCCGGAGCAGCATACCGCCATCAGCCACGCGGCCATGGGCGCGTCATCGATCTCGTCGGCGGTGTAGGCATCCACGAGCCAGCGCAACTCATCCGCCGAAAGCTCATCGCCCCGGCGCTTACGGTCGCTCAGCCTGCGGATGTCGATGCTCACGCGGGCTCACCCGTCAATTCACCGGCGAAGCTCGTCCCTGCCGGCGGCGCACTGACCTCGAAAAGCTCGCAGATCGTGGCGCCCAGATCGGCATACGTTTCGCGCGTGCCAAGGTCCACCGACTGGACGGGGGGGCCCGTGACCAGAAGCGGAACCCGCTCGCGAGAGTGATCGGTGCTTTGGGTGGTCGGGTCTGTCCCGTGATCGGCGGTGATGACGAGCAGCGTGCTGTCGCTCAGTGTATCGATCATCTGCGCGATGTACGTATCCGCCTGCTCCAGCGCATCGGCGTAGCCGCGGGGGTTGTTCCGGTGACCGTACTTCGAGTCGAAATCATTCAGGTTGGCGAATATCAGGCCCGGCTGGCGCTCCTCAAGCAGGTCCAGGATCACCGCGGCGCCTTCCTCGTTGCCGCCGGAGTGGCGCGAGCGACTGATGCCCCGGCCGGCGAAGATGTCATCGATTTTCCCCACGCTCACGGTCGGGATATCCGCCTCCTGCAGATGGTCGAGGGCGGTCGGCCCCGGGGGGGGCAGCGGATAGTCGTGGCGCTCGTCCGTGCGCTCCAGCGCCCCGGCCTCGCCGACGAACGGCCGGGCGATGACCCGCGCGACCTCCCATTCGCCGTGCAACATCTCCCGCGCGGTCTCACAGGCCGCGTACAGCTCATCAAGCGGGATCACGTCCGTGTGTGCAGCGATCTGGAAGACACTGTCGGCGGAGGTGTAGACGATCCACGCGCCCTGCTCGCGGTGTAGCTCGATAAGCTCCTCGATGATGACGGTGCCGGACGCCGCGCGGTTGCCGATGACCGGACGCCCGGTGCGGCGCTCGAACTCATCGATGATCTCGGCCCGGAAGCCGTCCGGATAGGTCGGGAAGGGGCGCTGGCGGATCTGGCCCATCATCTCCCAGTGCCCGATCATGGTGTCCTTGCCCGCCGCCTGTTCGGTCATCCGCCCCCGGGCCCCGCCGGGGCTCTCGACCGGTGGCACGCCCTCGATGTGCGTGAGATTCCCCAGGCCCAGCGCCTGCAGTGTGGGCAACTCGACGCCACCGACCGCCCGCGAGAGATTCCCGAGGGTATTGCTTCCCTCGTCGCCATAATCGGAGGCGTCGGGGGCATCGCCGACCCCGACGCTGTCGAGCACAATCAGTGCGATGCTCTCCACTCTGGCCAGTGTCCTCTACTCCTCGCTGAGCACCATCGCGTCGACTCCCTGCGAATTGAGCTTCTCAGCAGCCTGTTCGGCATCCGGCCGTGCTCCGAATACGCCGATAGTAACTCGACGGTAGGTGATGCCATTCTTCTCATATGTCGTGATGAACGGCTGGTAGCCGCGCTCGCTCAGCCGATCGACCTGGTGCTGCGCATTGCCCTCGTCGGCGAATGAGCCGGCGACCACGATGTATCCACCGTCGGCATCGACATCTTCGGTCACATCTTCAGTGTCCGTACTCTCCTGGTCTTGCTCGTCCTGCGACTCCTCCGCGTTCGCTTCTTCCTGCTGCGCAGAGGCCTCGTATTGCTCCGCCTGCTCCGCCTGCTCCGCCTGCTCCGCCTGCTCCTCTTGCTCCTCTTGCTCCGCCTGCTTCGCCTCGCGACGAACGCGCCGCTCTTCGCGTTTCGTGGGCTCGCGCTCGCGCACGGTCACCACAGGCTCTACCGGAGGGTTCGATCGGGTGTCTTCATCATCTGCGAGTGCAGAGGCACTGGATTGCGGCTGTATCTCCGGTGCTCGCTCCCTGACCTCCATCTCGTGCAGATGCTGGCCGACGTAGTCGCGGCCGAAATAGTACGTGCCGACCGCTGCGGCCGCGCACAGAACCGCCACGACCGTCCAAAATTTGAGGCTGTCGAGGAGCCTCGATGTGAGTGTATCGGCGCCAGAGGCCATTATGTCTCCTCCGATATCAGGTGCTGCGACGCAGGCTGCGAAGCTGCCGTATTCATGGAGGAATTGTAGCACGAAGCGCCCCGTATAAACAAGCGGTGGGGGGGGTGGCGACTGTGGCCGGGGGTGGGTACCGGAGCCGGCGAGCACGCGTGGGGCTACGACCTGGTCAGCGCTGTCGATCGTCGGTGTTCACTGCAGGAACGGGTTCTCTTCGCGCTCCGTGCCGATGGTCGAAGGGCCCCGGTGGCCGGGGTAGACCTTCGTGTCGTCGTCGAACTCATCCACCAGTCGCTGCAGAGAGCGCTGAAGGGTCTCCATGTCGCCTCCGGGCAGGTCGGTCCGGCCGATGCTGCCCGCGAAGAGCGTGTCGCCGGTGAAAAGCGCCCCGTTGACCGCCAGGCAGACGCCGCCGGGACTGTGCCCGGGGGTATGCACAACGCGCACCGTCAGCGTCCCGACCTCCCACGCATCGTCTTCGGCCATCGTCTCATCAGGCTGCGAGGGCTCAACGCCACCCACCATCGAGGACCAGAACGGATGCGGCTGCTCGACCTCGTCCCTGCCGGCCTCGTGAATCACGAGCGTCGCGCCCGTCGCTTCCTTCAGGGCCCGATTCGCCGCGATGTGATCCACATGCTCGTGGGTGTTGAAGATGTACTCGATCTGCAACTCAAGCCGGTCAATTGCGTCGAGAATCCGGTCGGCGTCACCGCCCGGATCGACAACGAAGCCATTCTTCGTCTGCTCACATCCGACGACGTAGCAGTTCGCCTGGAGGGGTCCGACAGTCAACGTCTCGAGGATCATAGACAGGGGGCCCTTTCAACAGGGCGTGTCGATGGCGCTGACCAGGACCAGCTTCTCGTCCTCGCGAAGCTGGCCTGCCCGCGTCTTGACACGCCGCACGTAGTCTCGTTCGTAGTGGTCGAGGCGTCCCGCGGCCCGCAACTGTTCGCTTCCGGCCTCAAGCTCCCCGACGAGCATCAGCAGTTCGCCAAGCAGGTAGCGATAGGCGCGGTTGTCCGGGGCGATGCGACAGGTCCTGCGCAGGACCTTGATGGCGGCCGCGCGGCGGTCCATCCTGATCAGCGCCGCCGCCAGCCGGATGTAGTAGAAATCCTCAAGTGGCGAGCACTCCGTGGCCGCCAGGTACGCCCGAGCGGCGGGCATCCAGTCCTCGGACATCATGTGCAACTCGCCCAGCTTGTAGCGATAGAGGCCTTCATCGGAGTCGGCGGAGATGGCGCACAGCAGCGCTTCCTCCGCCATCTCCAGGTCCCCGGTTCGGCGGTAGAGATCCGCGAGGCGATAGTAGTAGTAAGCGCGCTCGGGGTCCAGCGCAACGGCCTCCTCCATCTCGTAGACAGCATCGCGGAGTCGTCCGCTTCGCGCCAGCAGATCCGCGATGCAGAAGTGCGCTTCGGCGTCATCAGGCTGGTTCGCCGCCGCCTGGCGGTAGGCCGCCATGGCGCGGTCATCGCGGTCGGCCAGCAGGTGGGCATCGCCCATGCGGAGCCGGGCTCGGGAGTTTCCGGAGTCAAGCTCAGTCGCGCGCTGATACAGTTTCAACGCGCCGCGGGCATCGTCAACCGCCGCCTGTCTGTCACCGGCGTCGCAGTAGCGGCGTGACAGTCTCTGTCGAATCGTCCCCTTTTTGCGGCCTTGAGCTGTCGCCATGATGTCTGTTGTGCGTCACAGGACAATGGTCAGAACGTTCGCTCGCTGCTGAGCAGGAGCGTCACGGGTCCGTCGTTGGTCAGCGATACGTGCATGTGCTCGCCGAATACCCCGCGCCCGACCGGAGTGCCGGCCTCGGCGATGCGATCTGCAAAGACATCGACCAGTCTGTCTGCGACGTCGGGAGCGCATGCCGCGCCGAAACCCGGCCGGCGCCCTTTCCGGCAGTCGCCGTAGAGAGTGAAGTTGGGCACCACCAGGACCTCGCCGTCGATATCCAGCACCGACAGGTTCATCTTCCCCTCATCATCCTCGAAGATCCGCAGATTGGCGACCTTGTCGGCCAGCCACCGCGCGTCCCCCTCATCGTCCCCCTCACCGCAACCGACCAGGACCATCAGGCCCGCATCTATTTGCGCTGCTGTCTGGTCATCGGTCTCGACCCGCGCCTCGATCACCCGCTGCACTACTGCTCGCACTGTCGTCACTGCTCCCGATGATCGCCTGTCTTCGCTGTTCCCTTCCTTTGTACCTGACAGCGGCGTTCTCGTCAATGCCGACCAGTGATCGAAAGAAACTGTCCGCTGCTCTTGACCGCTAAATACTACATGGTGTAGTATAAACTACGATGCGTAGTACCTGGCGCCATGCACGGCGACCGTCTCGGAGGTGGCTCATGTGAATGCGCAACGGATCGTCCTCGGATCGTTCGGTCTACTGCTTCTGATGAGCGCAGCAGTTATGATCGTCGGCTGTGAAGGCGACACATGCTATGACGACTACTGTTACGACGACTACTACTATGACGACTATGACGATCACTACTACGACGATGATGACTACGAGGACGGCTCCACCGAAAAGACGCTTTTCGTCTACCTGAACGTGGGCGACCAGGACGGCAACCCCCTCGAAGGGGCGACCGTGTGGGTGGACAGCCGTCAGCAGGAGAACCGCACCGAGGACCAGTACGACGAACTGGGCGATCAGTTCCCGGAGGGCTGGCGCGGGTGGCGCTACAACTGGTCGGGTGGACCGTTCTGGATCGACCTGCGCGACTGCTCCAACCGTGAGTGCATGATTGAGATACTGGTCAGCAAGACCGGCTACGACACGCAGCGCACCACGATCACGCTCGAGCAACAGGACCCTGACGAGGTGTACATGCGCCAGACGCTCGTGATGGAGCGCCAGGTCGGCGTCGGATCCGCGCGAGTCGTGGACGCTCCGCAGGAGCCGGAGCTTATCTCGCTGGATGATCCTGACTGGCGCGGGTGATCGGCAGGAGGCCATCGACCGGGAGTGGGGAAACTTCCTCTCACGTTAGCGAATTGCCCCGCTCCCGCCGAGGTGAGACAGATGCGAAGCCTGCCCGTCATCGCCGTACTTACCATCGCAATCCCCGCGGTCGGCCAGACGGCACTTCCGTTCACGGAGGATTTCGAGAAGTCCCGGGAGGAGCTTGAACAGCGCGGCTGGATCCTCCCCCCCATCGTCTCGATCAGTGAGGACGCCCGGGCCGGCGAGCAGGCGCTGCGGGTGGACGTGACCGATGCCCGGCACAAGTACGCGCAGATATACCTCCCGGTCGAGGCAGGCGCGTTCTACCGCGCGACGGTCATGATGCGCTGCGAGAAGGTTGAGCGCCATCCCGATAACCGCCAGCACCGCGGGGCGGTGCTCTTCCTCCAGTGGGCCGACCACGAGAAGCAGCACGTCTCCGGCGGCTCCTTCCCCCACGGGCTCTTCGACACACACGACTGGACCTCCCGGGAGGTGGCATGGACCCGCCAGATCCCAGAGGAGGTCGGCTATCTGCACGTGCTGGTGGGCATCGAGGGCACCGGCACGGCCTGGTTCGATGAACTCCTCGTCGAGAAGATCGAGCCCGGCTGGCCCGGACCGGAGATCATCTCACCTGCTGACGGCACGACCATCGACACACAGCGGCCGGAACTGAGCTGGCACGACCTCGAACCAGGCGGCCTCAGCTACCGAGTGGAGCTGTCGCGCTCCGGCGACTTCTCCAAGCCGATTACGGCGTCCCCGGGCACACTGCAGTGGAGGCCGGACCGCTGGCTGGAGCCCGGCACCTGGCACTGGCGCGTCCAGCCCGTCAGCGGCGCAGAGGGCGTGATGCCGCCGGCCCGCGAGCACACGTTCACCGTGGCCGATGACGCCGAGCGCTGGCCGGTGGACGTACGTCCCGCGTGGGAGTGGTCCGACGCGGCGCGGCCCGAATTGCCGGTTGAGATCACCCCGTCCCTCCCCGCGGCGGAGGTAACGGCCACCGTCGGCGGCCAGGATGCATCCGTGGCGCTGGACGGCGACACCGTGATAGTCACGCCCTCGCAGGACCTGCAGCCGGGCGTGCACGAGGTCGTGACCACGCTTGAAGCGGACGGGCGCTCGATGGAGCAGAAGGCGATCTTCAGCAACCGCAGCCCCGGCTCGCGGGTGAGCTTCCGCGACGACCGCGTGATGCTGCTCGACGGGGAGCCGACCTTCGCGCTGGGCGCGTATCGCGACCCGAGCGACCGCCTCGACACGTTCGACGGCCTCCATGAGGCAGGCTTCAACCTCACGCACTCCTATCACTTCGAGGGCGGCGACCCGAAGTCCGTCGATGAGGCGCGCGCCTACCTTCAGGCCGCTCATGAGGCGGGGGTGCACGTCTTCATGGGGATGAACCGCAAACGCGTGAAGGCGCGGGACTACGCATGGTCCGAGCGGTTTGCGGGAGAACTGATGAACGAGCCAGCGCTGCTCTCGTGGTATCTGATGGATGAACCCGCCGGGCAGGGCGTGTCGGTGGAGATCATGGAGCGGCTGAAGCAGAGCGTCAAGCAGGTGGACCCCTTCCATCCGGCGAGCATCGTGATCTGCCGCGCGAACGCGTTCGACGACTATGCGCAGGCGATGGACTGCTGCTGGGCCGACATCTACCCGCTCCCGCATCGCTCGGTGAAAGCTCTCGAGGAGCGCCTGCTGACCGCGCGCGAGCAGATCGGCCCGGATATGCCGCTGTGGGCGGTGCTGCAGGGCCACGATATTCGTTACTGGCGACGATACGAGGAAGCTCTGGAGGAACTCGGACCGGTCAGCATCCCCACACCCGCGCAGACACGGAACATGGCGTGGCTGTCGCTGGCCGCGGGCGCAGACGGCCTTATCTGGTATTGGGGGCCGTCGCATCACTACAAGATGCGCGAGGACGCGCCGACGGTCTGGCAGGGGATCGTGGATACCGTGCAGGAGCTACGCGCGCTACAGCCGTGGCTGATCGCGAGGCGCTCGGAAGCCGACGAGGTCCCGGTGGCCGACCCCTTCCGCACCTGGAGCCGATCCGCAGACGGCGCGCGCAAGCTGGCTGTGCTGAGCGTTGCCGACGAACCGACGGCCCTGGACCTCGATCTGTCGCAATTCGAGGTCGAGGCGATCACGGGGCCTGAGGGGGAGCGGGTGACGCTGGAGGATGGGCATCTGCGCGCGGAATTCGCGCCGCTGGAGGTCAGGCTCTACGAGTGGGCGGAGTGAGCGTCATGTCGCGAGCGTGCCGATGACATCGGCGCCGTCGGCCCGGTCGATGGTCACGCGGACGAGACTGCCGCAGAGGTCGTCGGGGCCCTCGAAGCGCACGCGCAGGTAGTTGTCGGCGATTCCGCTCACGAGACCTGACTCGTCGGCGGGCCTCTCTACCACCACTTCGAGCGTCTCCCCCACCGCGCGGGCGGCGAACCGTTCGTGCTTGCGCTGCGAGAGGGAGCGCATCCGGTGCATGCGCTCCTTGCGGACCTCGTGGTCAACCTGGTCGGGCATCTCGGCCGCGCGCGTGCCGGGCCGGGCGGAGTACGTAAACACGTGCAGGTAGCTCACCGGTAGCTGCTCCACGAAGGCGTAGCTTTGCTCGAACTCCTCGTCGGTCTCGCCCGGGAAGCCGATCATCACATCCGCGCCGATCCCCGCGAGCGGCTCACGCTGATGGATGCGCTCAACCAGGTCCAGGTAGGCGTCAGCAGTGTACGGACGGCCCATTCGCGCGAGTGTCGCATCACACCCGGACTGCAGGGGAATGTGCAGATGTCTGCAGACTTTCCCCGCGCACGGAGCGTCCGCGGGCGGGTCGATGGCGCTGCCGCCTGCGCAGACGATCTCCACCAGCCTGTCGGAGATCTCCATCGGCTCGATGCTGCTCAGACGCAGGCGCTGAAGCTGCTCGATCCCGCACATGCGCTCAACCAGGCCATCCAGGTCGATCTCTTCGGCCAGATCCCGGCCGTACATGCCCAGATGAATGCCGACCAGTACGACCTCGGGATGGCCGGCCTGTGTCAGTTTGCGAGCCTGCTTCACGGCGAGGTCAGGTGTGACCGATCGCGAGGGGCCGCGTGCGTTCGTGATGATGCAGTAGGCGCACTGCGCGTCGCAGCCGTTCTGGACCTTCACGAATGCGCGCGTATTGTCAGGGAAGGTTGAGACGAGGCGGTCAGCGTCGCGCTGACAGGCCGCCGGCCGGTCGAAGCGGCCGCGCGTGCTGAGCCAGTCGGCCGCGGCCCGCGCAAGTTCGGCTTTACGCTCGTTGGGCGCGACGACATCGACCACACCGAGGTCCTCGACCACCTCCGGCTGCATCTCGGCGTAGCAGCCGGTGACGATGACCATGCAGTCGGGCTGACGGCGGCGGGCCTGGCGGGCCAGGCGGCGGGTGTCACGGTCCGTGCGATGGGTGACGGTGCAGGAGTTGATCAGGTAGACATCCGCGGGCTGGTCATACTCAACCACGGTGAAGCCGAGAGCTTCGAAATCCTCCCGGATCTGCTCGCTTTCGCACTGATTGAGCTTGCAGCCAAAGGTCTTGATAGCTACTCTCGGGGCGTCACTCACAGGCGGTCCCCCCCCCACAAGCGGGCGGCTGCGTTCGGTTGCGTGGACGCGAGTCCGTGTGGTATACTCGCTCCAGGCAGCGAGGTGGAGAATCCTGCGGCTCGCGCGCGGTGCAGCGAAGCCCGAAAGCTGCGCGGAGCGGCGATACGCAGCCACGGGAAACGGCCGGGGGCCTGTCCCCGGCCGCGGACAAAAAGATCGCGGGCATGCGGTTCAGGGAGCTTTGCGCACTTTTCCCGCTTTGAGGCACGAAGTGCAGACGTGAATGCGCTTCGGGGAACCGTCCACGAGCGCTCGCACCTTCTGCAGATTCGGCTTCCAGGTTCGCTTGGTCGAGCGGTTGGAGCCGCTGACATTGTGCCCGGTGCTCGGGCCCTTGTTGCAGTAGTAACACTTTGCCATAACTGGTGCATCCCTTTCCAGAGTCTCCAAAGACGGCCGCAAAGGACACGGCCGCCGATAGCTCGCGGGTCTGTTATGATAACATATGCGGGGGCCCGCCCGCAAGTATCCGACTCCTCGGGAGGAGAGCTTTCAGATGGCGACGGAGCAGGTCATCTCGAAGGTGGATATGCAGCGGATCGACACGAGCTACACGATCCCGCAGCCGGACGAGCTGCGTGAGCTGCTCGCACGCCATCCGCACGTCATTCCTGCGCTGCTGGAGGCGCCGGCGCGGGTGAAGGAGACATTCGGCGCACGGCTTCGCGGAATTGTGCTGGAGAAGGTTCCGGACTACGATGAAGGGGAGGATCTCTTTTCCGTCATGGCGCTCGTGAAGGCAACGCCTGAAGAGGCGCTCGAACTCCGCAGCGCCATGGATGAGTGGTTGCTTGAGCAGCCAGGGGAAGTCCGGCTCATGGTGGCCTTCGGTGTGGCACCCGTATGAGATTCGACTGGGGGGAGTTCAATACGCTCGCTGGAGAACTTTTGGAAACGGCCAGCATCTCATCCGTCCCCGAGGCTACAGTCCGCGCGGCTCTCGGCAGGACCTGCTACGCGGTTTTCGGCATCGCGAGAGACGTGCTGGAAGCCCGCGGGGTCGAGATCCCTGATAAGAAGGCTCATGCCACGGTCCGAAGAGTGCTGGGGACGTCGAATGAAGAGATTGAGCAAAGCATCGGGTTGACGCTCAACGACCTCTTTCGACTGCGCGTCATGGCCGACTACGATGCCTCACCCGGCGTACCACTGACCATCGAAGTGGCGCAGCAGGCTTACCTGGTCGGCACGTCCGCAGTGACCATGCTGAAGTCGATTGACGAAGAACGCGACGAGCCTGGCGACCCTCGCTAGCACAAACAGTCACAACACACGCAACCCGCCAACGAGGCGATCATAATCCATCGACACTCTCGCAATAACATCTACCCTGACTGGATGCAGCCGACCGGGCCTGTGAGCGGGCCGCCGAGGATCAGCGGCAGCGCCATGCCCGGTGGGGTTTTCATGTCCAGCGGGAACGCCCGCAGCCCGGACGGCCTGACCGGCGAACTGTGGCTGATGGGAACCGGGCTGTCCATCGCCCTGCTCGGCGCATCGGGCATGGCGCTTACCTACATCGTTTCCTGGTTTCTTCAGCAGATCTACGGGGTGCCGCTTGCCCATGTTCTGTTGATGTTTCAGACGACCGTCGATCCGGGAGCCGGTCCGTGGGTAAGTGTCGGCGCTAACCTCTTGCTGTTGCTGTCATTCCTGGTGCTGATGCGCGTCACGCCGCTGTCGGGCTATCACGGCGCGGAGCACAAGGTGATTGGGGCTATCGAGCATTTCGGCGAGCCCACCATGGAGCGCGCGCGCATGATGCCGCGGGCGCACCGGCGGTGTGGCTCGAACCTGCTGGCGGGGCTGCTGCCACTGCTTCTGCTGGGACAGCCGCTGTTTGAGATCAGCCCACTGCTTGCGGTGATCGTGATCGTGCTCGGGTGGCAGTTCCGTTTCGTTGTAGGATACTTCATACAGGCTATCTTCGCCACCAGGGAGCCGACCGACCGGCAGCTTCAAGCCGCTCTGCGCTCCGGCAAGAACGTCCTGCGCCGCTGGCGCGAGAACGCGGGCGACCGCCTCCCACCCGTGATTCGCTTCTGGCGCAGAGGTATGATTCAGATGTTTGGCGGAATGGTCATCGGACTATGGCTCGTGAGTCAAATCTTCAGCAATCTGCACGTCTGGCTTGATTTCTAACCCTCATCCCGCCGGTCGCTGCGCGCGGGGTATCACCACGGCGTGCCACCATCGGAGGACTTCCATGGCCGATCAGCAACTTGTTGACCTGATTGCGCAGGCCCTCGAGGCCTGCGCCGAATGTGGCGCACTCCCCGAATGTGACGTCGAGATCGTCCTCGAGCAACCACCCAAGCCCGACATGGGCGACTTCTCCTGCAACGTGGCCATGCGCATGGCCGGCGAGGCGGAGATGGCTCCGCGGGAGGTCGCCGGCGAGATCGTGGAGCGGCTGCCTGAATGCGCGGTCGTACAGCGCTGCGAGATCGCGGGACCGGGCTTCATCAACTTCCACCTCTCCCCCGCCTGGCTGCAGGACACTGTGCAGGAAGTGTTGCTCACGGGAGAGGACTACGGTCGCTCCGACGCCGGCGCGGGCACGAGGGTGCAGGTGGAGTTCGTCTCCGCCAACCCGGTCGGCCCGCTGCATATCGGCAACGCCCGCGGTGGGCCCTACGGCGACTCGCTGGCAAAGCTGCTTGCCGCGGTAGGATACGAGGTCGAACGCGAGTACCTGCTCAACGACGGGCCGGACAACACGCAGTTCCGCCTCTTCGGGGCCTCAGTGCAGGCCCGCGTGCGAGAGTTGCTGGGGCTTGACTGGGAGATGCCCGAGGAGGGCTACCAGGGCGAATACGTGATCGATTTTGCGCGCGAGTTGATTGACCGGCAGGGCGAGGAGAAGCTCGCGGCCATTCCTGACACTCCCGAAGGCCACGACGAGATGGCATTGCTGGCCGAGGAGGTCGTCGTCGATCACATCCGCGAGACGCTCGCGATGCTGGGGATCGAGTTCGACAGCTGGTTCTCCGAGCGCGGCCTCTTCGAAGAGGGCACAATCGACGAGAAGATCGCGGAGCTTCGCGACCGCGGCGTGGTCTACGAAGACGACGGCGCGCTGTGGCTGCGCACGACCGACTTCGGTGACGAGGAAGACCGAGTGCTCGTCCGCTCCAGCGGCGCGAAGACCTACCTCATGACCGATCTGGCCTACGTGGACGACAAGCTGGAGCGCGGCTTCGACCACTGCATCTACGTCTGGGGGCCCGATCACGCCGCGCAGGTCCCGTCGGTGCAGGCGGGGATGGAGGCCGCCGGCGTTGACCCGGGCGCCACGGAGTTCATCATCCACCAGGTCGTCCGCCTCACCGAGGGCGGCGAGGTCGTCAAGATGTCGAAGCGCGCGGGCAAGATCGTCACTCTTCGCCAGCTGATCGACGAGGTCGGCGCGGATGTCACGCGGTTCTTTCTGCTCTCGCGCTCGGTGGACGCGCACCTCGACTTCGACCTGGAGCTTGCGCGCACGGAGAGCGACGAGAACCCCGTATACTATGTCCAATACGCGCACGCGCGTATCTGCTCGATCCTCGACGAGGCGCGCAGCCAGGGGTTCGCGACAGATGACCTCACTCAAGCTGACCTGTCGCTGCTGGAGCACCAGGATGAGCTGCGGCTGATGCGCTGGATGGCCGACTATCCCGCGGAGGTCCTCGACGCCGCCAAACGTCGCGCGCCACACCGCATTGCCCATCTCGCGCGCGATCTCGCAGCCACCTTCCACCAGTTCTACGGCACCTGCCGCGTGGTCGATGAGGAGGCCCCTGAGCTGTCACGTGCGCGCCTGGCGCTTGTTACCGCGACGCAGATCGTGCTGGCGAACATGCTCGAGTTGCTCGGTATCGACGCCCCGGAGACGATGTGATGCGCTCGCTCGCTTTCGCGCTGACGGCCCTGGCGCTCGTCTGCGCGCTGCCCGCACAGGCAGCGTCGGTGCCGACCGTGGCGGTCGTCAAACCCGATCGCCCCGACGCCCACGCGGACCAGCAGCAGCGCTTCGAGGCGGTCGTTAGTGCGCTGGAGACCGGCGAGATTCCGTGGCAGGAAAGCTCCGACACGGCAGTCGAAGCTGCGGGCCTGCCGGATGTGCCGGTTGCAATCTTACCGGGCAACCCTGGCATCTCTGACGACGAACTCGTCCATTTGCGCGCATTTCTCAAGCGACCCGCGCACCTTATTGTCTTCTACCACACGCGAAGTGATCTCGCGAAGGACCTCGGCGCCCGCAGCGGGGAACTCGTCCACGAGATCGTGCGCGACCAGTTCCATTCACTGCATCGGGTCGCCGACATCGCCACCGGTCTCCCGCCTGAGCTGCTGATCGGGAACCGGACTGTGCGCGAACTGTGGCCCGATGACGGCCAGACGCTCTGCCGCTGGCGCACTGCGGGGGGCGTTGATGCCAACATGGCGGGCGTGATCGTCTCGGACCGCGGTGCGGTCGTGGGCGCGCCTCCCGATCCGGAGCAGGTGGGGCAACTGAAATTGCTGCTTCGGGCTTTGATCGGTTATTTCGAGCCTGAACTGTGGTCCGCGCTGGCCCCGCAGACAGCCGGCGCCCTCGGGCCGGTGGGGCACTACGGCTCGCTGACAGACTTCAACGCCGCGCTCAAGCGCGCGGTGGGCGATCATCTCGAGGACTCGCGGTCCGATGTGCGCGAGGCGTACGGACTGCTCAACTCCATCGCCGACCTGCTCCGCGAGGGGAAGCAGGATGAGGCCATCAGGGCGTCGCGAAGTGCCGAAGCCCTGGCCCAGCGCGCCTGGTTTCGCTCGTATCCCTCCTGTGATCCCGAGATTCGCGGTGTGTGGGCGTCCGACACTGTCGATGGCGGATGGGATGACGCCATCGCGAAGCTGAAGACCGCGAACTTCAACATGGTGTTCCCCTACATGGCATCCGGCGCGGCCGCCTACTACCCGAGCCGGATACTCCCGACCACCCCGTCCTGCGAGGCCAACAACCTCCTCCACGCCATCCGGGCCGGAAGGAAGCATGGTATCGACGTCCATCCGCGTATCCTCGGGCTTTTCACCATGGGAGCGTCGGATGAACTGAAGGCTCAACTTCGCGAGGAGGGGCGGCTCGCGCGGTCGCCGTCGGGGATCGATGACCACTGGCTCTGTCCGTCCAGCCACGAGAACCGCGTCCAGATCATCCGCACTGCCCTGGAGATGGTCGAGGACTTCGGCGCCGACGGCGTGCAGTTCGACTACCTGCGCTACTCATGGACCGACCGCTGCGTCTGCGAGAGGTGCCATCAGCGCTTTGAAGCGGATACGGGCGTCACAGTGACGAACTGGCCGGAGGATGTCCTCGACGGACCGCAGGAGGAGCGCTTCCTCCAGTGGAGGAGGGAGATGATCACCTCGCTGCTGCGCACCGTGCGGAAGAAGATGCGCGAGGTCCGCCCCGAAGCGACACTTTCGGCGGCTGTCTTCATCAACTGGGAGGGGCACCGCGACAGCTTCGGCCAGGACTGGAAGCGCTGGATCGACGAAGGCCTGGTGGACTTCGTCTGCCCGATGACGTACATGGCGGACATCGAGGAGTTCAAGGGCTGGGTGCGCAAGCAGGAGAAGTGGTCGGGCGGGAAGGTCCCGGTCGCGATGGGCATCGGGCCCTTCGCGGACATCGAGCCGAAGATCACGCCGCAGGGCGTGCTGGACCAGATTCAGGCCTCGCGGCGGCTTGGCTGCGAGGGCTTCGTGATCTTCAACTACCAGCGCGCGCTGGCGGAGCGCTATCTGCCGCTGATGGCGCGGGGCGCGACGAGCACGTCGGCTGATATCCCGACCGAGGCGCGGGAGTAGAAAACCGCCCCGTGGTGCGGACGCCCTCGTCCGCACATCATCCTGGGGCCTACCGAGGGGACCCACGGGCGAGGGCGCCCGTGACACGGAAAGGCTGGGAGGCCGTCGTAATGAGCCGAGCGTACGCAATCATCCTCGCTCTTTTCATCGCCACCTGCGCGCTCGCGCAGGTGGACCTGACCGAGCCTGCGCCCGCG
>CAZAHB010000103.1:0-18936 GCA_964484945.1 uncultured Armatimonadia bacterium | reverse complement strand
CACTCGCCAGATCATCCCCGTCGGCTCTGGCGGTAACGCGCACCTGCACCTCTCCGGGAGGGCATGGCGAGAGGTCAACGGTCGCGGTCGCCGTCCTGTCGCCATCGGGCGTGACCGTCACCGCCTCGGCACCGGTCGCCGCGATCACGTACTGCTCCGGGGCGGCCGCCAGGCCCGCGCCGTCGATCGTGACGCCGATCTGTCGAGCACTCAGAAGCCGCGAGCGGATAGACACAGCCAGAGGAGGAATGCGTTCGAGGGGGATTTCGCGCTGCAGCGCGAGTTCACCATCTGGTCGGACACCGGCGATACGAATGCGAAAGCGTCCGGGATGAGGCATGGGGACCGACAGAGGACGGGCCTCAGAGGTCTCTGCGCTCGCAACCTCTGTCTCGCCCTCGAACAGAGTCGCGTGGAGGGTGGCCGCGCCCGAAAACTCTGGATGGATGATCGCTGTCTCGCCTGTCACGTCAAGCTGCGCAAGTGTCACCGGAGAGCGTTGCTGGTCAAGCCGCAGCAGGCCGAATGTGTCCGCGCCAGTCTCGCCCGGCGCGGCCCACCACGCGATCGGCCCGTCTGCCTCGGAGTCGTTCACGAGGAGATTCGCATGTAACGTATCGCCGGGTTGCGCGCCCAGCGTGGCCAGAGGCACGCGCATCTCAACCTGCCAGCCGTCGCCAGAGCGCAGTGCGAGCGCGCGCCACACCGGATCCCAGGTCGTGTCGCTGTCCCGGGCATCGAACATCGCCCCGCCGGGAGAAATCGCGAAGCGATGTATCGGCCCGTCCTCACCGGTCCGCAGGCGCAACTCCACTGCGTCATCGCGCCAGAGGTCCCCATCGTGCTCGCGTCGCCGAAATGTGGGCTCCCCGTCGATCTGCCAGAGAACACACAGGCCGCGCTCATCCCATGCCAGTTGGATTTGCGCGGGAACATCACCCGGCAGGCCCGCGCTGTCAACGAGTGGGCCCAGTGCCGTCGCATGCTGCCATCCTGCATCGTTGCTGCGTCCGTCCACCGATATTGCTTCAACCCGCCCCACCTGCAGCAGCGGTGGCTTCGTTTGCTCTGCACCGGCGGAGATGGTCATGAATACCGCCAGCAGGACGGTCGTCGCGCGCAGTCCGATGATGCGCCCCACAGTCATTGCCGCCGACGCTCCCTCCGAATGTCTACCTCACAGGCAAAGAGGAACCGGAGGCTCCGGTTCCCCTGGTGCCCGTAAGTGACAGTCGTCCCCTCGTGCACAATCGCCGTCTGATCAAATACCGGGTTGGCCCGGTGGCGAGTTGATGCCCTGCACAACAAACTCCACGAACTCTGACTGAGCGGCCATGCCGCTGCGGTCACGAACCTGAAGGGTTGCCGAGTATCTCTCTGCCGCCTGGACGCCACCCGAGGTCGGTTCGTTGTCATTGGGCGGCACCTGGTAGGTTGCTCCGAAGCTCGCGTCCACGTAGCAGTTGGGCAGACCGGGACAGGTGATGGCCGTACCGGGGTTGGTCACATGCAGCGGGATTTCGATCGGCTCCTCACCAGCCTGCAGGATCCGCACGGAGACTTCCTGCACCCGCACTCCATCCCCGTCCCGGATCGCCGCGGACATGAACACGTCGCCACCCGACGAAGGCAGGCTCTGCGGGTTCACGCGAAAGCTGGTAATCTGCGGCGGGCGGGGCGGGGCAACAACCACAGTCGCCGTGCGCTCTACGTCCCCGGCGAAGGCGCGAACCGCGCCGTCTCCGGTTGTCAGAGCCGTAAAGACGCCCTCGGGAGTAATCTGCCCGATACCTCCCTCGACGACCCACGTCGGCTCGATGCCCTCAAGCGGCTGATTGTTGGGGCCAACGACCTGAGACCGGTATGCAATCCGACCGTTAAGGTCGACCGTGGTATCCACCGGATCAAGCAGAATCTGCTTCGGTGCCGCCAGCTTCAGAGGCATGACGGCGAAGTTGACTGCCGAGGTTTCGTCCTCAACGAGAGGCACTTGCGCCTTCGCCGATCCATACTCCGCCGACTGCGGTGTCACGACGGTGACGGTCCAGTCACCGGCCGGCAGACCTGCGATCGTGAAGCTCCCGTCGGAGGCACTGACGGTCTCCCGCCCGGTGCCCTCCACGGTAACAACCGCGTTTGCGATCAGCGTCTCGGGATTATCCGCTCCAACGACCTGTCCCTGGAGCATGGCGGTGCCGGCGGCAGGTCCAGGGGTAGGCGTGACGCCGTCCCCGTCATCGCCGCCACCATCACAGCCAACGGCAAAGATGGCTACTGCGATGATCAGGCCTGTCAGCAAGCCCAGCGCTACTCTGCGATTCATGGTCTGATCGGCCCCCTCTGCGGGGTTTGTATGATGGAGTGTTGGCTGCCAAATGTCACCGTCGGATCGCGAGACTACGCATCGCCTGCGTCCGATTTCCGTCGTCAGATGCGGCTTCGATTTGCATCAGATACATGCCATTCGGCACTGCCATTCCTGCATCCGACCGTCCGTCCCAGACGACCTGGGACGTGCCGGCAGGCATCTGTCTGGCCTCCTGCAATACCTTCACCGTGCGTCCGGCGATATTCAACACCCGGACGGTGCAACTTGCAGGGGCGGACAGCGTAAAGCTCATCTGCGCGCCACCCGCTCGTGAAGGCACCACACTCAGGCTAGAGAGTGTAAGCGGTCCGGCGGTCCGAGTCAACCTCAGCGTCAGTGGCCGCTGTCTCTCCGCTGAGCCAAGCGTCAGAGCGTAGCGCGCCCCGCGCCTGACATCGACGGTATCGCCGGTCGCCCGATCCTCCAGCGTCACCGCCCATCCGTCGGGTATCTCGTTTGGGTTCGGGCACCACACCTCAATGCGACTGCCCGGGGTGCCCTCAAGCACCACATCCCACTCAAGCTCGCGCGCGTCAATCGCACTGAACCGGCCGGCGAGCCTTTCTCCGGCGGTGTTCACGAAGAACAGATCGGTCCCGCTGTTGACCGGCGGCGGGTTCCGCAACGGCTGCATCTCAGCCAGCGCGCTCGAGACACCGAAGAAATTATCGACGTCCTCGCTGTAGCCTCGCGAACGAGCACACAGCCGTGTGAACCACCCGTCCACCTGTTCGCCCACGCTGGCGGTCTGCATGGTACCTGTCGCCTGCGCTGTGACAGTGCCCGGCCGTGACAGGACAAGCGTTGCACTCTTCTCCACCAGCGCCCAGAATCCCTTCCACGGCGGAATCTTAGAATCGCCAATGCCAAAGAACGGCGCGATCAGTTCGTATCCCCCGCTCTGCGCGTCGTAGCTCCACAGGACCTGGCGCATCACATTCGCGCCATCCGCACTCGCCAAGTCCATCGTTGTTCCCTGGTGCTCGACGGTAGCGGTGGCCAGATCCGTCGGCCCGAAGTAGGGATTGCCTACCTGCTGCCAGCCCGGATCCAATTGCACTCCCACGCTCCCGGAGGGCGCTGTATTCCCCACCGGCGTGAACTCGGTCGGGTTGTCGAGCTTCAGCCAGTAGCCCCAGCCAAGTACCACCGGGAGGCTGTCCGGCCCGGTGTATCGCAGATAGTCCTGCTCCGCCGGCGACCAGCGCGCCATCTTCACATCTTCAGGGCTCAGCCCCAACAGCGTCGCGGGGTCCTGGTCGAGCGGCTCGCGGGGTGATGCGAACAGGTGCAGGCCCGCCGAGAGCTGCACCGGACCGTTCGCGGCCGACTGAACCGGTCCGCTTGCGGACACATCCTGCACCTGGTTACCGAACGTATCGACCGCGGTCACCGCATACCAGTAGTCCACACCGTCGGCTGCTGTTCCGTCCACGTACTCCATGGCGCTCGCATCCGCCACCTCTACCAGCGGCGTTCTCCCGGCGACGGAGCGAAAGTCCGACAGCGAGCGGTATATCGCGAAGTGGTCGAAGTCGTCCGGTGCGGAGTAACTGTCCCATCCTACCACGATCGCCCCGCCATCGTCGGCCGGCCGGTCTTCGGCGTACACGCCGCTCACCGCCGGTGGCGCAGCGTCGTTGAGCGCCTCAACCGGCCCGACAATACTTGAGTCAGCGGTCAGGGTGCCGTCGGTCGCACGTACGAGGTAATAGTAGGGCGTGGCGTTGGCGACAGTGGTATCTCGGTATTCCTCAGTGCCCGGTTCCACCCGCGTGACCTCGGTGAACGTACCGGACTCGCCCCGCCGCCGGAGAATGATATACTCCGTGACGCTGTCGCCTCCCGCGCCATCGTCGAGCGAAAGCTGCCATGTGACAGTGATGCTGCCGCCCTCGTCCCCGGGGGTGTCAGCTGCCTGAACGTTCCGCGGCGGCCGGGGAGGCAGATCCGCGCCCAGAGCCCTCGCACAGTTGATCCGCCCCGCACCGAGTTTGCCCGCGAACCCCGGATTCAACGCGTCAATGTCATCACAACCTGCCTTGATGACCTGATATACCTGAGACGGGGACATCCCCGGGTTCTCCGCCAGAACGAGCGCTGCCAGACCCGAGACCAGGGGTACGCTGAATGACGTCCCCGTGTTGGTGTCGAAGTAGCTGGAGAAATCAGGCCAACTCGGATCATAGTACCCCGGCCCGAACATCCCTTCGCCGGGCGCCATACAGTCCACGAACGTTCCCGGGGTCGAGCCGTCGTAGTTGCTGAAAGAGGCCCGGCGATCATTGGCGTCGGTCGAGCCCACGCCCAGCACGAAATTGTCCACACCGAAATTCGCGCCGTCGTTACAGACCGGCGAATCCCAGGTAGACTGGCCGTCAAGCAGTTCGGCCCCACTGTTGCCGGCTGCGGAGACGACAACGATCCCCTTCTCGTGTGCCTGCGTGATAGGTGCCGTGAATGACTCGTAGTAATTCCCGCCGATGCTGAGGTTTATGATGTCAGCACCCATGTCGATTGCGTACTGGATGCCCTCGATCACCTGGGAGACGCTCGTACCACCATCGTCAGGGAAGACCTGGATCGGCAGGATCGTCGCATTCCACGCGATTCCCGCGGTGCCGAAACCATCATTGCCCATTGCAGCGGCCAGTCCGGCGGAAAGGGTGCCATGGCTGACCTGCTCATCGGGCGTCCCGTCACTGTTGTTGTCCACTCCGTCCGGCTCCGGGTTGGGATCATTCGAATCATTCTCAAAGTCCCAGCCGTGCACATCATCTATGAAGCCGTTCCCGTCGTCATCGATCCCGTTATTGGGCGTCTCACCCCGATTCGTAAATATCCGCCCGGCCAGATCCGGATGATCGAGATCCGTCCCGGTGTCCACGATCGCGATAACCACATCGCGCGAGCCGGTCGTAATGTCCCACGCCTGCGGCGCGAACACCTGGGGAAGGTGATCCTGCTCTGAGTACTTCGGATCATCGGGGATGAGCGTGGTGTACATCATGCCGTCCGGCTCCACGAACTCCACGCTCGGATCCATCAGAAGCTTGCTCTTGAAGGACGCTGCAGACTGCCCGGGAGGCACGTCCATCACCAGCACGCGCCCGCGCGCGAGACTCCGTTTGATCTTTGAGCCCGCGTGATGCTCCAGCGCCTTCATCTGGCTGGTCTGCATCATCGGCCGTGTGCCGACCAGCACACGCTTCGGCGAGCGCTCCTGCGCCAGTGCCTCGCCACCGGCCAGACCGATGGCGAGCGCTATCGCTGCAATGAAGAGACCGCAGCGGGCTATTAAGCCGGCCGCGGCCCTGAGGTTACAGTGCTTGTTTGATACAGGCGTGTCCATCGACCTCCGCCCGGCCCCGTGGTCAGCGTTCAAGCTGCAGGCTGCGGATCGCGCTGACCTGCTGGCCGTCGTCTGTGCGCGCTCGGATCCGGATGATGTATCTGCCGGCGGGCGCTTTCGTGCCCGAGGTGTTGCGACCGTCCCAGGTAACCTGCCGGGGTCCTGCCTCCTGCGCCCGGTCGGTGACAACCCGTCGCACCGTGACGCCGGCGATGTTGAGCACCTCGACGTCAACCGAGGCGTCCTGAGAGAGCGTGTACATGATCTGCGCGCGCCCCTCCGTCGCCGCGGTAGTGAGTGTGCCGATCGCGAGTGTCCCGGCGCCCTCGTCCGCCAGTCTGATGGTGAAGCTGCGCTCCGCAGGTTCATCGCCGACCTCATAGGTGTACCCCGTGCTCGTCCTGAGATAGATGGCTCGGCCGGTCTCATTATCGACCAGCGTGGGCCTGACGTCATCCGGCAGGTTGCTCAGATCGGGCCAACTCAGCCGGACCGTCGTGCCGGGAAGGGCGCAGGCCACTCGGACCTGCCACTCCTGGGCCTCCTCACGCGCGACGAAGTCCGTCGCAGCCCTGCCACCGTCCGCGGCCGTGTCCGCGAAATACAGGTCGAGATCCGCGTCCGGGCGCGGCGGCGAGACGATCCCTGACAGGTCCTCGGGATGTGACGCCACCCCGAGGAAGTTGTCGGTGTCTGCCATGTCCTCGGCCTCTGCCACCAGTCGCAGAGCCCATCCATCGAACTCCGCCGTCTGTTCCCCGGCGTTGGCGGTCGCCTGCGTGCCCTGTTGCAGCAGCAGCGTCGCCGGCCTGCGCGTCAGGAACAGAACACCGCGTCCCGTCTTCAGCATGGTGGACGCGAAGGGCAGATCGGCACCGGAGATCAGTCGGTAGCTGTTGGTCCGCGTGTCATACGCCCACGCATAGTCCCGGGTATAGCCCAACTGGTTGGACGTCTCGAGGCTCACAGGAGTTCCCTGACCGATCCCGGTTACCTGAGTGGCCGAGAAGTCAATGGCGTTCGGGAACGGGTTACCCACCTGGTTCCAGCCGCTCACAACCTGCTTCTCGAACTCTTCCACCGCCGCGGGCTCGCCGCTGACGTTCACCGCAAGCGGCTGGGGCGAACGCAGCCACCAGGACTTGCCAAGTTCGTGCCTGAATACATTCGACCCGGGCGACTGTGACCAGACAACGTACTGTCCGCCATCAAGGCCGGGGTCCCAGTACGCCAGGTCCGCGTCACCATCGGCGCTCAGCCCGAGGATATCGTCGATACCGCGCATCTCCGACTCACCCGGCAGCGCGCCCACCGATATCATCGACAGACCGGCCGGGTAGTTGAAGGCGAAGTTCGGGTTGGAGACAACGGGCCCGGCGGGGGTGACCTCCGTCTCCTCATTGTCGAAGTCATCCACGCCCGTGACGGCGTACCAGTACTCCGTGCCGTCCTCGACATCGTCTCGGTCCACGTAGTGCAGGCTTCCGCCCGAAGGGATCACCGTCAACGGGTCCATCTCAGACACATCTGTCATGTCCTCCGTCGCCCGGTATACGCGGTATTCCACCAGATCCTCAGCAGGCTCGTACCCTACCCAGCTGAGCGTGATGGCGCCGCCGTCGTCGGCCTGGGTGTCCACTGCCACGAGGTTATCCACCGGCTCCGGCGCAAGGTCGTCGCGAGCGCGCGCGGGACCCGCCGGCTCCTCCGCGGGTACCTGGTTGCTCTCATCAAGAGTGATGACCTGATACCAGAACGGAGTGTCGTCGGGGACGGGTGTATCCATGTACGACTGCGTCCCCGGCTCAAGCTGTGCGAGGAGCGTGAAATCTCCCGGCTCTCCCTGCGTGTCCTGGCTCTCCTCGGCGCGCATCAGGTTGTATCCGATGACGTCCTGATCATCCTGTGGCGGGAGACGCCAGCTCACGGTAATGCTGCCGCCCTCGTCGCCCACCGTGTCGCGCGCCTGAAGATTGCTGACCGGATCGGGCGGGATGTCCAGACCAAGTGCGGAGGCGCTGTTGATGCGACCGGTCCCCAGCGTCTCGTAGATAAGCGGGTTCTGGCTGCTGATATCGTCGGTGCTCTCGCGAATCTGCTCTATGACCGCGTCAGGAGTGAATGAGGGATACTCCGCCCTCACCAGGGCCGCCAGACCCGACACAATCGGACAGCTCATCGACGTGCCGCTGATCGCTTCATAGGCCATCTCGTGGCCGGGAAGACCGGGGTCATGATACCAGGTGCTCAGCACATTGACGCCGGGGGCGGAGACGTCCACGAAGTTATAGCTCGACCCGTCCCGGTTCGTGAAATCTGCTGCGAGGTCGTTGCGGTCCGTCGCGGCTACACCGAGCACGTGGTTGTCCTGGCCGAGGTTCGGACCATCGTTGCATACCGGCGAGAACCACGTGTCCTGATTGTCGGTGAACACAACGCTGCTGTTGCCCGCGGAGCACACGACTACGATGCCCTGGTTGAACGCGTCGGTGATCGGAGCGTTCCATGCTTCGCTGTAATAGCCACCGAGGCTCATGTTGATAATGTCGGCGCCATTGTTTACCGCGTACTGGAAGCCCTGGAGAATAATGCTGTCGGGCGCGCCGAACAGCGGCCCGAAGACCCGCACCATCATAAGCTGACAGGACCAGTCGTGCCCGGCCACCCCGGTTGCGTTGTTCGAAGCCGCACCGACCAGGCCTCCGACGTGCGTGCCGTGTGAGACCTTGCCCGGGAAATACGGTTCGTCGGGGCCGGGACGAGCGTCCGGACCGTTGTCGCCCTCGTGGAAGTCCCAGCCGTAAACATCATCCACGTACCCGTTGCCGTCGTCATCAACGTCGTCCTGACCGGCTGCCTCTGCCTGATTCTGCCAGTACTTCGAGACGAGGTCCTCGTGATCGGGATCGTACCCCGTGTCAATAATCGCCACGACGGTCTCCGTCGCGCCGGTCTGCACGTCCCAGCCCTCTTCAGCGGCTATCAGCGGCCACTGATACTGATTATCATACAGCGGATCATCGGGAGTCACGAGGGGGTAGCGCATCCGGTCCGGCTCGACGATCGCCAGGGGCGACCGACCGCTCAGCATCGCCACACCGTCGGTGACAGACATGCCCTCCGGCAGTCCAATCACCACAAGTGACGTGTTCGGAATGACCTTCTTGAGCGTGGTGCCCGTGTCATCGAGCAGGCCCTGAAGCTGCTCTTCGGTGGCTCCGACCCTGAGCCGAGCAATGACCTGGCCGGACACGGCTTCATCACGGACAACCGTGTTATTGCCTTTGGCATTGGTGGCGGTGAACATCTTGGGGCTGACGACCTCAGTTTCATAGGGGGCGGAGGCCGCGACGCTGACAAACAGGAGCAGCATGAGAGCTGTAATGGTGACTGCAACGAAGGAGCGCCGGCGGAACATCATATGGACCGCCTCCCGGTCGAGGAGAGTCAGGGTGCAGCGACTCTGTCATTGTAGAATCGCGACGATGATAGCAACTTCGTTGGGGCGTGTCAACCGAACTGGGCCCTCGAGCGTCTTCACTTTCATCTATAATGAGCACAGGCATGCGTACGTGGCAGCCACAACCGCAAGCTTTCGTCGCGCTTTCCCTCCCGTCCCTCTTGCGGATATTGGTCATCGACACCATGCCCGCGCGGGCGGACGTGGACAGGCGGGAGGCCGAGCAGCACGACCTGCCCGAAACGTATCGCCGGGCCGGGGGCATGCCCCGCAACGGGAGGACATTTCTACTTTGCTACAACCGGACATTATCACTTTGCTCCTACACACCGAACTCGAACTGGTTGACTTGCCCCAAAGGCTATGCTATACTCGCCCGCAACGGCCATGTACGGCCGTCTGAATGATCGTACGAGGTCCGGTGCCACGAGCGGATGCCCGCCGATTGCTTACCGGCGGCGCTCCCGGGTTGACCTTCCCAAGGTGTCGTTGCCTGATGTCTCGCCGGCACCGCTATATGCACCCACGACAGGGGGCTTGCGAATCACTATGAGCAGCACCCTGCGAAGGGTCCTGGGCTGGCTTCATCCGGGCCTGAAGGTCAAGCGATGGCTGGTGCTGATCACCGTCGGTCTCGCGGCGGTGAGCATCGGTACCCTGCTTATCGTTAACCTGATGGTCTTTGACATTATCCCGGCCATTGGCGGTCCGCGTCAGGCCACCATTGTCGGCGCCATCGCGGTTGTCGCTGGGCTGGTGGCCGTAGCCGTTTCGTTGAGGCAACTGGTCCGCTCCGTCGCCAGCGCACTGCATCCGGAGGCGGACAATCGGCTGGTGGATCTCATGCTTCATCACCGACGGCTGCAGGGCGGACCGCGGGTGGTCGCGATAGGTGGCGGAACGGGGCTGTCCACGCTTCTGCGGGGCCTCAAGAGCTACACGACCAATCTCACCGCGATCGCCACCGTGGCTGATGACGGCGGCAGTTCGGGACGTTTGCGAACGGACATGAATGTCCCGCCGCCGGGGGATATCCGCAACTGCCTCGTCGCTCTTGCCGACTCTGAGCCTTTGATGACTGAGCTGTTTCAGTATCGCTTCAACGGTCAGACCGGCGGGCTCAACGGACACAGCTTCGGGAACCTTCTCATAGCTGCACTCACAGACATCACGGGCGACTTCGAGCAGGCTATCCGTGAGACCAGTCGCGTTCTTGCGATCCGCGGGAGGGTCTTGCCGCCCACTCTCGACCGCGTGGAACTGTGCGCGAAGACCAGCGACGGTGAGGTCATCCGCGGCGAGTCTGCCATCACGGCAGCAGGCAAGCAGATCGATTACGTTTACATGGACCCGCCCGACCCCAGTGCCGTTGCGGAGGCGCTCGAGGCACTGGAGCGCGCCGACATGATTGTCATCGGACCCGGAAGTACCTTCACAAGTGTCATCCCGAACTTCCTGGTTTCTCAGATCAATGACGCCGTCCGCGATGCTGAAGCGACGAAAGTCTTCATATGCAATATCATGACACAGCCCGGTGAGACCACGGGGTTCTCCGCCGCCGATCATGTACGGGCCATTCAGCGCCACACCGGCGAGATCCCGTTTGACTACGTCCTGATGAACTCTCAGCCGGTTGAACCATGGGTTTTGGAAAAGTATCGCGAGACCGGCGCCGACTTCGTTGAGCCTGACTACACGGAGGTGGCCCGCCTCGGGGTAATACCCTTGCGAGCGGAGGTGGTGAGCCTCTCGGAGGACGGTTGGGTTCGCCATGATGCGGATGCCGTTGCAGACCGCCTCGTTGAGTTGCTCGAGGAGCGAACACCGGCTGTTGTATGACAATTACACCCCGACGCACACGAGCCAAGCTTCCCCACGCGCAACTGCGCGTACGACGTATGAAGAGACGTGCTCGAATACCCAAGGAGGGATTCAAGTGGCAACAAAAGTAGCCATCAATGGCTTCGGACGCATCGGTCGTCAGGTCTTCAAGGCGATCTGGGAAAACTACCGCGAGGATCTGGAGGTCGTCGCCGTCAACGACCTGACCGACGACGACACCCTCGCACACCTGCTCAAGTACGACAGCATCTATGGCAAATTCGACGGCGACATCGAGACCGGCGATAGCGAGATTATCGTCGATGGCGTCTCCATCAAGAGCCTCGAGGAGCGCGATCCGGCGAATCTGCCGTGGGGCGACATGGGCGTGGAGCTTGTCCTGGAGTCCACCGGCTTCTTCCGCGATCCGGCCGATGCCCGCGCGCACATCGACTCGGCCGGCGCAAAGAAGATCGTCATCTCCGCTCCGGCCAAGGGCGACGGCTGCCCGACATTCGTGCTGGGCGTCAATGACGAGAAGTACAACCCCGATGAGGACGATATCATCTCCAACGCGTCCTGCACCACCAACTGCCTGGCGCCGCTGGCCAAGGTCCTCAATGACAACTTCAGCATCGTGCGCGGTCTGATGACCACGGTCCACAGCTACACCAACGACCAGGTCATGCTCGACGGCCCGCACAAGGACCTGCGACGGGCACGCGCGGCCGCCATCAACATCATCCCGACCACGACCGGCGCCGCGGCCGCCATCGGCCTCGTCATCCCCGAACTCGACGGCAAGCTCAACGGCATGGCTATGCGCGTTCCGACCGCAACCGGCTCCGTTGTTGACATGACCGTCGAACTCGAGGACAAGCCCGGTGTTGACGCTGTCAACGCCGCGTTCGAGCAGGCCGCCGCAGAGGGTCCGCTTGCCGACTACCTCGGCTATGCCGCAGACCCGATCGTCCTGCAGGACATTGTCGGCGATCCCGCGTCCTGCACCTTCGATCCGGGCAGCACCTATGAGGTTGGCGGCAACTTCATCAAGGTCCTCGGCTGGTATGACAACGAGTGGGGTTACTCCAACCGCACCGCGGATCTCATGAAGAAGATGGCCGATCTGGGCCTCTAAACCCAACTGCCAATCACAGGCGCCGCCCCGATAATGGGCGGCGCCTGTTTCACTGTATTTCGTGCCTGCGCACAGCGCGACGGAGGAATGCACCATGCCCAGCAAGAAGACCGTCGAAGATGTGGACATCTCCGGCAAACCAACGCTCATGCGTGTGGACTTCAACGTCCCGCTTGACGGCGGAGAGATAACCGACGTGACACGCATCAACGCTGCCCTGCCCACGATCAAGGCGCTTCTGGATGCTGACTGCCCGCTGACGCTCTGCTCGCACCTCGGCCGACCGGTCGGCGAACCGGACCCTGAGCTTTCGCTCACGCCCGTTGCCGACCGCCTCAGCGAGATCCTCGACGCCCCGGTCGCGATGGCTCCTGACTGTGTGGGCGACGAGGTCAAACAGATGCGGGCCGAACTTGGCGGCGGCGAGGTGCTGCTGCTCGAAAACACCCGCTTTCACCCCGACGAGAAGGCCAACTGCGCCTACTTCGCGGAGGTCCTCGCCGGCGACGCGGAACTCTACGTGGATGATGCTTTCGGCACCATGCACCGCGAGCATGCCTCCACCGTCGGTGTGACCGACTACATCGACACCTGCGTGGCGGGCCTGCTTGTGAGCAAGGAACTTGACCAACTGGACCGCTGCCGGGAAGCCTCCGGTGACGGCTTTATCGTCATCCTCGGTGGCGCCAAGGTGGAAGACAAGATCAAAGCGATCACTCAGCTCTTGCCCCGTGTGGAGAAGCTGCTGATCGGTGGCGCAATGGCCTGGGCCTTCTACAGTGTCATGGGGCGCAATGTCGCCGCATCGTTGTGCAAGCCCGACAGCGTTGCGGCCGCCGAGCAGATCATGAAGGACCTCGACAAGAAGCTGCTCGATCGCATGATGCTTCCGGTGGACGTGCACATGCGGCAGGAGGAGCCGGACACCGGCGAGACGCAGTTCGCCGATGCTGACGAGATCGAGGACGGCTGGAACGCTCTGGACATCGGGCCGAAGACACGCGAGCAGTACGGCCAGATCATCCGCGAAGAGGCGGAGATCGTCTTCTGGAACGGGCCGATGGGCTACTTCGAGCAGGAGCCGTTCGACGAGGGCACGCTGGCTATCGCACAGGCGCTGGCGGACACCGATGCATTCACGGTGGTCGGTGGCGGCGACTCGGCCGCGGCCATCACTCAGATGGAACTTGATGACGACATGTCTCATGTCTCCACCGGCGGCGGCGCCTCCCTGGAGTACGTCCAGGGCGACGAGTTGCCGGGCGTCGAGGCACTCGATGACGCGTGAGACGCAGGAACCGACCCGTCGGCATATGCGGCGGTTTGAGTTTTCTTCACAGACCCACAGGGAGTGATTGACGTGCGCAAACCGGTCATGGCCGGAAACTGGAAGATGAACTGTGATAACGATGAGGCAAAGGCTCTCGCGGACGGCGTGACTGCACGCGGCGGCCAGGTCGAGGACGCGCTGGTTATCCTCTGCCCGCCCACCACGGCGCTGTCCACCGTCAACGAGTCCATTGCCAACTCAAACATCTGCCTCGGCGGGCAGAATATGTTCTGGGAGGACGACGGCGCGTACACCGGTGAGGTCTCCGCGCCGATGCTTCTCTCCTGCGGCTGCGAGTACGTTATCATCGGTCACTCCGAGCGCCGCGGGCGCTTCGGCAACCCCGATCCCGAAGACGTCGAGGATCTCGACACCATCTTCGGTGACAGCGACGCCACGGTGAACCGCAAGGTCCGGGCCGCACTCGACGGTGGCCTCAAGCCGATCATCTGCTGCGGCGAACTGCTGTCCGAGCGCCAGGCGGGCGACACTGACGGAATCGTCGCCTCCCAGGTGCGCGCCGCTCTCGACGGCGTCTCCGAGGATGATGCCGCAGACATCATCGTCGCCTACGAACCGGTCTGGGCCATCGGCACCGGCGAGACCTGCGATGCCGACGAGGCCGACCGCGTCTGTGGCATGATCCGCGCGACCATCGCGGACATCTACTCACAGGACGTCGCCGACAACATGCAGGTCCTCTACGGCGGCTCGGTCAAGCCGCATAACGTCGAGGGGCTCATGGCGACCGCGAACATCGACGGCGGACTCGTCGGGGGCGCTTCGCTGGAGGCGGAGTCCTTTGGCGAACTGATCGACGCGGCCGTCGCGAGCGCGGAGTAACCGCTCGCACCAGCCCTTTCTTTGCCGGAGGTACACCCGCACAGTTGCTCCGGCACACTGCGGATCGAAGAGCCGCCGGCGATCGCCGGCGGCTCTTTGCCTTTTGCCCGCGAGGCCCGGGAAGCGCTCACGGGATGAGGGGCGGTCAACTACTGTCAGGCCCGCCGGGCACCCGCTACCACCCGATCTGAAACAGGGTGGGGATTTCGGCCAGCTTCGCGGTCGCCGTCAGGGCGGCCTGATAGCACAATTGCTGGTGCTGCAGTTCGGTCAGTGCGGACGCGATGTCCACGTCCTCGGTATCCGAAAGAATCTCGCGGGCGGCAACCTCTGCGGTTTTCGCTGATTCAGCGGCATCATCAATCCTCTGCACCTTCGCGCCCAGCACGCCGCGCTGCTCCACCACATGGCCGTAGAGTTTGTCCAAATCTTCGCTTAGTGCCGTGATCTGCGCGTCATCACCCGCCTCGATTGCATTCGCCAGGTCGTCCAGCAGTGCGAACATGTCGCTGTCCACGTCGGACACAGGGCGGTTCCCTCCGGCATCCTCGTAGTTGAACAGCCGGTCGCCGGGGACCGTGATCTCGATGGGTCTGTCAGGAGCCACCCACACCTGCACTCCTTCCGAATCGCCGGTGTAGCTCACCGAACCGGCGACCTCCTCGAAGGGCCTGGTATGACTGAGCTTTCCCGAGAACACGTACACGTTCTCGACTGACACGTTGGCTTCGTCCATGATCCGATTTCGATGACTTCGCACGATCTCCGCCTGGCTGAGTCGAGCCGCGTCAGTCAGCCCCGGCTGACTGGCTCCAACCGCAATGTCTTTCACATCGCGAAGCGCACCGGCGATATTGTCGAGCGACGAATCCGCCGGCCCGGTGATGGTCTGTGCGCGCTGGAGCACCTTCTGGCGGTTAACCATGTTCGCCAGGTCGGAGCGTGCGTTGAGTATCTCCCCCACCGCAATCGGGTCATCCGACGGCCGGGTCAGGCGCTTGCCCGAAGAAAGCTGGCGGCTGAGCCTGCGCAGGTCCTCTTGCGCGCGCGAAAGCGCACTCTTTGTATCGTTGTGATACCCGAAGGTGGATATCCGCATGTCAATCACTCACCCGTCAGGTCAGTTCCATGATGCTGTCCATCAACTCGGTGGCTGCTCCCAGCAATCGCGAGGAGGCGGTGTAGGCCTGCTGGTAGCGAATGAGTTCCAATGCCTCTTCGTCCAGCGACACGCCGGTCTGGCCCGAATAGGCCTCTTCCAGGTTCTGGATTAGCACCTCGCGGCTCTCCAGCCGGGTCTGCGCTGCCTCCGCGTCCATCCCGATGTTCGAGACAAGTTTGGCGCTGAACTGCGAGAGCGTCGTCGTCCCGCCAGCGAGCACCCGGGCATTGCGCAGGTCGTTGATGGCCAGCGCATTTGTCCCGTCGCTTTCCACCACACCGGTTTGCGCGGCGGCGATCAGGGATACATCATCGCGGACGGCCTCGCGAACCTGCAGAGAGGCGGCCGGCCGGGTCGGATCGTAAGCGAAGAAGTCACCGCCCGGATTGCCCGACAGGTCCTGTCCGGAGCTGTGCACCGCGTTCACTTCGTCCGCCAGCGTCTGCGCGAGTGTGTCGAGCTGCGTCATGTACTGCGGGAGCAGATCGTCGCGCGCCTGCAGGCGCCCCGCGATCTCCCCGCGAAGGCCCTGCGGGGGCGCTTCCCCTCCCAGCGAGACCAGATGCATTCCCGGCTGCGAGGGATCCGGGACCACGTCCAGCCTGGTCACAGTGGTCCGCTCGACCATGCGCCTGCCGCCGATGAGCACGTCAACGACACCGTCTTCCTGCTCAATCACCTCGGCGCCACAAAGCTCGCCGAGTTCGTCGATAACTCCGTCGCGCCGGGCGATCATGTCATTCCGGCCGCTGCTCGAGACACTCGAACTGATGTCCTGGTTGAGCTGAGCGATCTCCTCGGCGAGCGCATTGACGCGGGCGGTGAGATCCTTCAGGCGCAGGTCCATCTCCGACCTGAGATCCGACAGCGCCTGATAGCGGTCGGCGATTGTGTCTGCGGCGAGGCGCGCTCGCTCCACCACCTGTGATCGACAGGCCACCGACGACGGCTCCAGCCCAAGATCCGACCATGCGTCAAACATCTCCTCGATGCGCGATGGCAGGCCACCCTGGCCCACGTCCGTGAAAACCTGCTCCACCTGCAAGAGCGACTCCCGTGTTGCTCGCTCCTGCCCCAGCATCCCGCTCTCATTGCGCAACTGTGTGACGAGCATTCTGTCACGGAGAAGCTCGATGTCCGTTAGCTCGACGCCGCCCCCCGCCTCATCGGTCACGGCCCCGGGAATCGCGGCGAGCTTCGGACGCTGGCGTACATAGCCGGGGGTCTCCACATTTGCGGTGTTATGACCGATGACCTCAAGAGCCCCTCGTTGTGCCAGCAGCGCGGTTTTCGCTGTGTTGAGCAGCCGCAGTGACATCAGGTCCCCTCCATTCACGCAGAGCGCCGCACGCGCTGATGCTGCCTTTGTGGGCCGTAAACCCCTGTGTCCGTCAGTCCGAGCGTGGACAGCAGTCCACTCACGCAGGCCAGGCGGTCCGCGATCAGATCCTGGTTAATCTCCGCCAGGTGCAGAAGCCGCCGCTCCGCGCCGCGAATCTGCCTGAGCAATTCGGCCTCAGCCTCGCGTGGTGAGGGCCCGCCCTCGAGTTCAGTCTTGCGGGCCTCGACCAGTGTGCCGAAATGCGCGATCTGGTCCTCCAGCGCGGCGGTCACCTCGTTCAAACGGTCCACATCCCGCTCCACCAGTGCCTCGCGCTGATTATCCAGCGTTTCCGTCAGCAGTTCGGCAGTCTGCAGTTCCGCCTCGAGAATCGCGGTGCGACCATCCCTGGTCATTCGCTCTCACCCCCGAGTTCGCCGGTGGCGGACGCCTCTGACGGCTGGTCCATTCCTTCCGAGATGGTATCGATCATCGCGCGCGCGATGCTCTCCCCATCGTATCTTGCCGCACCCGAAGAGAGCCTGCGCCGCGCGCCCTCGACCATCCCCTCTCGCACGTCCGGCACATCCTCGAGCATCGCCTTTCCGAGAGACAGCAGGCGCGCGCCGGAGGAGACTTCCACGCTGTCCTGCGCCGGTTTGCGCGCGGATCGATTCTGCGCATCCCTCGGCGTCTCGCCCGGATTTCGTGTGGGCCTTTGATTCGGATAGAGTCCGGATGTATCAATCCTCATCGACGTGTGCCCCCATTCGCGGGCGCCGTTTGCGACAGCGAAGCGCCGCTGTCTCTCTCCGCGGCACCCGTCTGGTCTGTGAGATCCTCGTAGAGCATCTGCGCCAGTTCAAGGTCCCCGCGGCGGCCCATTTCATCGGCGAGAGCCTGGTTCCGCCTGGCGCGGAAGATCCGACTGCCATTCGAGGAGCCGAGGATGCCTTCCCCGAAACTCGGGCGGTCCATCGCGTCCAGCAGTCGGCGCAGGAACAGGCCCTCCACCTCGCGGCAGGCGCGCATCAGCCGCGGGTGACTTCGTTGCGCCGCGCTGCGGGCCGCCGCGTGCGACATTCCCGCTCCGCTCACGTTGTGTACGCCGTCATGTGAACTCACTGAATCGTTACCTCCGCTTCCAGCGCTCCCGCCGTTTCGAGGGCCTGGATGATCGCGATCAGATCGCGCGGTTTGACACCCAGCGCGTTGAGCGCTGCGACCAACTCGTTGAGACTTCCCTGTGGCGGCAGGGCGACCAGGCCGCCCGAGCCGCCTTCATTCACGTCAATCTCCTCGGCCGGCACGACTTCCGTGGTGCCCTCATCGCTCAGGGGCCCCGGCTGGGAGACCTGCCACTCGCCGCGCACCCGGATGGTGAGGCTGCCGTGCGAGATCGCGACCGGCGCGATGCGCACCGCCTCGCCGATCACCACGGTCCCGGTGCGCTCGTTGATAACCACTCTCGCGGGTGTGTCCGGCTCCAGCGTGAGCTGCTCGATGCGTCTGATGAACTCCACGATGTCCGGCGCATCGGACGGCACCGTCACCTGCACCATCGACGCGTTGACCGCGCGCCCACTACCATCACCGACCTCACCCTCCACCGTCTCAGCCAACCGGCAGGCGGTCGTGTAATCGGGATTGTGCAACACAAGGCAGATCTGGCGGCTGTCAAGGGCCGATGAGCGGACCGGCGAAATCACTGAGCCACCACCGGGGACGCGACCGACCACGGGATGATTGCGCTGGACTTCATCTCTGCCGGCGCTGATATTGAACCCTCCGATGCTGACCGGCCCCTGGGCGACGGCATAGACCTCGCCATCGCCTGCCCGCAGAGGTGTTGCAAGAAGCGTACCGCCCTGCAGGCTTTCCGCATCGCCCAGCGACGACAGCAGCACATCGATCTCAGCCCCGGCTCCGGCATCTGCCGGGAGTTCGCCGACCGCCATGACCGCGGCCACGTTCTTGACGGTCAGCTCATCGGCATTGACCTGCACCCCGAAGCGCTCGAGCATGTTGGCAAGCGATCGCGCGGTGAAGATGGACGATGAGCTGTCTCCCGTGCCGTCGAGCCCCACGACGAGCCCGTAGCCCATCAGCTTATGCTCGGTGACACCGCTGATGGTCGCGAT
>CAZAHB010000102.1:0-18983 GCA_964484945.1 uncultured Armatimonadia bacterium | reverse complement strand
AAGCGGAGCAGCGGGCTGGGGTAGGGAGCCTCCTCGGTTACACCGCGACGGAGGCCGTCGGCGATGTGGCTGAAGTGTATGCGCACGCGATCCCCCTCGATCTGCATCGATTCGTACATCGGACCGCTGGAGACGACGTCTTGGCCGTAGACCCCGTCGCGTGCCCACAACGCCAGGCGATGCCCGACGGTCTGCTTATCCTTCGGATGGATGTCATCGGCCTCGCCTGCATCGATGGCGACCGCCTGTCCGGTATTCGGAAGCGCAAGTGTCAGGGTCTGGGACTCGCGTATTTCGGCCCACGCGCTGGGCCCCGGCTCTTCCGCCACCGCTCGGAAATTCGCAAGCTGCACCCACGCGAATGGGAAATCGCCCTGTCCCCACCGCTCGCGCCAGTCCCGGATCATGGTGGCGAAGAGATGGCGGTATTGCCAGGCGCCGGTGCGGCCTGCGCGCCCCGCGTTCGCGTTCGCTTCGCCCTGATACCAGACAGCCCCCTTGATCGCGTAAGGAATCAGCGGGTGGATCATCGCATTGAAAAGGTTCGCCGGACGCCTGGGGTTGTCGGGCCCGACCGGTCCCCGGGGGCGGCGCGGGGGACGCTCGCCCGCCTCTCTCGCGGCCTTCACCTTCTCCTGCCATGCCGGCAGCGTCTCGTCGCGATACTTCTTGATGCGCTCCGGATACAGCTCGATCGCATTCTCCCACCAGGCAAAGACCTCATCATACGCCGGGTCGCCTTCCAGCCTGTCGAGGCTGGTCCATGCTTCCGCCGGCGTGCCGCCCCAGTTTGTGCTTACAAGGCCGATCGGCACGCCAAGTTCCTGGTGCAGTTCGCGGCCGAAGAAGTAGCCGACACCGCTGAAGTTCCCCACGGTCTCCGGAGAGCATTCGACCCAGTTCGCACTGACCTGGTCAGCAGGCTCGGTGGCTGTCGTGCGTTGCACCTGGCACAGGCGTATGAGCGGATAGTCGGCGTTGGCGACTTCCTCCTCTCCGTTGACTGAACGCGCGACACTCCAGACCATGTTCGACTGGCCGGAGCAAATCCACACGTCGCCCATCACGACATTCTCCAGTACGATCTCGTTGCTGCCCGCCACGGTCACCGTGAAAGCATCTTCCATCTCGATCGGATCGAGCCTGACCATCCACTTCCCCTCATTGTCGGAGATCGTCGCCTTCGTCTGTCCCGCGGCGACCACGGTGACCTCCTCGCCGGGGTCGGCGGATCCCCACACGGGAATCTCCATCCCACGCTGAAAGACCATATTGTCCGTGAACATGCCGTTGAGTGTGACATCTGCTCCCACTGACACAGCGAGCGTGATTGCGAGACCGATCAAGAACGAGTGCTTCATAATTTGTGCCTCCAGTCATTGTGATTGTGCTGCACAGCGGCTGGCAGTCTACCAGCCGGTCCACAGGCGGTTGAAATAGGGCGTGTAGCCCTCGGGCCCGGGGTAGCCCTCCCAGTAGATCGGGTCCTCGGGGAACTCGCGCTCGCCTCTGTGTGCGAGCCAGCCGAGCAACCCCGCGTCGAGGTGGCGCATGCTGATCGTCTCCACGGCCTTCTGCCACAGCCGTTCGACGAGCGCCGCGTTGCCTTCGGATACGTGCTCCTGCGAGCCCATGCGGCGGAGTACGCTGCGTTCGGGCGTCAACGCGACCTCGAGCGCCCAGTCGCCGTCGAAGACCGTGAAGAGCCCCGGATCGCCCTCCCGCCAACCCTCGGACGGGGCGCGGCCCGCCAGGGCAATCTCTCGGGTACCCGCGCCCGAGCGGGCCTGCTCAACGACGTCATTTGACCCGATTCCCGCCGGGGTGACAGCGCCTGCCAGCGAACAGACCGTGGGGAAAATGTCCTGGGGCTGGACGATCATGTCCGAGCGGCCGGTGTCCTCGCCGCCAGGCAGCCGCACCATGAACGGAACGTGCGCCTCCCATTGCTGGACGGGCGCAGACTTGCCGAAGCGGCCCCACTCGCCGAGGTTCGTCCCGTGGTCGGAGGTGAGCACCACGCAGGTGCGGTCGGCCTGGCCCGTCTCCTCGAGGGCGTCGAGCAACCTGCCAAGCCAGTGGTCCACCCAACTGACCTTCGCCGAGTATAGTGCCGAGACGCGCCGCTGCGCCTCCTGTGGCACGCCCTCGGTGGAGCGGACCAGGAATGCGCGCGGATCGATCCGGCCGTCCCAGTCCGGGTCATCGTCGTAGAGCGTCGCGAACTCGGGTGGGACGTCCCAGGGCTCGTGTGGATCGAAACAGTCCACCCACAGCAAGAAGCCATCACGCGAGGCGTTATCGCGGATCCACGAGGCGGCGGTGGAGAACAGTCGGGCGCAGTTCCAGTCCTCATGGTTCGCGCGCAGGCGATTGGCCCGGACGTAACTGGGGAAGAGCTTCAGGCTTCCCGGATCACGGTCCAGAAAGTCGAACATCGGATCGTGAGCCATATTCTGCGGCCACTCGGTGCTGTCGTCGATCCACGGCCGGTCCACCTCGGCGCCGCGAATCTGTGTCCAGGCGTTGAAGGGCCAGTCGAAGTTGTGACCGCCATTGACCAGGTGGGGCGTGTCGTGGATGAGCTGCGTCGCGTAGCCGGCCTGCTCGTGCAGCCACCATGGGAGCGTGATAACGTCGTGGCGGAGGGGTTTCCACGGATGCAGCGGATTCCCGTAACGTCCCGTGATCACGTCGGTGCGATGCGGGATCGTCGGGTAACTTGCGGCATACGCGTTGTCGAAGACCCATGATTGCGCCGCCAGGCGGTCGAGGTTCGGGGTCTCGATCCACTCATTGCCATGCGCGCCGACGTGGTCGTAGCGAAGCGTGTCGATGATGACGATCACGAAATTCATGGGCGGAGCCTCCCGCGCGCGAGCTGATGCTGCAGGTCAGGTTAGCCGGACGGGTTCCCGTGACCTGCCTGGCGCGCAGGTATGTTGTTGCTGACGCACGAAATTGTCGGCGATCATCTGATACCGGGGGAGCGTTTGCCGGGAACCACGTCCGGCGCATCCGCGTGGATCTCTTCCCCACTCTGGCCGACCTCATGGACGCGCCCACACCCGACACAGTTGAGGGGCGACGAGTCTCGCGCCCCGTCCAGGCCTCGAGCGAGTGCTCATAGCTCATCGCGCTCTCGAACTTTAGCGTCCCGCGCCCGGGATGGTCCTGGGGAAGGCGTCCCTGCCGGTAGTCCTCCGCGATGCCCTGCTCGACGAGATAGCGGAAGTAGTGATTCGTCAGCGGATCCATGCGGTCGGCTTCGGTCAGGTCGCAGTAGCGGATGTACTCGAACCCCTCGCGATCCCACTCGCCGATCATGTGCGACTTGCCGATCAGCGCGGTCTGATAGCCGTGCCGCCGCGCGACAGCCCAGATCGTGTTCGGGTTGCGCTGCGGGAACTCGTGCAGGTCATTGCCCACGTGCCGGTGCGTGTGCGGGTACTGCCCGGTGATGTAGCTGAGACGTGAAGGCCCGCAGATCGGATTGTTGCAGTACGCGCGGGGAAAGCGCACTCCGTCTTCAGCGATCCAGTCGAGCGTGGGCGTGCGGACATTGCGGCCCTCGTGGCCCATCGCGCGGGCATTGTGCTGGCCGCTCATGAGCCACAGGACATCTGGTCTGCGGTCTTCAGCCAATCGTTTCAGCCTTCGGCGGTCGGGGGAATGTCAGTTGTCAGAATCAGGTAGTCAACGAAAACCTCGCGGCAGACCCATGCGCCTTCCGTGTCACATTCGAGGACGAGTTCGACGGTCTCTCCTGAGAACTCGGACAGATCGATCGCCGCGTGGAACCACCCGTTGCTATCAAGCACCCGGGACCACTCGGGCCGGCCGTTCACCAGCAGCCGCAGCACGGATCGATCGCTGCGCCTCTGGGCCTCCAGGTGCAGTGTCACCGGCTCCTCCGGCAGCTTTACCCGGCGGGTAACGCGACACGGGACATCCGGAGCGGCGGCGTGAAGCACCAGAAAGCCCGTTCGGCCCTTGCTTGAGGGAATGCGAAGGTGTGACATACCGGCCGGCGGCCTGTCGCCGTCCTCCACCCAGTCTCGGCCCTCGTAGAAGTTGTGACTGACCGACCACTTTCCGCGCCAGTCCGCGTCCGAGAATCGGGATGCAAGGTCCCCGTACTGTTCCACCATTCTTCTTTCTGCCTTCTGCCTGGCGATCTTGCGCCTGTAGGCACTGAGGCGCGTCTCAATCTCCTGCGGAGTGAGGTCCATAGTCGGGCGGTAGGTCGTTCCGATCGAACGGTAGAACTCCGACAGATCCTCCCCGGCTGTCACCGAGAACAACCAGAGCACATCCTGCATAGAGATCTGGCGCTTTCCGGCGATAGCCCATTTCAGTTCCAGGAAGCGAGGCATGAAGTCTTTGCCGTATGTGTCCTCGAGATGCTCGACTAACGACATCATCTTACCCTCGTATCCCCCGAACAGGTTCCGGGGGATGTCTCTCGCGGCCAGGTCAAGGGGGCCGTTCTCTCGCTTTGCATTGTCCCACCGATGCTGCCACGACCGTCTCTCCTCCCGTGCCGCCTCCGGAAAGCCCAGGCTATAGGCCGCTCTCATGCCGACAAGCGAGGCCCAGCCCTCGCTGAGGATGCCGGGCAGAGGCCCCTCACACGAGTGCGTCATCTCGTGGGCGATCACCGCGATGGTCGCGGACAGGTCCCCGCCACACTGAATACCGATCTCTTTTCCGCCGGACCAGCCACCGCCGCCTGTGGCCAGAACGTGGACTGCGAGGTGGCCCGCAGGGCGCCTTCCGTTTGCCTGGATGACATGGTCCTCCACTCGTGGGAGGACCTCCAGCAGGGGCCCTACCGAATCGGCGATTGGATCGGAGTAGCGGACAGTGAGCGTCCCCACCTCCACCGTGTGCTCGCCCGGCACCCGGCGCACGGGTGGCCCCTCGCCCGCGGGCACCCTGTCGCCAAGCAGCAGTCGGAAGAGCGCGACCGTCGTGGAAGTGTTGGGCACTCGCAATGCCTCGTCTCTCTGGGCGCAGAAGTCCCAGTACGCCGCATCGTCGGCGAAGACGGTCAGCTTACCAGCGCCGCGACGGGCGATGAGTGCGAGCAGGTTGCCCGATGCATCGGCGATAAGCGGTTCGGCGCGGCCCTGCGTGCTGAGGGCGCACCTGATGGCGCGTGTCTGCAGCGTCGCGTCCGCTCCGAACTGCCGGAGCAGATCCGCGCACTGGACAGGGGCGCGACCGTCGCACGACTGCAGGTTGATACCGAAATGCGCGACTACCTCAGCGATGGGCGTCCGCGGACTGCCCACAAGCAGCACGTTCCCCCCGGCGTCGAGGTAGCGCGAAAGCGCCTCGACCTCGCCGGCGGAGAACGGGAAGCGCGACCTGGTCTGCTGCACCATCACGATGTCAAATGATGCAAGAGGCTCCGTCGCGCCGAGTGACGCGTCCGAGAGCACCACCTCGAATCCCGCGGGACGCAGCATCCTCTGGCTGAGGTCATCGTAGGCGAAGAGCCACTCGTGGCTGCGATCGATCAGTACTCTGGGACGATCGACAGCCCTGCACGGAGAGGCGATCAGCCACAAAGCGGACAGCGAAGCCACTGCAACCATCGTTTTCTTGAACACGCGCGTTCCTCCCATGGTGCGCCAGTCTGCATCGGCTTGTGCCAGGGCGCTACTTCAGCAGACGCGGCGCGCCCCATACGGCCAGGCACCCGTTTCCGGAGACGTCCTCGGGCAGGCCCGTCTGAAGGGTCAGTTCGATGGCGTCGCCTTCGGTGGGCAGCGCAGCTTCGAGCACCTGGGCCGGGGCGCCCGCGGCGATCGGTTCGCTGCATACCAGCTCTTCGCCATTCGCGAGCACAGTGAAGATGGCGGAGGTATCTTCATCCGAATCGGGATGGAGGCCGACTGTGACGCGCAGTCGCGAGTACACGCCTGCAGGGCCGAACGTCCAGTCCAGGGCAAAGGGCGCGCCCATCCCGATGCCTCGTTCGAAGCTCTGTGTGCCGCCGTCTGTCGGGACCTCCAGCGGAACTACATTTCGTCGTTGATCGTAGATTGCATCCACCACGAACGGCGTCCAGCGCCACGGAGCCGAGGTTTTGCCGCCCCGGTAGTCTGAGACGAAATCGGTCAGCGGTACCTCGTTGAGGTTGCCGGTCTCCTCATCAATGCGATCGGTAGCCAGTGTCAGCGCGGTGAAGATGAGATCGGCGCCTGTCCGAGACGCGTGTGAGACAAGTTGCCCACGCAGTCGAGCGGCCTCGTCCCCATCCCCGTACATTTCATCCATCACGAACGGAACCATGACCTGTCGCGCATTCCGCGCCTGCAGACGCTGGCGCCGCTGCATGTGCAGGGCGGCCTCCTCGACAGTCCGGCCGAGCAGCTTCGGGGTGTAGTTGTCGGTCTCGGGCATGTCGTAGCGCCCCGTATCGGATATGCCGCTGGCGGCATACAGATAGTGACGGCCGCGCCTGTCCGGTGGAGGTGGAATGAGTTCGCGCAAGCTGGCCTCGTCGATGAACCCTTCGGTGCAGTGCACACTCATCGAGCCGACGTCCTCAAACCAGTGGCACAGCACGCCGAGGTAGCGAGTGGCCTCGTCCATGTCGCCGGCGCGCACGTGCTCGCGGATGCGCTGCAGGTACCACCGCATAGCGACGGTCGTTTCTGCTGCGGCGTTGATGTCGTGCAGGGATACTGAGGCGCCGCCGGGTTTGCAGTAGGGATCGAGGTCGGGGCGCCTGCCCCCGGCGTGGTCGTCCTGGAGCGCGAGGTAATCGCGACAGAGCGCGTCGGCGGCGTCACCCAGCATGTCCTGCTGCTCCTGGGGCAGGCATTGAACTGCGTGCTCGCGGATGACCTCATGGCCCTGGCCCCAGCCGTGTGCGGCCATCGATACTGCGAGGGCAATCGAAATACTGTGCATTGTGGATACCTCTCATCTTCCTATTCGGGTCTGAACATCTGGAAGTCTCCGCCCTCAAGTTCGAGAAGCTCATACTTGTCCAGGCGAAAGGTATGCCAGTAGCAGTTCCAGCGCGGGTCGTCCTGTAGGAACGTGCCCAATCGCCGGATCATCTCGTTCTGGCAGTCCGCCATCGCTGGCGTGTCGGCGACGTTCTCCATCGGTCGCGCGTCGAGGTCATACAGCTCATCGTGGTCGCTGGTGAGATTGTACGTATACATCATGCAGCGACCGTCGATCTCAGCAAAGTACGCCACCGCGGGGTTTGGCGCGACATGCCAGCCGGCCTCGAAGATGAACGGATTGTCGCGCTCGGGTTTCTCGCCGCGGATGATCGGCAGCAGCGACTCGCCGTCGAGGCGATGGGCCGGATCGATCCCGGCAAGCTCGAGGATCGTCGGCGCGATGTCGAGCAGCGTAACCAGCGGCTCGATCTGCTCGCCCGCGGCCTCGCCGCCGGGGAGCTTGGTGACAAGCGGCACCTGGGCGGTCTTCGGGCAGCCGTACACGCCCTTGTCCACCAGCGCCAGTTCGCAGTTCATCTCCCCGTGGTCACCGGCGAAGATCACCAGCGAATCATCGTATAGTCCATGGCGGTCAAGCTCATCAAGGAACCGGCCGAGCGCCGCGTCCAGCGCCTCGATCTGCAGGAAGTTCATGAGCATGTATTGCCGCGCGGTCTCGGGGTCGTCGAGCCCCCAGTTCTTGCGGTAGAATTCATACACCCGCGGCAGGCCTGCGACCGCCCCCGCGACGGCGAGGTCGTAGCTCTCGGGAAGGTCGATGTGGCGCAGAAGCTCGCCCGCCCGCTCCTCGTAGCACCCGGGGACCAGGAATGGCTGATGCGGGGCGAAGAAGTCAAGCTGCATGTAGATCGGACCATCATCGTCACGCTGATAGAGCGCGCTTTCGAGGTTCTCTGCGGCAAGCCACGCGAGGTACTGGGAGTAGGTGGCTTCCTCGGGGAACTCGGAGCCGTCCTCCTGGGTAATCCAGCCGCCGTAGCTGTTGCCCGGCTGTCCACCGGGACGAACGCCCCGAACCGGGTCGGGCCAGACGGGTGGCGTCACGCCAAGCTCGCGCAGATAGCGCAGATACCCGTCATCATCGGCCAGCGGTGGCGCCCAGCGATCCCACGCGTCATCGGTCTCGCCGAATGCGTCGATGAACTTGTGTGCGCCGACATGGCATTTGCCCGTGTGCCTGGTCACCCAGCCGGTGTCGCGCAGGTACTCGGGGAAGATTGCGTCATCTTCGCGCAGGAGCACGGCCATGCCGTCATGGGCGCGCTCCTCGTTGACGAGCAGGTAGGAGTAGCGGCCGGTGAGCGTGCCGGCGCGGGACGGTCCGCACAGCGGCGAGTTGCAGCAGGCGTGGGTGAACGTCGCGCCCTCGGCCATCAGGCGGTCGAGGTTCGGTGTGTGCAGGTGCTCGCGGATGGCGCTGTCCGGGTGCCATGCCTCACGCGGGATCATATCCACCGTGATGTAGAATACATTCGGTGGTTGTGCCTGGGCGTCATGCTGATACGGATGAGTGCCAGAACGCGGCTCAAGGTAGCGCTGACTGTCCATCGAGAACCATCTCCGGGATGTGGCGGCGAACTCTGACATCGGCGTCCCTTTCTCCAGGAAGCCGAGTAGACCTGCCCGAAGAGCCTTCCGGGCCGCGCCGGCCCGTCACACGTCGAGGTTCGCTCCCCGCTCCACGACACGAGCGCGCAATTCGCTGCCATCAAGTTCGCGCGCTGTGCAACCACGCTCGGCGGTCCATGCGGCGGCGATCCCGGCGGCCTGTCCCATCATCGCGCAGGTCGTCATGACGCGGGCGGATGAGAGAGCCAACTGGTCCGCGGAGAGGCAGCGCCCGGCCATCAGCAGATTCTCCGCGTCCCTCGCGATCAGGGAGCGCAGCGGGATCTGGTAGGGCGGTACACGCTGCTCGTCCTTCGTCAGGAGGTAGGTCCGCTTCTCATCATCGGGCCTCAGGCCGTCGAGATAGAAGGTGCCCCGCGCGACACCGTCCTCAAACGCCCTCCCGGCGCGCACATCGTGGACGGTCAGCACGTAGTCCCCTGCGATCCGCCGGGTCTCGCGCAAACCGATCATCGGCGAACAGTGATCGAATCGCCACGAGTTTGCGTTCGCGTTGGCGGCCTGGTCGCGGCGCGGCGTATCTTCGCCGCGAAAGTCGCGCTGGTAGAAGTCGAGTACCTCCCACATCCGGCGCCGGGCCCGGATCTCAAGCTCGGTCATCTCGACGGTATCGCCACTGTCGTAGCCGGGCACCTTGAGCTTAAGCGCCTTGGCGCCGGGGCCCGCGGGCCAGGTGCTGGTCATCGGCATATCTTCTTCGCGCTCGACAGGCTCGAACCAGCCCGACGGCAACTGTGGCCCGACGTCCTCTTCAAGCTCGCGCACGAAGTACATCATCGACGGCGGGATCGGCCCGAGTTCGCCCGGAGGCAGGCACTTGCAGCCGGCGGCGCGGGCGACCTGACCGCCTCCGGTCGCGTCCACGTAAACGGGGGCATCAAGGGCTTCGGCGCCCGAGGCGCCGGCGACCACCGCCGGTCCGAGCTTCGCTCCATCACACTGCACATCGACGAACTTCGTGTGCAGCAGCAAGCGCACATCATGCTTCAGCAGCAACTCCTGCAGAATCACCGCGAGGATCTCGTGGTCGAAGACCCGGTTCGTATTCGCGAAGCCATCGACCGGGCCGGGGTAGGGCGCGATACTGTCCCACTCTTGCTGCATCGCGATGATCTCGTCGAAAATCGCTCCCTGCCCGGCGGTCTCTCCGGACCAGTTCGCCACGCCGCCGACCGTCGCGTTGCCACCGGGGACCGCGAAGCGCTCCACGAGAATCACGGACGCGCCCTCGTGCGCCGCTGCGCAGGCCGCGCAGACACCGGCGATACCGCCGCCGATGACCGCGACATCCGCCCGATAGCGCAACGGCACCGTCCGCTCCCACTGCACGTGGTCTTCGCCCGCTGCATTCGGCATGCTCTCGTCACCTCTCGGAAGTGCGCTTACGCTACGTCAGCCACCAGTGCAGGATGTTCGTCTTCGACGCCTCATACGCGTGCGACGCCTGTATGAGGAGGCGCTCGGGTGTCTCGGCGTCCAGCGTGCCGACCACGATGGCGTTGGAATACGCGCCCGCCCCGGCCTCCTGCATGCGGAGATACTGACCGCGATCCCAGTGCAGGCCGTCGCGCGATGTGTACAGGATGAAGTGGCCGCGAATCTCTTCGTCTCCCTTGCTCCCGCTGCGCCCGTGCAGCACGTAGCCGTCTTTGAAGCGCGTCATTTGCGGGTTGCGGATCTGCCGCTCGAAGAACGCGGTGTCCGGCTCGGTCCATGTCCGGCCCTGATCGTCGCTGACCACATAGTCGAGATTCTGCTCGTCATTGATGTTGTATACGTATGCGATGAGGCCGCCGTCGGGCAGGATCTCCATGGTCCCGTACCCGCGCCCCTCTGTGTCGAACGGCAGCGTGCTGCGCAGCGAGAAGCTCTTACCGCTGTCCTCGCTCACGTAAAGGTTATACACGTGCTCGGGGCGCGTGCCGACGAACGTCTCCGCGGTGTCGTTGCAGAACTCGAGCGCGAGGATCTCGTCTCCCAGGCGCATCATGTCATACACCCGCCCCGGTTCGTCGCTCAGTGGCACGGTGTCCTGCCACGTTTCACCGCCATCGGTGCTGCGAAGGACCATCGGCTCGTAGTGCGGATGCCAGCCGGGATTGGTCTGCAGATCGCACTCCAGCGTGGTCACGACTATGGCGCCATCAGGCGCCAGGACCGCTTTCTCGCAGAACGCCGAGCGGCGCTGCCCGTCATCGAAGGTCCGCTTCGCGTGCTCAAGCTCGATCGGATCGCTCCACGTCTCCCCACCATCCACCGATCGTCTGTATTCGGTCCATCCCACCGCGGCATGTCCCCTGTTCGCGTCCGAGCAGTTCGCGTAAAAGGCGAGCAGCTTCCCGGGTTCGTACTCGACGAGCGCGTGCCCCAGGTGCCCGCTGCGGTTGTTGTTCGAGTGATCGACGAACAGGATCCCGTCATTCGGCGGATTCGGTGGCACGAAATCGAAGTCGATCTGTGGCTCAGTGTCAACATCCATTGCGCCATCTCCTTCGCTGTCTGCGTGACCTGCAGTTGTATGTATTCGCCCGGGGCCGTGTCGAATGCATTGGCTTGGATCGCCGGGCTGTGGGAAGCTCATATCGTCCGGCTTCCGAGATCATGCACGTGATGATAATGCCGGCGGTTGGTTCGGCGACGGACTGCGACGGACCTTTCGCGCCCCGACGCTGAGCCGGTGTTAGAAGAATATGGCCTCGAACTGAGAAAATGGTGGAATCAAATTCCAGAGAGGACGTCATTGCGTACGCAACGAAGTAACCATCGATGGGTTTGCGCAGTGGATCGCTTGAGATTGCCGCCCGTCGTGTAGGGAGCGCCGAGGGAGATGCTTGCCCGTATGAACGGTGTGCTGAGGGTGACGTGCGCCTGTGCCTGCCTTGCGTGCATCGGCGGCTGCCGTGAGGACCTCATCGATGCGACGCCCGTGAACTCGGGTGTGGTAGACGATCCCGCCCCAATCGTTGAATCTACAAGCAATCACGCGAGCGACGTGCCCGGGGACGAGCAGGTCGTCGGTAGCAATGCAGTCGTGCACGAAGCGTCCGATCCTCGTGACGTGCCCGTTGAGGAGGACGAGGCGGAGGTCGTCGTTGACTCTCCGCCGCGTGTGCAGCCGCAAACATCGCCTGCCCGAGTAACCAGAGGGAGTGAGGCGAGAACTACGGTCGAGCATTCGCCCGACCGCCCGGTCCAGGAGGGACAGACATCTGCTGATGAGGGGGAGGACACCTCGCCTGTCACCGGTGAGCCTGCGAGGCCTCCGCGCCAACGCCGGGGCGGATTTGAGCGGGCGGATGCGCCCCGCGACGTGGCGCGGCAGGACCGGGATCCCCGCGGCGGACTCTTCGAGCGCAATGACACCAGCGGCGATGGTCTTCTCAGTCCGGATGAGGTGCCCGAGCGATTCCGGGAGCGGATCATGACCGCGGACGCGGATGCTGACGGCAAAGTCAGCCGCGAGGAGCTTCGCGAAGCACTGCCTCGACGCAGGCCCGCGGCCGCAAGGATCTCGCCCGAGGAGCGCCGAGCGCGATTTCTCGAGCTCCTCGATGCGAACGCTGACGGGAAGGTCCAGGTCGATGAACTGCCGGAGCGCATGCGCGAGCGTCTGGGGCAGGCGGACATGGATGGCGACGGGGTGCTGAGTGCGGAGGAGTGGGAGCTGGCTCGGACGCGGTGGCGAGGTCGGCGGGGTGGTCCGAGGGGCGATGATGACTGATAGAAAGCGATGGTACTTTCGCGGGGATACAGATATCGAATGAGTAACCGTGTACGCTGTGCGACGACGAACGGAGGGATTGTGATGCACAGGCATACCGTCGGTCTTGTCGTGGTAGCGATGACCCTTGCGTTGCCCGCGTTCGGGCAGTCTGACGAGCAAACCAATTCGGCGACGGTGAGCATGACTGCCGATCACTGGACGGCTGCCCAGGTCGCGGAGGAACTTGAGAATCAGATGGGCGTGCAGGTGGCCGTAACTGAGTGGACTGAGGGCTCAGTCACGGGCGCGCTGGAGGATTTCACGCTGGAGCAGGCCGTCACGTCGCTTGGGGAGGCAGTGAATGCCTCATGGACTCGCTTCTACATACTGGAGACAGCACGTTCAGATGAGCCCTACACCGCCTCGGAGCTTATTCTGAAACTCGATGAAGCGCGGGATGCGTGGTTTGCGAGCCTGACTGATGAGCAGCGCGCTGAGTTGTTCGGGATGCGTGGACGTCGCGGCGAGGACGGCGAGCGACGCGGCCCACCCGGCGAGCAACAGGCTGACGATGGTGATGTCGCCAATGCGGGCGATGAGCAGGCAGAGGCCGATAACGATGAGAATGATGAGCGTGACGAACGCGACCGGCCGGCAGACCGCGGCCGGCGCGGGTTCGGCATGACCCTGGAGGGACCCGGGGGCGCGATTGCACAGCCGCCCGCGCCTGAGGGCGCAGCGGAGGGTGATCGTGACCGGTTCCGTCGCATGCGCGAGTACGCTGACCCGATCCGTGGCCTGCTGCTTCCGGGGCGAACCGACACGATCACGCTTGATCTCACCGACTCGCCGCTGCAGGACGCGCTAAGCGCATTCATGCTGAGCACCCACTTCGTGGTCATCGCGGATGAGGGACTGACCGGAGCCGTCTCTGTGCAGCTTGAGGACGCTCCACTCTCGGATGCGCTGGACGCAATTGCGGCTGCCTCAGGGGCCCAGTGGCGCACGGTCTATCTCGTCTCAGCGCCACGGAAGCTTACCGAGGAGGAGATCGCGCAGCGGGAGGCCACACGCCAGGAGCGGCGCGAGCAGCGCTTCAACGAACGCTGGGCGGAGTTCTGGCGGCAGCCGAAGGAGGAACGCCAGGAGAGTATCCAGCGTCGAGTGCAGTGGATGGAGCGGATCGCCGAGCGCATTCGCAACAACGATGGCGAAGGCCAGGACGATGAGCGCACACAGCGCCGTCGTGGGCGCATGGGGCGCCGGATGTCGCGGATGATGGACCGGATGATGAACTACAGCACTCAGCTCACCCCCGAGCAGCGACTGGAGATCAAGCCATTGCTGCAGGCGATGGCGAAGCTCAACAACATGCAGTGACGCCGCCTGCTCGAAGGGAGATAGACGCAATGCGAAACACACGACATGCCGGGTTCACGCTCATAGAACTGCTGGTTGTGATCGCGATCATCGCGATCCTCGCTGCCATCCTGTTCCCGGTCTTCGCCAGGGCGCGGGAGAAAGCGCGCCAGGCCAACTGTACCTCAAATCTCAAGCAGATCGGTCTCGCGGTCGAGATGTACGCGCAGGACCATGACGGCCTGCTGCCGCTCGCGAACCAGTACCCGGCCGAGCCTCCTCCGGATGACGGCTACCACCAGGGCCCGCCCGGCATTCAGCATGTGGTGGAGCCCTACACAAAGAACCAGCAGATCTTCAAGTGCCCGAGCGATCGGGACAACATGTACACCACACAGGGCACCAGCTACGACTACGGCCTGGGCCTTCTCGACATCGGCATGCCTGTGCAGATGATCGACAGGCCCTCGTGGGAGGATGACCCGTCCAGGGCGATCCTCGCGCAGGACTTCAGCCCCGGCTGGCACATCTCCGGGCCTGTCGTCCTCTACTGCGACGGTCACGCGAAGGTGAAGGTGCGGCGGTAGGAGTTGGCCGTAGGTGCGTCACCGAGGCGAGCGGCTCGCATAGCGCTCGTCTCAATGCGTTCTGGATCGCGAAGGCCTCCGGCCGCTGACCGGCGAACATTCCATCTCACATCGCGATCCGATCACAGAGGGGCCGAGAACATGAGCGATCTGCGCTACCGAGCAATCCACCTTGACTTCCACACATCTGGCGATATTCCGAACATCGGCGAAGAATTCGATCCCGATGAGTTCGTCGCTACGCTGAAAGACGCAAACGTCAACCAGATCTGCTGCTTCGCGCGCGGCCATCACGGCTGGATCTACTATCCGTCCGAGACGCATCCCGAGCGGGTGCACCCGCACCTGCAGACCGACCTCATCGGACGGCAGATCGAGGCCTGCCACGCGGCCGACATCCAGGTGCCGATCTACATCACCGTCGAGTGGGACCTGTACTCCAGTCGCCAGCACCCCGAGTGGTGCATGGTCGATCCGGAGGGTTGCTACGTCGGCACGAAGCCCTTTCAGGCCGGCTTCTACCGCCGCCTGTGCAAGAACTCGCCCTACGTGGATTTCCTCGCGGAGCACACCGAAGAGGTTCTGACGCGCTTCGACTGCGACGGCTTCTTCTTCGACATCGTCCACGCGCAGCCGTGCGTCTGTCGGCACTGTATCGAGGGTATGCGCGAGGAGGGCCTTAATCCCGAAGACGAGCAGGACCGCCAGCAGTACGCGGTCGATGTGCTGCTGCGCTTCCAGGAGCGAATGAGCGCGCTTGTGCGCAAGCACCAGCCGGACGCCTTCATCTTCTACAACTCCGGGCACATCGGGCCCATGCACCGAAAAATGAAGGCCAACTACACGCATTTCGAGCTTGAATCGCTGCCGGGTGGCGCATGGGGCTACGCGCACTTCCCACCCACGCAGCGCTACGCCCGGACACTGGGCCTGCCGACGATCTCCCATACGGGGAAATTCCACACCACCTGGGGCGACTTCCACTCCTACCGCAACCCGGTGGCACTGGAGTACGAGTGCCTGCGGATGCTCGCGCTGAACTGCCGCTGCGAGATCGGCGACCAGCTTCCGCCCGACGGGAAGATCGATGCACCGACCTATGACCTCATCGGCCCGGTGTACGAGAAGGTCGAAGCGGCCGAGCCATGGTGCCATGATGCCGAGGCGGTCGTGGACATCGGTGTGATGACGCCCGAGGAGTTCGCGGGCGACGCGACACACCGCGCGACCCCAAGGTCGCTCTTCGGCGCCGACAGGATTCTCCAGGAGCTGCACCATCAGTTCGATGTGATCGACTCCCGGGCTGACTTCTCCCGCTACCGGCTGATCGTACTGCCAGACGAGATCCCGGTGAACCCGGAGTTGGCCGTAAAGCTCCAGACGTTCATCGCGAACGGGGGAAAGGTCCTCGCGAGCTATCGCTCGGGCCTCGAACCGGGTGGCGAGCGCTTCGCGCTGGGAGAGCTTGGTGTGGCGTGGAAGGGCGACGCGCCGTACTCCCCCGACTTCATCGTACCGGAGAAGTTGGGCGATGGGCTCTACGATGCGCCATACGTCATCTACCTGCAGGGCGCGCAGGTCGAGCCACAACTCAACGCCGAGGTGCTTTCACCCGTCATGAAGCCGTTGTTCAACCGCACGTGGGAGCACTTCTGCTCACACCGTCACACCCCGGTAGAGGGCCCGGCGGATTACCCCGGCGCGGTGCGCAATGAAAACTGCATCTACCTCGCGCACCCGCACTTCACCCAGTACCGTGAGCGCGCGCCGCGCTGGTGCAAGCAGATCGTGGGCAACGCGATCGAGATGCTGCTGGAGGAGCCGGTCCTGCGGGCGGAGGCGCCGTCCACCGCGATCTTCACGGTGAACCGCCAGGAGGCGGAGAATCGGCTGGTCGTGCACGCGCTGCACTACGTGCCCGAGAAGCGCAGCGAGCAGCTTGAGATCGTCGAGGACATCATCCCGCTGCACGAGGTGCCGGTGAGCGTGCGGGTGGACGAAGAGGTCGCGGGCGTGCGACTGGTGCCCGGAGGCGAGGAGATCGCCTTCACGATGACCGACGGCCGCTGCGGCTTCGTGATCCCGAAGGTCGAGGGGACGCAGATGGTCGAGATCGCGCTCGGCTGATCTGGAAGGCGCAGGTGCCGTGCGCCGCGAAGATTCAAGTGAGTTCAAGACAGGCGGGAGGCGACGGCCATGACACGTGACGAGGCGCTGGAGATCCTTTATGAGTACGTTGAGAACGAGAACCTGCGCAAGCACGCCTACGCGGTCGAGGCCGCTATGCGGGCGTACGCGGAGAAGTTCGGGGAGGACCCGGATTACTGGGGCATCGTGGGGCTGCTGCACGACTTCGACTGGGAGATCCACCCCTCGATCGAGGAGCACCCGCAGCAGGGTGCGGAGCTTCTGCGCGAGCGCGGCGTGGATGACGAGCTTATCCAGGACATCATGGCCCACGCCCCGCACACGGGCGTGCCTCGCGACACGCCCGTGCGCAAGGCGATCTTCGCGGTGGATGAACTGACCGGCTTCATCGTGGCCTGTGCGCTTGTCCGCCCGAACGGGATCAGCGACCTGAAAGCAAGCTCCGTCAAGAAGAAGATGAAGGACAAATCCTTCGCGGCCGCGGTGGATCGCGACGACATCCGCACCGGCGCGGAGGAGCTAGGCGAGGACCTGACCGAGCACATCAACTTCGTGATCGAGGCGATGCGGGGGATCAACGACCGTCTGGGGTTGTGAGGCGCGGTGACCAAACTACCTCTGCCGGTCCTTGCGCTCTACATCGCGCTGCTCGGGACTCACGGCAGCATCCACGCACAGGAGGAAGCAACCATGCCGCAGCGTGAGACCGAGGCCGACCCGGCCATGCAGGCGCCGCCGGTCATCTTCGACCCGGGCTCTGAGTATGCAGAGGAAGTCCGCATCTTCCAGGGCATACCGGGGATTGAACGCGCGGATAATGGCCGCCTGTGGGCGACCTGGTATGGCGGCGGGCCGGGAGAAGGTCCGCACAACTACGTGATGCTCAGTACCAGCGCGGACGATGGCAACACCTGGTCGGATCTGAAGCTGGTGATCGATCCACCAGGCCGGGTGCGGGCGTTCGATCCCTGTCTGTGGATCGACCCTCTTGGGCGCATGTGGCTTTTCTGGGCGCAGGCGGTGCAGCTTTGGGACGGTCGCGCGGGCATCTGGGCGATTGTCTCGGAGAATCCCGGTGAGGAGAGCCCGCGCTGGTCGGAGCCCCGCCGCCTCGGCGACGGCATCATGATGAACAAGCCGCTGGCGCTGTCGAATGGGGACTGGCTGCTGCCCGCGGCGATCTGGTCGAAGCGTCCGAGCGCCCCCGAAGAGTTTCTGCGCAGCTCAGACGACGGCAGCGCGTCGAACGTGATCGCCTCCACTGATCAGGGCGCGACGTGGGCGTACCGCGGCGGTGTGGACATCCCCGGCCGCAGTTGCGACGAGCATATGCTGATCGAGCGGGACGACGAGACGCTCTGGTTGCTCGCGCGGACCATCTACGGCATCGGCGAGAGCTTCTCACACGATCAGGGCCGCACATGGTCTGAGGGCCGCCAGTCATGGATACCGCATGTACCCGCCGCGCGGTTCTTCATTCGCCAACTGGCGTCCGGGAACGTGCTGCTGGTGAAGCACTCACCACCCGACGGACGCACGCGCTCGCACCTGACCGCGTATCTCTCCGAGGATGACGGTCGCACCTGGCAGGGTGGGCTGCTGCTCGATGATCGCAAGAGCGTCTCCTACCCCGACGCCACGCAGGCGGAGGATGGCACGATCTACCTCATCTACGACTTCTCGCGCTACTCCGAGAAGCAGATACTGATGGCGACCTTCACCGAGGCGGACGTGCTGGCAGGCGAGATGATGTCAGATCAGGCCCGCCGGCGAGTGCTCGTAAATCAGGCGACCGGCACGCCCGAGCCGAAGGAGCTTCATCTGGCCACGAACGCGGACGCTGCGCCTCTGATCCGGGAGCCCGCCGCGAAGCTTGCGCTGGACGAGGGTCAGCAGTGGGCGACGCTGGCCGTGGACGAGAAGCTCTTCACCAACCGGGATTACACGCTTGACGACCTGCCGGAGAAGCTTACGGGCGCGCGCTTCGTGCGGGGGAGGATCGACCAGACCGCCGCGACCGTCGAAAGTGACGGTGTCGTGTGGGTGCTGACGCCGAGACCCGAGCGGAATGATGACACGCTGGAGCTTGCACTTCTACGCCAGGGATTCGAGCGGGCGCAGGTGCGGGAGTTTATCCTCTTCCGAGCAAGCCCGGCCAACGCTGTGACGCTCTTTCAGAAGCGCTGCAGCGCCGGCGAGCGGATCGAGCTTGGGAAGTGGGGCGTGCTTGCGGTGCCGGGGGAGGACGTTTGACTTCGAACGAGTACGCGGCCGGTCAGGCTACCGGCCCCTTCATGAAGGGAGACCACAATGACCGAATATGGACACATTACGATGTCCCCGCGCGATGACATCGTTGCAGGCAGCACCGTCACACTGACGTTCGAGTACACGGTAGGGGAGAAGGGCCTCAAGGAAGGCGGCCAGCTTCGCATCGCCACGCCCAATGACGCGTGGGAGTGGCCGCTCGTGCCGCAGCGGCGCTTCATCCAGAAGGGCCACGAGACCGGCGGCTATGACAACGGCCTTGTCAGCTACAGCCCTAAGATCACGCATGGTGAGCTT
>CAZAHB010000101.1:0-19076 GCA_964484945.1 uncultured Armatimonadia bacterium | reverse complement strand
GTCCTCGGCGCAGCGCCCGCCCAGCCGGGTTCCCTCGCCAGCCGCAGCCCCCCCAGGCCCGTGATGCCCTCGTCGGCCAGCACCGGCTTGCGCGCCGCGATCGGCTGCATGTCCCAGCGATTCGCAGCCAGGTCGCGCTCGGTGGGCTGCTCGAGGTAGTCCAGCGCCGCGTACGCCTCCGCGTCCAGCGCCTCCAGCGCGTCGAGGAATTCCGTCACCACCCACGGGCCCTCGCAGCCCTCGTTGGCATCCACCTCGTAGACAATCTGCCCGTCGAGGCCGAGTTCATCGCGAATCTCCACGATCTCCCGGTAGACTGCCGCCACCCACTCGGCCTCAGCCGCCGGGTCGGCGCCCTTCGTCTTGAGCTTGAAGCACCGATAGCCGCAACGCTCGACCCAGCCCTCCACGGAGGAGGGAAGCCCGTCGCCGAGGTCCTCTGCGTCGGCCCTGCGCATAGTATCATTCATGCCGACGACGAGCCATGCATCGAGTTCATTGCGCTCGCGGCGGTAGACAATCTCGTCGAGGAAGTGCCCCTCCCCCACCTCACCCAGCCAGGTGGAGAGGTCCCGCGGCAGGAACTCGCGCGAGAGCGCCTCGTAGCTGGAGCTGCCCAGCAGCCGCCCGTATGCGTCGTGCAGCGCCTGGTCGAAGGGCGACCAGCAGACCAGCGCGGCCAGCGTCGGGATGCGCTCGGTGATGAACAGGCGCTTGCCGACGGGAATCCCGAGGCCGTCCACCCGCTCGTGCATTGTAACCCCATGTTCGAGCGGATGCTGGTGCTCGTGGCACCACACCGGCATTCGGTCCGCGATCTCGATGCACATCTGCTGCATGGCGTCCACGCGCTGCAAAAAGCTCAGTTCGCTCTGCGGCCATGCCCAGATGGCCGACAGGAAGACCGTCCCGCGGCCGCTGGCGGTCCGGCCCTGCGCGTCCTCCACGGTGACAGTGCAGCGCGCCTCGGTCGCCTCCTCGATGGTCCCGCCGGTGAGCACCAGCGGCGAGCGCATCGGGTAGTCCTCGAATGTGATCGTCGCGTCAACAACGCGCGCTCCGTGTTCGGGCATCAGTAGCTCCTCTGCCGACAGCCTTCGAGGGGCATGGCATGCTCAGCCTCCGGTCAGCGCGTCTCTTACCATCCCGTCATCGGGCACCACCAGCGAATCATCGGAGATGCAGATCAGGTCCAGGCGTGGATTGACCTCCGTCCGCGCCCCTTCCCGCGCGTAGATGCGGAAGGTGAACGGGCCTTCGTCAAGCACCAGCGTGATCGGGCGGCCCGGCGGCTCGGTTGAGCGTCCTGCACCCCTGCCCGTCCAGTGCCACTTCGCTTCGTTCTGCCCGCAGTTGCCCAGTACCTGGTCGTAATCGAGCGTCAGTTCCTCGCCCGGCAGCAGGAGGCCGAACGAATCATCGCCGCCCCGCGGGTAGCGCACGCGAGCCCAGATCGTCCACGGCCCCGTGTGCGGGATATCCACCGTGTACTCCGCGAACCATGGCTTCGGCTCCTGGAAGCTCGGATTGCCCGTGGAGACGAGTACATCCCCTGTCAGCGCGCCCTCCTCCTCGACACCGACCTGTGAGCCCAGCGCCATCTCGCCCTCGATGCGATCGAAATCCCCCGGCTTCACCCAGACGTTCATGGGTGGCCGCAACGCGAGTCGCCCGTCCCGCAGAGCCACGCGAAGCTCCTCCGGCTCAATGCCCTCACACAGCAGCGTGTTCCGACGCTCCGCAAACGGGATCAGCGCGCGTTCGCCATGCGTCTCGAACGCGATCTCCTCGCCCGAGAAGTCGGTCAGTGTCAGCGCATCCGTCGGCAGATCGACGGCTATCGTACCGCGCCTGCCCCGGAAGTGCCACAGCGTCGCGACACTCCCACCCTCGATCGCGCCGGCAGTCCCGCGCACATCCTCGCTGCCTCCAATCTCCGGAAGCGGCTGCACCTCCGCGAAACGCACCTCATCACCATCCTGCAGCATGACGAAGTCCCGCCCCATCTCCACCAGCGGCGCGATCTGCTCCTCGGGGATAGCCCGATCCATACGAAGTTGCTCGTAGCGCTTGAACATCTCCAGCAGGCCCGGCGTGAGCGGGTGCTTCGCCATCGTGGTGGTGCCTGTCTGTAGCGAAATCGGGGCGTCGAGCGCGAGGGACTTGCACAGGAGGTACTCGAACTCGTCAAGCTGCAGCCCGTCCGTATTCTCGCCGGCGGGCCAGATGCCGAACCAGCCAAGTTCCGCCGGCATCATGTCCTCTTTCAGCCGCAGGTTACGGCGCACCGAGCGGTCGATGTGATCGCGGACGGTCGGCCATTCGTCGATCTCGCGGCCGCCGATGATCGCGCCCCGCAGCGTGTTAAGGTAGGTGTCCACCGTGCCGCTGCGCGCAAATGAGTGCCACAGGCGATGGGTCAGGACGGTGCCCATGTGGATAACCGGACGCTTCTTGAAACGCTTCATCGCCTGGTGCTGGAAGTTCGAGGAGTAGTAGTGGAAGCGCCGACGGTCGACATCCTCGCCGCCGTCGAAGTAGACCATGTCGAAGCCGCAGTAGTCGAAAATGTCCGAGATCCGGTCGGCGACCTCCTCCATCAGCGAGGTCTCCTGGTCGATGATGTAGCCATTGATGCAGCCATCCACCCCGTAGTGGCGCACATCATCGCCTGCTGAGTGCGCGGCGGCGGCAGTCCCCCACGCCCCGCGCTCGCACCCGAGGAATGTGTTCCACTCGCCCTCCGGCCCGATCGCCTCGTACCTGATGATCTCGTCGCCGATGATGCACTCCTGGTGCTTGGTGACACCGCCCTCCCAGTACTTCTGCGAGGTTACCGGGCTGCCCGCCCACTCGCTGAGATCGCCCTGCACCGTGATCTCGGTCGCGTCGGCGCTGATGTCCTCAGACAGCACGTCGCGCTTGTCCACCCAGAAGCGCCGGTCAGGCACCGGCGTGACATAGGCGTCGGTCTTCGAAACCTTCGAAACGAAGCAGTGCATCCCGACGAGAATGCCGTTGTCGTGGAAGCGATCAACCAGCTTCTTAAGATCGTCCGCGCCGTTGGGATAGGCGTCCTTGAAGGTGTAATGCCCCACATCATCGCACCACGACCCGGAGTTCATCATCACCTGGCCGATGCCCGCGATGTGGCAGTACTCGATCACGTCATCGATGTTCGACGGTCCCACCTGGATGAACCAGTATGAACCGCGCACGAGGTCGGTGTCCTTGACGGGTGTGCCATCCGGGGCTTCATTCGTGGGGAGGTCACACGCATGAGAGACCTCTCGCGCGATCGTCTTGAACTGCTCGGTCGGGCACGCGATCAGCGCCACCGCCGCTCCCTCCAGCGCCGGACCGGGCGCATCCTGCGTGGTGCAGTTCAGCCACGGCTCATTCTTACCTCGCGCGCGGCAGCGAACCTGCATATTCCCGGCCATCAGGCAGACCGCGGTCTCATCGTCCCAGCCCGCATTCAGGATCCCGCCGACGTACTCGTTGACCGCAATCGGCAGCCGGAACGTCACCCGCTCCGGGCGCGTGCCCGAGATGCCCCGCAGCGTCAGCAGCAGCCAGTCCTCCGCAGGCTCAGCCTCGTACTCCAGTACGGTGTCGAGCGCCTCGAAGCGCACCCGGAACCCGTCATCGATCGGCTCCACCCCGGTACAAGGATAGTGCTCGCCGTCGACTCGCACGACTACCACCGCATCGTCCGTCTCCCGCGCGCACTGTCGCGTAGCGGTCTTTTCCACGAGCGAACCGAGCGTCCCGTCGGCATCGATCGTCAGCGTCCCACCGGGCCAGTCGAGCGTCACCTGGGCCAGGCACGGAGTCGCTGCCAGTGCGAGCGCTATGACCACGGCTATCGCGCGAGAACGCATCATTGCTCATCCTCCCCCGGGGCCGGCACCTCGTACAACTCGGGGCGGCGCTGCGCCCGGATGGTCTGCTGAAGGTCATTTGCGACCGCGGGGAATCGATCCGGCTGGTACTGGGGCAGGTAGCCCTTCGGCTCATGCGGGGTCCACTCGCGGATGTAGCGTCGCGGGCGGTCATTATCAAGGTCCACGACCGCGGTCACCAGGCCGCCCCGCATGTAGGGCGATGAAGCGACGATCGCGCCCGCGGGGTCGGCGATGATCGAGCGATGGCGTGCCTCGCTGCATGAGTGCGTTGCTTCCACCAAGAACGCTCCGGCGTCCATGGTCCGCGCGAGGTCGCGCATATCGCGATGCAGCGCATCCGGGCCCCAGCTTTGGGTGGGCACGCAGATGATGTCCGCGCCCTTGATACCGTAGCAGTGGTCAATCTCCGGATAGGCTTCATCGGCGCAGATGTGAATCCCGATGCGACCGAAGTCAGTCTCGATAAGGTTGGTCTCGGTCCCGCCCTGCTGCAGATCATAGGTACAGAAGATCTTCCGGTAGCGGCCGGCCTCTTCACCGTTGCGGTCGAAGACGATTCCCTCGTTGATCGCCTGATCCTCCACCACGCCCGCCACGAGCACGTACATGTCCCACGTATCGGCGATCTGAGCGATCTGTTCGAGCCGCTCGGCCGCGGCGGCCTCCGACTTCGCAACCCGCTCCGCGTCATCTTCAGAGCCGCCGCGAATAGGAATCCAGACGAATTCGTAGGTCACCGCAAGGTCGGTGCCCATCTGCCCCGCTTCGTTGAGAAGCTCCACGAGCCTGTCGAAGCCCACATGGTTCTGGATCGCGGTCAGCCGCACCTCACGCTTCGCCCACTCGCGCGGCTCAGGAAGCGTCACCGGCTGCGTAATGGTACTGAACGCTTCCTTGTCGGAGCCCCGGCGCCCGGAGCCCAGAAGCTGCGTGGCGGGGATCACTGCTGTCGCCACGCCGGCGCCCTTGCGCGGTGTGCAGGCAACGCGCTGGCCCTCACGATTCACGACCCACGAGCGCCCGATCGGCTGCCCGCGGTAGGGCGGGAATTTGTTCGAAATCCAGCCCTCACCCGCCCGGCAGTACCGCGCACAGGCATACAGCAGCCGGTAGTCGATCGCGCGCCCGAGGACCGGCGCATCCTGCAGCCACTCGTCCTCCACCGGCTCGGGCTTCTGTGACCACAGCACGAGGCGAGCGCCCTTCGTGGCGAAGACGTGATCGATGTCGCGGAAGTGACGATCACTCCCAATGCGCATGGCGATGGTGCCGAAGTCCGTCTCGAAGACCGGAAGCTCGTCGCCCAGATCCATGTCCTCGTCGGGCATCCTGTGCGATTTTCGGTACTTCCCCATGATCTCGCCGCTGCGATCGCACAGGAAGCTCGTCACGTACGTTTTCTCCTCATCGGCCTCGCGGATACAGCCCACCACGTACATCGAATGCTCCGCTGCCTTCGCGGCAATCCGCTCGGAGATAGGACCCGGTATCGGTTCCCCGTCGGTCTTTACGCACTCCATCGGAAGCAGCGCCAGGTCCGCATCATCATGGCCCGCCTCGTCCAGAAGCCGCTCCACCGCTTCGATCGTTCGCCCGTCATCGCTCCACTCTTCGGTGATGGCGCTGACGCGCACACGCCTCACCCGCCGCTCAAAACGTTCCGCCTCCAGCGTCTGTCTGGTAAGCTGCGGCCCCGCAAATTTGAGGTCATCGATGACGACATCCGCAGTCGGGTCATCAGTACGCACCACCGAGAAGATGATGCGGCGCACCCATGCCTGGCTCGCCGGCTTATCTGTTCGCGCACACCAGTCACGCAACTTTTCGAAAGCGCTCTGCAGTGTGACGGTTTCCCATTCGCCGGTGCCCTTGCTCTGTGGTCCGTGGTAGATGAATCCGAAGGGGCTGATGCCTATCTTCAATCGCACGGGCGTCGTAGACTTGACCGCAAAGGAGATTGTCTCAAGCTCTTCAGTCAGGGGGAACGGTTCATCGAGGTCGTAACGCCAGTAGGACTGGCCCTCCGCGCTCTCCTTGGGGAAACGCAGCTTCAGATGGACCGCAGGGGAGCCGTCGATGCCGATACCCGGCGCCACACCGTTGGCGAGGATCTCGACCGGCTCATCCCCCCACGAGTGCGTGAAAAGCTCTTCGGCAGCCTCATCCTCAAAGCCCTGCTGGTACCCGATCTCGGCACACGCACAGGCCCCCGTCAGGGCGGCCGTCACCATCAGGAGCACGCGAACACGCATGATCCCCCTCCTGTCGTTCGCTGTAGCTGTTGGCGTAAGGCAGAGCCGTCGCTGTCGCTGCTGCCCTTGCTTTCGTTGCTGCCGTTACCCGAACCACACGCCCCAGCGCAGGAAGGGCCCACCCAGCGCGGCGCCCAGCGATCCCCAGATCAGTCCGGCGGTGATGAAGTGCCCCACCGCGAAGCCCAGAAAGCCCGGCAGCGCCCGCAGATACGACTGGCTGCCTCCGTAGCGCAGCAGCACCGACTTGCATATCCACACGATCAGGAACGGCCCCCACAGCTTGTGGCCGAACGCTCCCGCCAGCACGTAGCCCATCGGATGCAGGGGGAATCCGAACCAATAGTTGCGCGCGGCCGCAATCGCGGCGACAAGGCCTCCCCCGCCAAGGGTAGCGATGATCCGCGGCACATCCGGCGGTGACGGCATCTCCCCCGCGCGAAGAACCTTCTGGAACTCCTGTCGCGCGGTGCCCGCGCCCCAGATACCTCCCCGAAGGCCCACGCCGCCATCCTGGTAGTAGGGCTGCAGGTGGAAGATGAATGCGAACACCGAGCCGGCTGCGATCGCGATCATCAAAGTGGGTATCATCTTGCGCCACGTGACATTCGTCCGCTCGGCAAGGTGCAGTCCCTCGATCTGATAGCCCGAGACCGTGGGGAAGTAGCCCCGCGACAGGAAGCCCATCAGCGCGAAGAACGTCGGTGAACGCAGGTCCGCCGTCTGCCTCACGATACCGCCCTGGCCGAGGAAGTTCCAGAGCACCTTGTGCTGCTGGCCGTATGGGAATGCCCACAGGATTGGCACTCCGGTCTCCGCGCGAAGCCGGCCGTACACCATCCCCACGATGAGCAGAATCGCCAGGTACGGTGCCGCCAGCCATGGAGCCATCCCCGCCGATACGAAGAACAGCATCAGCCCCGCAACCCCGACGATCACGCCCATAAGGGCCCATCTATACGGGAAGCGGTCGCCCTGCGCCACATCGGGGTTGAGCAGCCCGTTCCAGGCATGCTTGAACACGTGCCGCCCCTTCCACAACAGCACCATCCCAAGCACCAGGTACGCGCCAATCCCCTGTTCCTGCACGAAGGGCATTCCGCCCATCCGATAGCCTATCGCAGCCATCGTGACAGCCTGGATCTTCTGGAAAAGGTAGAAGAACCAGATCGAGAAGGAAAGCTCCGTTGAGATCAGGTAGCCGAGGCCGATCAGCCCCGGTCGCAGGTCCATGCGCATTGGCCGGATGTAGCTCCACGGAGCGCCGGTGATGCCCGAGGCAAGATCGAAATTGAGGGTCCCTTTCGGTCCGCCGAAGAATACCGCGCGGGTCATCAGGTACAGGTTCAGGAAGGTCGCCAGACCGACACCAATCCACGCGATGCGGTTCGTGAACAGAGGCCGCTCTCCCTCTTCCCCAAGCACCTCGAGAGGCAGGCGAACCAGCGGAAACACCAGGCGCTCGTGCTCGATCCATTGCTCGGCAAAGAGAATCATCAGTGAGAGCATCGTGCCGCCGAACAACACAAAGAAGCCCGTCCAGGCCGCCACGGGCATACGCCAGACGTCCCACGGAACCTGGCCGGTCGGCGACGCCTCGTACAGCCACTTGTGATAGATGCCCTCGGGAGGGGACAGCCACGCGGGGATGTTCGGAGCAAGTGTGTCGATCGGCGCGACCGGCGTCGAGTAGTACCACGGCGCGGAGACTGTCGCGATCAGAAAGCGCGTCACGCCGCAGCCGTACATGAATGTGCCGACCGTGACGAACAGGTACACGACGATGATCTCGCCTGAGGAGAGGTCTCGGACGTACGGCAGCCGTCGCAGCAGAGGGTTCAGCAGCGCCAGCAGCAGCAGCGCCGTCAATCCGGGGATCGACGGGACCGCCTCGGTCATCTGCGCCGAAAGCGCGATGATCTCGCCCTGGCGGATCCAGTAGCCGGCCAGCCACGTAAGGCCGATGGCCAGCACGAGCATCGTGATAATGCGCACCTTGCGCGAGGGCCGGGGCTGCGACTGTATGGCTCCCGATGCCCGGGTGTCGGTGGTCTCTTCCTGCATCTGACCCTTCCCCTGCGCCGATGGCGCGTGTATTTTGACAGAGAGCCGCCCGACGCGCATGAAAACCGTCCGGCATCAGATCCGGACGTCCCCGGAGCACATTCTGCGCGGTCGAGCGGGAGGGAACGGCATGGCAACCGCCGAATAGCGGTTCGAGGATGAGAGTACAGTATAAGGCGCATATGCGTCAAGCAGACTTCGCTCTGCGAAGTGCTGGAGTTCCCGGACAACGCGAACTCTACCGGCCCCGGCAAGACGGGCCCGTCAGGGCCGAAAATCTCGGACCAATCGCACATCAGCACGCGGTCTGCACTGTCGCTGTCCCCGATCGCCAGGGCGCCGGCGCACCACATTCCCGTCGTTCGCCGTCAAGGAAAGGTGTCGGAGAAATGCCAGACAAACCGGATCAACCAAATGTCGTCTTCATTCTGACCGATGACCAGGGGCCGTGGGCTGCCGGCTGCTACGGTAATGATGAGATCCGCACCCCCAACCTCGACCGCCTCGCGGCAAGCGGCACGCGCTTCGACAACTTCTACTGCACCACGCCGGTCTGCTCGCCCAGCCGCGCCACCTTCCTGACCGGCCGTATTCCCAGCCAGCACGGCATCCACGAGTGGATCAATGAGGGCAACATCGGCCCGGGCGCCACGGAATACCTCGGCGACGAGGTCGCCTACACCGACGTTCTCGCCGCACACGGCTATCACTGCGGCCTTTCCGGCAAGTGGCATATGGGCGATTCACTGCATCGCCAGCATGGCTTCGACTTCTGGTATGCCCATCAGAAGGGTGGTGCACCCTACTACGACCCGCCCATGGTCCGCGATGGCGAGCCTGTTACCGATGAGGGCTACGTCACAGACCTGATTACCGACGAGGCGCTCGGCTACCTCGACCGCCACCATGACGAGCAGTTCTACCTCTCCGTGCACTACACCGCCCCACATGGGCCGTGGATCAACAACCATCCGCAGGAGATCGTGGACAGCTACGATGACTGCGCGTTCGAGTCGTGCCCGCAGGAGGAGATGCACCCGTGGGCCATCGGCCTGACCGAAAGCAATCTCGGCAACCGCGAGGCGCTCAAGGGCTACTTCGCGGCGGTGACCGCCATGGACGCGGGCGTCGGGCAGATACTCGACAGGCTCGAAGACTACGGGATCCGCGAGGACACACTCGTCTTCTTCGTTTCCGACAACGGCTTCTCATGCGGCCATCACGGCTTCTGGGGCAAGGGCAACGGGACGTGGCCGCGCAACATGTACGAGAACTCCGTCCGCGTTCCCGCGCTGATCAGCCAGCCTGGCTCAATCCCCGTCGGCGAGTGCGACGCCCTCCTGTCCGCATACGACTTCATGCCCACGCTTCTGGACTATCTCGGCTTCGAAATCCCGGTCTCCCAGAACCTGCCCGGGCGCAGTTTCATGCCCGTCCTGCGTGGAGAGAAGGAGGAGCTTGCCGAGGAGATCTGCGTCTACGATGAATATGGCCCGGTGCGCATGATCCGCACCCGCGAGTGGAAGTACGTCTACCGCCACTCCCATGGCCCGGACGACCTGTTCCACCTTACCGAGGACCCCGGTGAGCGCAACAACCTCGCCGATGACCCGGGGTACCAGGATATCCGCAAGGATCTCTTCGGCCTGATGGACGACTGGTTCTCGCAGTACGTCATCCCCGAACGCAACGGGCTGGTGGAGCGCTCGGAGTACGGCTGGCGCGGCGACTACCGGACGCAACTGTGTGACCGTGACCGATCGAACTGTGAGGGATAAACATGAGCGATGACAACGACAGATCCTACTCTGACGGCTATCGCGACGGCTTCACCGATGGCTTCCGCGACGGCTTCCATGCCGGATTCGACATGGCGATGGAGAAGGCGCTGCTGACCCTCAGCGGCGTCGCCGACCTCAACGAGCTTGAGGACATGATCGAGGATGAGGAGCCAAAGGCCGAGGAGGGCACAGAAGGTACCGAGGCGGGGTTGTAGAGCAAAGGCCCTGATAGCGAGTGCCGTTCAGGAGGGGCGGGCCGCGGAGAAGTTCCCCTGCCCGCCCACTGTTCTTTTACCATGGAGGCCACACCATGCCAGATGACAAGCCATTCCAGTCCGCCGGATGGGATGACGAGGAGTACGAGCCGACTGTCTGCGAGCAGTGCTCGTACGAGTTTCAGCCCTTCGAGGCGACCTGCCCGCGATGCGGCTGGAAGCCCGGCGATCCGGTTGACAGCAGCATCGCCGACGGGCCCGGCTACGAAGAGCTTAAGGCCGAGCAGGAGGCCTCCACCCGCGAGTGGCAGAGCACCATGTGGGTGGCGGCGGTCGCGGTCTGCATCGCCGCGCCCGTGGGCTACCTGGTCGGCCAGTTCACCGGGGATGGCGCGATAGGAGGCGCTATCACGGCGGCCTTTGTCGGCGCCATCATCGCCGGCGCAATCGCCCGCCCCAATGACCGCCTGCTGGGCGCGGTGATCGGAGCCATCTGCGCCATCGCCTATCTCATCGGCGCTTTCGTCGTCATGATGGGCATTTCCCACGACAAATACAATATTCGTCCGACGCCCTCCTGGGGCACGCTGATGATCGCGGGAGTCATCGGCGGCACCATCGCCTCCATCGGCAGCGCATGGTACCTCTCGCGCAAGGAGCAGATGTTGTGAGCGATGAATCGCCGGCGACCGGGAATCGCCACGCGTGGAGTTCGCCCATCGCCCGCGCCGCCATCGGCACCATCGTCGCCGGGCCCGTCGGGGTCGCGGCGGCACTTGCAACCGGGTGGTCGCTGGTCCTGGTAAGCACGCTCTTCGTGGCGGCGGGCGGCGTGATTGGCGCGCTCACCTCACGCGAAGACGACCCCCGCGAGGCGGCCATCGACGCCATGCTCCCCATAGGCGCGTGGCTGGTTGGCGCTGCGATCGGATGGGTTATCCTCTCGACACACGTCGAGCAGCTTCCCGCCGTGATCGGCGACCACCCGGCGGCGTCCACGTTCGGCGCAAGTGTCGTCGGTGGGACCGTGGTCGTGGTGATCCTCATCGTGCGACTGCGGGGAGGAGCATCAGACAGCGACGGCCTCCAGGGCTGAACTTCGGAGCGTGGCGGTGCTCGGATGCCCCGGTCTGATCAGGAGGATCTGGAATTTGAGGCGCTGCGCAAGTGGATCTGGCTCATGCCCGCGGGCTGGGTCCTCATCTCGGCAGTCATCATTGCACTCACCTACATGGTCGGCGATCCCGAGTACACGCGCGCGGCGCCGGCGAAGATAGCGGGGACCTTCATATGGCTCGTCGGGATCTGGGGCCTGTTCAAAGCTCGAGGCTGGCATGAGCGGCGTGTGGAGAAGATTACCGACAGGCCTGCGCCGCGCGAACTCCGGCTACGGCACGGCCTGGCATTCCTGATGAGCCTCATCGCGCTGCTGGGGCTTGTAAGTGTCCCATTCTGGATCGGCCGCTACGCGCGGAGGTCGCCCCCGACTCTGTGGGTGATTGGCAGTCTCGTCCCCGTCGGCATTCCATGGTTGCTGATACTCCGCTCACTGCTCATCGCCGGGAGCACGCCAGCGAAGGGCCGCCGCTACAGCCCCGAGGTCGCGCACCGCGCCCTGCGCCTCTATGCCGCGCTGACCATCGCCGTGTGCGTGGGAGCCGCTGTCGCGCTGCTCTTTCTGCCTGACATGTGGGTGATCGGCGCACTGATCGCGCTGACGCTCATCCTCTGGGGCCACTACCTCGGCAGCGAGCACTCCGAGCCGGCGGAGCTATAGTCTGTACACGCTCGAGGGCCCCGTTCCCGGGGCCCCGAGCTGGTGGCCACGTTACTTCCGTGCTACTCCATGGTCCGCCTGAAGCGGGCTCCGATGGCCTCCCAGTTCACCACGTCGAAGAAGCCCTCGGTGAATTCGCCGCGGCGGTTCTGGTAGTCGAGGTAATAGGCGTGCTCCCACACGTCCAGAACCATGATCGGCTGCGCGCCCCACTCGCTCAGATTCTGGTGCTTCTCCGCCTGCAGGATCACCAGCTTCTCGCCCAGCGGCTGCCACGCCAGCACACCCCAGCCTGAGGCCTGCACGGCGTTCGTGGCCGCCAGGAAGTGTGCTTTGAAGTCCGCCAAGCTGCCGAAGTCCGTCTCGATTTGCTCGGCAAGCGGCCCCTCCGGCTCCCCACCACCATCCGGGCTCATGCAGGTCCAGAAGATCGAGTGGAACAGGTGCCCGGAGTAATTGAAGGCCTGCGCGTCACACAGGGTGCGGATGCTGCTGAAGTCCCCCGCTTCGCGCGCCGCGGCCACGTTCTCCTCGGCCGCATTGAGGCCGTCCACGTAGCCCTGGTGGTGCCTGTCATGGTGGAGTGTGAGCGTCTGCTCTCCGAGGAACGGCTCAAGTGCGTCCTTTGCATACGGCAGATCCGGCAGTTCGAAAGCCATCTGTCCAACCCCTCCTCCAAAGGTCTCCTCTGTCGGCTCGCCTGTGACCGGCTCATCTTCTTCGCCATTGCACCCGGTGATGACCGCGATGCCGGCGATGCTGGCGGTTCCAATCACACATTTCACGAACTCGCGTCTATCCACCTCACCACCACCTCCCCGTGTCTGGCCTCCTCTTCAGTTGAGGATTCGGCAGGTACTGGATCTGTCCTGCATCAATCTTCGTACTCGGCCAGACAGCCCTGATACACATCGGTAAAGAGGTCGTGATCGAAGTCCCACATCTCCTCGATCATCTCCTCCTGTTCGTCGTCGGAGAAGTACTCCATGACCGGGATAAAGAAGTCATCGTCCTCGGTGGCGATGTGATCGGGATACAGTTCCGCGATGCCCTGCAGCGCCTCGACCATATCCCCTCGTGCCGCCTCGTCGCCGTCCTCCCAGCGGTCGGTGGCTTCCTCGAGGCCCGCGGCAAGCTCGCGGCCGCGCGCGTGGTCGTTGAGCAGACGCTCCATGATCTCCTGGTGCTCCTCGGAGATGTCGCGATCCTGCAGCTCCTCGAAGAGGATATCCTCCTCTTTGCCGTGGTGGCATTCGTCGGCATACTCGCGCATGAATGTCAGCGCATCGTAGTTGAAATCCGGGTTCGGCTCTTCGCCATTGTCTGCCGCGAGTCGCTCGGCCTCATCGGCGATAAGCGCGACCATGCGCTCGATATTGCGGTGTTCCTTCATCAACGGTCCGACAGGAAGCATGTGCCCACCTCTCCTCAACGCGACAGCTCCCGACCGCGATGGCCGGGAGCTGATGCCCGCGGTTTCCGGCCTCACTCTCAGATGTACTTCTGTATGCCGGCCCAAACCCCTGCCAGCATTCGCCCGTGGGCACTGTTCGGCAGATGGCTGCCACGGGCCGCTAATGTCCGCTGGGAGCGAAAACGCACCGCCCCCATGGATAGCGGATAGGTGTGCGCCGACAAGAGCCAGCGCGCCGGGACACGTTCCCTCGACCCCCTGGGTTCATCTTTCAACAACGCTCTCGCAGCTTGTGCGGGAGCGTTTCAGCGTACTTAGCAGCGCGCCCCGCCTGTGTCCCACCATCAACAACCCACCTCCCCCGCCCTCGCACACGACGCTCGGGCACCCCCTCCCTGTCCCGCCGGGCGGCGGGACTGGCGGGAGGGGGAATGAGGCCACTTGGTCGCGCTCTCGATCCGTCCGCCATTCCGCTCACAGTTGTCTGCCTCCGAGGGGGGTGAGGCCGTCGTTCGGGCAGAGCTGCCCTACCCGATCACACCCCGAACGCTGGTCCACCACCCCGCCAGCATTCGCCCGATGCCGTCGAGCAGCGTGGTCCGCCCCATCTGCTTCTCGCCGGTTGGAGGAGGCGCCTCGCCGGTTTCCGCGCCGTCATCATCAGCCTCAAGCGCCTCAAGCTCAGCCTCGGTCAGCGATGTCTTGCCCTCCTCGCCGACTTCCACGATCTGCCCGTTGAGCAGCACGCGCATATTCTGCGCCACCGCGAACTGCGAGTTGAGCGTCGGGAACGCGCGCGCAAGCTGGAAGTGAGCTTCGCTGAATGCCTGCACCTGCAGGTCGGGCGTCAGCTCGTCCTCCTCACCGACACGCAGCCGGCTGTCCACCCACTGCTGGCCCTGCTGTATGAAGCCGCGCTGGCCGACGTTGCGGATGTTGCCCACGCGCTGCCAGTTGCCCTCGGCATCCTGATACATGTTTTGAGCGGCCACATTCGCGGCCTTCTGCATGGTCTGCGCATTATCCCGCTGGGAGACCGCGTGCGCCCCCATGCTCTCAGCCTGGAGCGCGCCTCCCGCGCCAAGGGCGCCACGGGGCCCGCTCAGCCGATCTGCCACCTCATCCTCGGTGATCTCCCCGCCTTCGGTCGCGAGGAACGAGGTATACTCGGTCAGGATGCCGTACTCGGTTCCAAGCCGCACGATCTCGTCCACAAGCTCTTCCTTCTCCCCGTGCAGGCGGATCTCGTCAAGCAGCCAGCCGACCTTCCGCGCGGCCCACAGCGGCGGGATGTAGTCGCGCGAGGTCGAGCGGCGCGGGAACTCCGCGTCGATCGTGAAGCTCTCCGAGCCATCGGGCGTCTGCCCCGACAGCGTCACCTCACACTCCCCTGTCGTCCGATCCTCGTACCGGCCCAGCGCCACGATCTGTGAGCCGTAGAACAGGTCCGGCAACTCCTTCGGCAGCATGTCGTATGTCCTGATCGAGCCGAAATCAACGCTGATGTCCGTCAACATGGGGCGCGAGATCTTCCCGTAGAAGCTCGCGACCTTCGCCTCGATACTCTCCTCCGGGCGGACGTAGGTCGCGACGCCGCCGTTGTTCACGGACATCTTATCCAGGAAGTGGGTGTCCACGTCGTAGCCGACGCCGAAGACGAAGACCCGCGTGGAGGCGTCGTCCATCTCCTCGCGATTGTCCTCCACGTTCTCGAGGATCTTCCCGAGGTCAGTCACGCCCGCGGTGGGCAGTCCGTCGGTGAGCATAACCACATAGTTCGGGCGATCCTGGCGGCGTCGCTCCATCGCCAGTTCCATGGCCGAGTCAATGTCGGTTGAGCCGGCGGCCTCCATCTTTTTGATGAAGCTGCGGGCGTTCCGTATCGTATCCGAATCTGCGCCCTGCAACTCATCGCCGAAGGAGCGGATGTTGTCCGAGAACGTAACGATCTCGAACGTGTCCTCGTCATTGAGCTGATTCACGCAGAAGGTAAGCGCATCGCGCGCCTGCTGAATCTTGTCGCCGCTCATCGAGCCGGAGCGGTCAAGCACGAAGACCACGTTCTTGGGCACCGCATCGGCCTGCACATCAACCGAAGGCGCCGCCAGCAGCATGAAGAAGCCGTTATCCTCGCGCTCCTTGAAGGTCAGAAGGTGCGTGCCCACTGCGTCCTGCGAGATCGTGTAGCAAAGCCGCAGGTCCCGGTCCGGGCGCGTGTTGTTCTCTTCGTATGAGACATTCGCGTCACGCTGCCCCTCGCGGCTGACGGAGACATCGTGGCTCGGGCAGTACACGCTCGCAATCGGGTCGCGGGAGGTGATCGAGCAGTTGACGACGGTCTCCCCCACCGGCTCAGTGGAGAACTGCTCGGTGCTCATCGGATACATGTACTCGACCACACCGGCGTCCTGCCCCAGCAGTTCGGAGTACGTGATCACGATACGCCGTTCACCATCGGCGGGGATCGGGTAGATGCGGCAGCGGTACGTGTTGTTGCCCGCGTACTGGAAAAGCGCCGGATCCTTGCGCCGGCGCATGATCTCCTCGTAGGTGTCCTGAGCCTTCTCGGCCTCGAGCAGCTCTGTGCTCATCTTCTCCCCATCCGCCTCGACCGCGAAATCGCGCACAATCGAGTTCGGTGGCAGCGGGAAGAGGTAGGTTGCCTCAAGCTCGCGGTTGGACTCGTTGACGAACACCTGGTCGATCGTGGTGGTCGCAACCTGGTCGCGGATATCGACATCCACGTGGTGATACTTGATCGTGAAGTACGGTGCCTCAGGCTCGGGCATGTCGGGCGGGCCGGGTATCAGGATCCCATCTGCCGCCGCGCCTGAGGCGATGATAGCCACTGCGAACCCACACAGAACCAGTCTTCGAAGCATCTCAAGACCTCCCTCGACAGTGCCCCTCCCTGCCCATAGGACGGAACGGGCCCCGTTGAAGGTTCCATCGGGACGGTGGATTCGTTACAGAAGCGGTTGCCGCCCCGTGACCGGTGAAGCAGGTCTCCCTCGCTTCATCGCGAACCTGCTCCAAATTCACCACGCTGCACGGGGAGATCACAATGATCGAACTCGGCTCGCGTCTGCACCTCTTCGTGGATGATCACATGATCGAGCGCGAAAACGGCCTCTCGCTGCGCCTTCATTCGCCGACACCGCAGGAGACGGTCTTCACCTTCAACCGCCCCTGGGAGGGCTATCTGTGCGGCTATCCCGCGATCGCGCCGTGTGACGACGGCTGGCGGCTCTACTATCGCGGCTGGCCCGATGAGGCAGGCATCGCCTACGTCTGTGTGGCCGAAAGCCCCGACGGGATCGAGTGGACCCGACCGGAGCTTGAGGTGTTCGACTACGAGGGCGGTGGGCCCACCAATATCCTCCAATCAGACGAGACCATGCCCGGTGAGCGCGGCGCGCACAACTTCTGCCCCTTCCGCGACACGCGCGAGGGTGTTCCGGATGATGAGCGCTACAAGGCCGTCACCTACGGCCCGAACGTGGGCGAGCGCCTGCACTCACTGTGCGCGTGGGCCTCGGGCGATGGTGTCAACTGGCGAGTGATGAACGATGGCGAACCCGTCTTCAAGGCCGAAAGCTGGCGCGTGATGCTCGACAGCCAGAATGTCGCCTACTGGGATGAGGCAGCCGGCGAGTACCGCCTCTACGGCCGCAACTGGGTCGGTTCGGTGCGCCATATCTTCGTTTCGCGCTCCAATGATTTCATGAACTGGAGCGAACCGCAGTCGCTGGACTTCGGGGAGGCGCCGCTGGAGCACCTGTATACCAACGCGGTCGTGCCCTACTTCCGCGAACCGAGCCTCCGCATCGGCTTCCCCAAGCGCTTCGTGCCACATCGCCGGGTGGTCGAGGACTGGCCCAGTGGTGGCCTGTCCGAGGGGGTCTTCATGTCGAGCCGCGACGGGCTCACGTGGGACCGCCACCTCGAGGCATTCATCCGCCCGGGGCTCGGCGAGCACCGGTGGACTGAGCGCAGCTACATGATCACGCGCGGGATCATCCCCACGTCCGACAGCGAAATCTCAATATACTGGATGGAAGATTACCGCCGGCCGGAGCCGAGACTCGTTCGGGGCACGGTACGAACAGACGGCTTCGTGTCACTGAACGCACCGTATGCCGGCGGCGACTTCGTCACGGAACCATTCACCTTCGAGGGAGCGCGCCTTTTGCTGAACGCATCGACCTCCGCGGCGGGCGCGATTCGCGTGGAGATTCAGGATGAGCGGGGTCGCCCGCTGCCGGGTATGTCTCTGGCGGACTGTCCGGAGATCTACGGCGATGCGCTGGATCTTGAGGTCCCCTGGCCGGCAAGCGCGGCGTTGCCGAAGTGGCAGGGCGTCCCGATCCGCCTGCGCTTCGTGATGCGTGACGCGGACCTGTACGCGATGCGGTTTGCGGAGACAGACGAGTAGCGGCCCGCTCAGGCCAGCCGCACGCACACCTCGCTGTGCAGCGGCTGGCCTTCCGCCGTGAGGCGGATGTGGCCGTCCGAGCAATCGACCAGGCCCATCGCTTCAAGCGGCTCTGCACGCGCGAGCATATCGCGAATGCGCTCGCCCCCGAACCGCTCGCGCAACGCGGCCATTTGAAGCCCTTCGGTCATGCGCAGGCCCATCATGAGCGTCTCCGCGAGCGCATCGTCAGGATCGAGGCGTTCTTCGTAGGAAGCGGGCAGCTCACCCGCCTCGATCGCGTCCGCGTATTCCATGGGCTCGCGGAGATTCTCGCTGCGCACTCCGTCGAGGTAGCTCCATGCCCCGGCACCGAAGCCGATGTACGGGTCATTGTGCCAGTATGTGATATTGTGCGCGCACTCGTATCCAGGCAGCGCGTAGCTCGAGATCTCGTACCGCTCCAGCCCGGCCCGCTCGCACAGTTCCAGGGTGATCTGTCGCATCGCGAGATGCTGATCGTCGGGGATGGGCTCGATCTCGCCTCGCTGCCGGCGATCGAACAGGGGGGTGCCCTCCGCGAGTTCAAGTCCGTATGCTGACAGGTGCTCGGGATGCAGCGCCAGCGCCCGCAGCAGCGTCTCGCGCCACCGTTCCACGGTCTGCCCCGGAAGCGCGTAGATCAGGTCCAGCGACACGTTCTCGAACCCCGCCTCGCGCGCCGCGGTCACGGCCTGCTCAGTCTGCCCCGCGGTATGCCCGCGCCCGAGCATCTCCAGTTCATCATCGTGAAAGCTCTGGGCGCCGATGCTGATGCGGTTGAAGCCGGCCTCGCGCATGACCCGCAGCTTGTGCAGGTCCACGCTCTCGGGATTCGCCTCACAGGTGATCTCGACGGGACGACTCACGGGCTGGAAGCCCGTCCTGCACACGACAAAAGACGCAGTTCCCGATGCCCGATCGTTTGCCTTCCCCGTTTCCCGTTTCCCGGTTCCCGATTCCCGACTTACCCGCGCCAACACATCTGTCAACGCAGATCCGTCGTACACCGTCGGTGTCCCGCCCCCGAAGAATACCGTCCGTACGCGCCGACCGCCGAGGATCTCTCCTCGGCGGTCGATCTCCGCTTTCAGCGCATCGAGGTACCGTGCCCGCTCACTGTTTGAGCTGGGGCGCGAGTTGAAGTCACAGTAGTGGGACTTGCGCGCACAGAATGGCAGGTGGGTGTAGACTGACATGTCGCGTGGGCGC
>CAZAHB010000100.1:0-19142 GCA_964484945.1 uncultured Armatimonadia bacterium | reverse complement strand
GCCCTCATACTGACCATGCGCTTGGCGCAGGTCTTGCATTCGGGCACCCCCTCCCTTGGAGGTAGACGACACCTCTCGGCGGGAGGGGGAGGTAGTTTTTGTGGTCGATGAACCACCACGGGAAGCCTTTGCACTCACAGTTGTGTTCTCCCCCTCTCCCGCCTGCGAGACGTCGTTTGTCGAGCAGGTCCGAGGGAGAGGGGGCCGGGGGGTGAGGCCGTCGTGAGCCGTTGACGCGGGCAACCTACAAAATTCGGTCGCACCCCTTCACAGAATACGTACTTGACTGAGCCGTTACACGTGGTAGACTGTGCATTTCGTGACAGCAGTATGAGACTGGAGGCGTCAACATGCGCAAAGGTTTTACCCTGATCGAGCTGCTGGTGGTCATTGCGATCATCGCAATCCTGGCAGCTATCCTCTTTCCTGTATTTGCTCGCGCCCGCGAGAAGGCACGACAGAGTTCGTGTCTGAGCAATGTCAAGCAGATTATGCTGGCGATGATGCAGTATACGCAGGACTACGATGAGAAATACCCCTATGCGTCCGCATGGGGCCCGAATGACGATCGCACCTACTGGGACGATGCTCTGCAGCCGTACATCAAGAACACGCAGGTCTTCCGCTGTCCCAGCGTTCAGACGGAGCCACACGGCTACGGATGGAACTACCAGAACTTCGGCTATATGAGTTCCTCCGGCGGCTTCGGCCACGGGCCCGGCAAGGCGCTCGCGGACGTCATGGAGCCGGCAGAGACGATCATCATCGGCGACAACCCGGACCCCGGTGACTACGGCGATGGCAGCCTCTACATCTACGGGCCCGACCAGCGGGACCCCAGCGGAGATTCCACCAATGACCCAGCGCTGGCGAATGTCGCCAAGCGGCATAACGGCGGCGGGAACTACGGGTTCTGCGACGGTCACGCCAAGTGGCTCAACGCATCCACGGCAACCAGCGAGGATCGCCTGTGGACGGTCGCTGAAGACTGAACCGTAGCGAAGATCCTGACGCGCGTCCAGCGAGGTCGGCCATGCGCCGGCCTCGCTTTCATTTGAGGGGCCGCGTGTTCAAGGGGCCGACGCGAGTTGCTTGAGCGCACTCAACCCCTGTGTCTCCGCCTTTTCGGCTTCGCGGAGGATGGCCGCGCACTCAGCGTCCTGGACCGTCGCGTCCTCGGCTGACAGGTCCGCGGGCATCTTGAACGGGATGCGCTCGACCACGCAGCCCAGCGCGTCCGCAACCGCGGCGTAGTGCGCGATCGCCTCGTCGAAGAGCGCCTCCTCGCGACCGATGCGCTCCTTCGCCTCGCGCAGAAACTCCGCGGCCATCTTTCGGCACTCCCGCCAGCACTCGCCGTTGTAACCGGCGCCGAAGCGATGGGCCCTGCCGGCTTCCAGCGAATCCGCCCAGAGGGCGAAAGCCGCAGGGCCGGAGACGTAGTTCTCGTGCAGGTGCTTCCCATCGGCATTGTCCAGAGCGAAGCCGATGGCGCCGCACAGGATCTCCTCATCCGGGGACGGAGTGGTGCGGACCACGCAGTTGACCTGCAGCCAGCCGATCTCGGTGCGCGCGATCTCATCGCGCCCGAGGGGCATCGTCGCTTCATCCGCACCGGGTCCGGAGAAGTAATACCCGTCATCGTCGTACGCGTTGATCACGTACCACTCCGGAATCGCCAGGTCCCAGCCATAGCACGGAACGTCCGTATCGATGCATCCGGTGACCAGTGCCCAGGCGATCTTCTGCCGCGCCTCGAAGTCGCGCTGAGAGATGTGCCCCGAGACCCCCTCGACGAGGTAGCCGATGTTCGCCGCCAGGCGATCCACCGAGTCGGTCATCCATGCAGTCGGGCCGCTGGGGCAAAGCTCCTCGTGGATGTTGAGCGCGAACGCGTGACCCGTGCCACCGAAGATCCATGCGCGCGAGATATCCAGCCCGAGGTAGTCGGTACATCCGTGGTGACAGCCCATGTGCGAGATCCACGCCGGCTTCCACTCCAGTCCGTCCAGTCGCGTCATGGCGCACCTCCGGTCAGCATCTACTCTCCGTGACGCACGACACGCAACACGACCGTTGTCTTCGGCTTCAGCGTGAGCAGCCTGCCCTGAAACGGGTTCTCTCCCCCGCCGACGTACTCCGCCCGTTCGACCTCCCCCCACCACTGCCTGTCAAGCATCAAGCCACCGGTGACGGTGCTGTCATGCGGATTGTGCACGGTCAGCAGGTCGTCCCCGAAGCGCTCGACACGCAGGTCCGGCTCTGCGCGCACATGCGGCACCGGCTGCCATCCGGCCTCGTTGAGCGCGTCGAAGAGCGGAATGTACTCGCGGAAGAGCGCCCGGTCACGCTCCATCAGTTCCGGGGTGCGGAAGTACCGCTGCATGCCACGGTAACCCGGCTGTGTGCCACCGCCGGCGGTGGAGATCCCCGGCCAGAAGCCGAACAGAAGCTGGTTGTTGAAGTACTCCCGCATCTGCTCGGGCGTCGCGGCCGGTACGCGCTTGAGGACCGCGCGTTTCCACTGCAGAAGGTTGCTCACCGGGCGGTGGCGCGCGTAGATGCGCTGGGCCATCGCCCGGTCGAGGTCCTCCGGGCCGACCAGTTCGCAGCCGGTCACGTCCGGGAGATGGCCCACCAGCCGAGTGGCCGGGGGGAAGAGGTTGAACATCAAAAGCTTCCCGCGCTCGCGCAGATACTCCCGCAGCCACGTGAGGAACTCGGCATGCGCCAGTCCGCTGAGCGCGATCGGATCGCCTGTTTGCAGAGAGAACGTCAGGGGCAGGTCCGCCGCCGCCAGGTGACCGGGCGCATGGTCCTCCTGCCCCATGTGCGAGCCCGATACGCTGTCCACGTAGATGCCGTCCGCCCACTCCAGCGCGGGGTCGATCCGCGTCTCCCGCGAGAGGTCCGCCCGGTTGGGGGACGGCAGGTCCGGGTCGGTGTTCGTCTGCCACCAGGCGGCCCAGTGGGAGTAAAGGTCCTCGCGGTAGACCGGCCGCCCGTCCGGGCCGATCATCATCGATTCCAGCACCGCATGGGCCATGCGATCCCGCGGCGCGCCCATCCACGTCTCCTCTGTCTGCTCTTCGGCCGCCCATGCGCGCAATTGTGCCAGCCGCTCGTCCAGCGGCGGCATCTCCTCGCGCGATTCCGCGTCAGGGAAGTTCTGCCGCACGCCCCAGGGCTCGATGTAGCGGAACGTGCCCAGGTCATTCTCGCGACACCACGCCCGCGCCTGCTCGCCTGCGCTGTGGCACTCGTAGAACGCGAGGCCGAAGTCCTCCGGCGCCTCCGTCTGTCGGTCGGGCAGCCGCAGCGTCCAGCAGCCGCCACGCTCGGCGCGGCCGGTGAACAGATCGGGGAAGATCTCGTAGTAGCGCTCCAGCGCCGCGCGGAAATCCCACGCGGGATCGTGGCGGTAGATCACGAAGCGCAGGCGCGCGAGGGCGTCCGGTGCCGCCGGGGACAGCGCCAAATCAGCGCTCGTGGTCAGTCCGCGCGGGTCGTAGCAGAAGCCCTGCAGGGCGGGCGGGTCCAGCGAGGTCGCCATCGCGATGGCCGCGCGGTCTCCCGCGACCGTGGCCAGCGGGTAGCGCCCGACCACGTGCCCGCCGAAGGCCATGGGGTCCTTGAAGCGCCCGCCGGCCTCGATCGGCGTGGCCTCGTCGGGGGCACAGGCCCAGCGCCGGCCCGCGGCGTTGATGGGCAGCCGCCAGGTGAGTCGGAAGGAGCGCGGCTGCAGCGGCTCCTCGGAGCGCACCGTCACCTCCGCGGAGAGGTGGTTCGCGTGGGCGTGGTATTGCGTCTCGACGCGCAGCCCGCGCACCACCGCGGACTGGGTGAGTTCGCGCTCGCCCGTCACGCGGCCGATGACCGGATGCTCCTCCTGCCAGCCGCCGGGCCGCACGCTCACGCGCAGGTCATCGATCTCCGCCCGCAGCGCCCCGCCGACGTAGACGCGCAGAGAAATCCGGGCGGCGCGCACGCCGGGCGGGACCACGTAGTCGTACTCGTAGCTTGACCAGTCCTGAGAGGGGCGGAAGCCGACCGTGTAATGCGCGCGGGAGTAGGGGGTGTGCGCCCAGCCGGACGGTGGAGGGACCGTCGCGCTGATGTCCGCGCCCTCGGCGTCCACCGGTCGCACGCAGAGGATCATCGTCATGCCCGGCTCGGGTGCGCGCGCCCGCCAGGAGATCGTGACAAGCTCGCCGGGGCGCATAGCGACGGGCCCGGCGGTGGCCATCCCCGCGCCCGCCTGCTCTCCGTCGCCGAGCCGCAGGACGCCGTCGCCGGCCCTGGCGAAGGGTTTCTCGGTATCCCACCGGGCACCAACCGCGGAGGTCCAGCCGCCCTCCTCCGCGTCGAAGTCCATCAGCAGCCGCTCTTCGGGCTCAGTGTCGGGGCGACTGAACTCCTGCAGGAAGAGCCCCCCGCGCTCGCCCTCGATCAGCGGAAGCGCCTCACCGTCAACGGCCACAGCGTCCACCGCACCGGTGGCGTCGTCGAGTGTGACGGAGAGCCCGTCCCCCGTCACCCACTCCGCGGCGGGGCAGACAGTGGCCATCATCACCGCCATCAGGATCGCAAGCACGCGTGCCATGGCTCAGCCTCCTCGGCCGCAGGGCATTTCAGGCCCTCTGCCGGGAACACCTCCGCCCACGGAGGGAATCGGTGTGCGCGCGCCGAAGCCCTCACCTGCAATGACCGCCGCCGGGAGGTGCGCACGATGCTGCTGGACCTGCATGTTCACCTGGGCAACTGCTTTCGCCACGAGTACCCGGATGGCCGCCGCTCGCCGTCCGTGCACGGGCTGATCGACTGGATGGACCGCAACGGGATCGACATGGCGGTGCTGCTGCCGCTGGAGAGCCCGGAAGTGCATGTCGGAGGCTACTATACATCCGAGCAGGCGGTGGACGACCGCGATGCCTACGCCGAGCGACTGATCGCGTTCTGCTGCTTCGACCCGCGCATGCAGAACCTGCCCGAACTCATCGACACCTTCGTGGAGCGCTACGGTGTGAAGGGCTTCGGAGAGGCGCTCAACGGGCTGGCATTCGATGATGAGCTGAACTGGCCGATCTACGAGAAGTGCTCCGAGCACGGCATTCCGTATCTGTTCGACATGGGCCCCGGTTACTGCTGGGACGAGGTCGGGCTCCCGCGGCTGGAGCGGATGATGCGCAGATTCCCCGAGTGTCAGTTCGTCGGCCACGGCCCCGGCTTCTGGACCGCCATCTCCGGGGAGGACCCGCGCGGGGGCTACCCCGAGGGGCCGATCACACCCGGTGGCGCGATCGACCGCCTGATGGCAGATTACGACAACCTGTGGCTTGACATGTCTGCAGGGTCGGGCTACAACGCGATGACACGCGATCCTGAGTTTGCCGCGGGCTTCATCGAGCGACACTGGCGGAAGATGATGTTCGCGACCGACTACTTCATCGTCGATCAGGATGTCCCGAACATCGAGTGGTTCCGCTCGCTGGATATCAGTGACGAAAAGCGCGAGGCCATCGGCTCCGGCAACGCCCTGCGACTGCTGGGCATGAACTGACCCTGCCGCAGGCGTCGCTTTCGTTGCTGCCTTTGCTTTCGTTGCTTTCGTCGCTGGCGTGTGTTAGACTTCAGAGTGCGAATATGGCTCTGTGACAGCTCGTGACCCGCTGCGGCGCAAAGCAAGCAGGAAGGTGGAAAGTGGTATGGGCAGGTGGCAGGTAGTGGGCGTGGTATTCGCGCTGGCGCTGTCGGCTGTCGCGGCAGTCGCGCAGGCGGATTATCAGGCGCCCCAACCGGGCATGCCCGCGGTCCCGGGCGACAGTGCGCAGGTTTACGAGGATGTGCTGCTTCTGCGCACGATCCGCACATTGAACCTCTCCCCCCCACAGCGTGAGGAGCTTCGCAAGGCGAACGCCCGCGTGCTTTCTGAGCGGGAGGACCTGAAGGCTCTGCGCGAGCAGATGTGGGAAGAGTACCAGGATGAAATCGAGGACGTGCTCGACGCGTGGATGAGCTACGAGAGCCCGTCCGACCGTGACAGGAGTGCCGCCGATCGGGCCGTCAACAGCGTTAATGAGGCCCGGGCGCAGCTTCGCGAGGTGACGTGGTCGGCCGCGGAGAGCGTTTACGCCGCCCTCTCCGACGAGCAGCAGGATCTCGTCGAAGGCCCGGGCGTGGCAGAGGCGCGCCGGGCGCGGATCGCGCGGATGGGAGGCACCGAATCCGCGGGTGAATACGTGGTGGCGCAGTTCGACGCGGTTCGCGACTTGATGCCCGATGAATTCGAGATACTGGCGGCATCCGAAGCATCCCGCATCGCCCGCGCGATCGTCGGGCCCAACGCGGATACCCTGCAGTCCACCACCGACCAGGTGCTCGACTGGCTGCTGGAGGTCTATGCCTGGTCCCCCGAGCAGTATCGCGAGCGGCGCGAGGGCCTTCCGGCGCAGGTCGAACGCACGCTGGGGATCACGCCCGAGAGCCAGCGACCTCCCGTGGAGTTCAACGATCTGGTCCGCCTGGCCGGGAGCGATCGGACCCCGATTGTGCTGGACGAGATCGCACGCGGTGGAGGTGAGTTCGAATGAGGATGCGGCTGATCCGGCTCGTCACAGGCTCGTTGCTGATCGCGACACTGGCGGCACCCGTGGCCGCTGACGAGATGCAGGATGCGATGGACCGGGCCGATGCGCTGAACCTGATGCGCCGGCTGAACGTGCAGCCGGACCAGGCCCGGGCCATGATCGATCCACTGGAGACGATCCAGGACATCGTCGAAGACTATCGCGCCGGGCAGGAGCAGAATCTGAACCGGATCAAGGGGACGCTGGAGCGGGCGCGCGGCCAGCTTATCGCCGGCCGGCAGCTCAGCGAGAATATGGAGGCGATGCTTCAGGAGCACCGCACGCAGCGGCTGAACGCCCGCCGCACCGTCTACCGATCGGTGGATGAGCAGATGCAGCGAATCGCCGATGTGCTCACCAGCGAGCAGAACCAGTCGCTGGACTGGACTGCGCCCGGCTCGATCAGCCCGCAGGAGCGGATGGAGGAGCGCCTGCGCGTGCAGCGGATGGCCATGGGGCGCATCCAGGAGGCCGCGCAGATGCTGGACCGGGTCAAGCAACTGGACGCCTTCAACTTCGTGACCGGACGCGGCCCGATTATCAACGACTATCTGTCACTGTATTACCAGCCGGGGTCTCAGCAGTTTCAGCAGGCCTTTGATATCGTCCTGCAATACACCAATCAGGTCCGTATGATGGATCAGCAGCAGTGGCAGGCACAGGCGCTGGATATCGGCGCCGGCCTCGTGCGGGACCTTGATTTGCTGCCGAAGATGGATGTCGGTGCCAGTTCCGGAACGATGTCGTGGAGCCGACTGTTCAGTTTGTTAACAGATAAGCAGACTCTTGAGGTCGTGCGCGATCTGGCGGAGTGACGGTCCCGAGAGTGCGGTGATGGTTCGATGAGCGAGACATCTATCCTTCTCGACGAGCTTCGCGAGCGCGTCCGGCGGTTCGTGGAGATGGCCGAACGCATCGGTGTGCCGCCCGAGGAGCTTGCGGAGGAGGCGCTGAAGACCTGGCCGCTTCCTGGTGGCGAGGCCGGCCAGAAGGTGGAGCGACGTGTGCAGCGCATAGCGATCACAAGTGATCAGGGCAATCAGGTAGTCCGAGCCGCAATCATGGTACCTCCAGGGCGGGCGAAAGCCTTTGAGCGAATCCAGGCCGCGTTCGCATTCCGCGACAGGCTTGCGAAGAAGCATGGAGGCCCGTTTTCAGACTCCACGGAATTGATTCGCGAAGATCGCGAGCGTTGACTGAATGGGGGGCTTTCTTCTTGATGCCTCAGCTTTCGCCAAGACGGTACTGCTCGAACCCGGCAGCGATCTCGTTGGGGACCTGGTGACCGCAGCGCTACCTCGGCCCAGCGGGCTTGTCGTGTTGCAGATTGGGTTCGCCGAGGCGCTCAACGCAATCTGGAAGCGGCAGCAGCGGGGCGAAATCGGTCCCCAATAGGCCCTGGAGGCCCACAGCAAGCTCATCGGAGTGTCTGAAGGAATTGTTCTGGCCGAGAGTGTGCAGTGCTCGCAACGCGCCCTGGAGATCGCAGTGGCGATGCGAATTGCCGTGTATGACTCCCTCGCCATCGCCTATGCTGAAGCCAGGAACCTGACGCTGGTCACCGGCGACCGCCGACAGGCCGAGGTTGCGGCACACCTGACGCCACCCGTGAAGGTTGAGCTTCTCACGCCCGGGAACGACTCGGGCGTCTGATCGTGCTGTCCGAAGACGAATGCCGTTCAGGAGTTGGTTGAGATGGAACCGGTCGGCCCCGCCTCTGATGTCGCGGCCCTCCGCAAGCGCCTGCGCGATCTGCTGGTCGAACGGGCGATTCAGCACGGACACTTCGTCCTCGCCTCCGGGCAGACCAGCGGCTACTACGTGGACAAAACGCAGATCACGCTCATGGGGGAGGGCCTGTATTGCCTCGCGCGCGTCGTCCTCGACCAGATCGAGGGGATGGACGTGCAGGCGGTCGGAGGCATGACCATCGGCGCGGACCCGATCGCCGGGGCTGTCTCGGCGCTGGGCATCTGCCATGGACAGCACCTCGACGCCTTCATCGTGCGCAAGGAGCGCAAGGAGCGAGGCACACGTCAGCGCGTGGAGGGGCCGATCCCCGATGGCGCGCGCGTCATCGTGCTCGAGGACGTCATCACCACCGGCGGCTCGGCGCTGGAGGCCATCGAGGCCGTCGAGGAAGAGTGCAACGCCACGGTGGTCCATGTGCTGGTGATGGTGGATCGCCTGCAGGGCGGCCGCGAGGCCATCGTGGAGGCGGGATACGATTTCACCTCGATCTTCACCGTCGCCGATCTCGGCGTGGAGCCGGAGTAACTGTCGGGAGGTCAGCGATCAGCGGCCGGGCGGGCAGCCACTGCCCGCCCGTCTTCGTAGATGGCCCAGCCGGGCCAGTTCGCGGCGCCGAAAAGGACCTTCCGCCCGCGACGGGAATGTAAGAGGTGTCAGACACGCCCCAGCTTTGCCGCGACACGTGTGAAGGATGAGACAGATGGACAAGCTCGTTATGATCGGTGCCGGGAACATCGGCCGCAGCTTCGTGGGCCAGATATTCTCCCGCGCCGGCTATGAGGTCGTTTTCGTCGATGTCAGCCAGGAGATCGTCAACGCGCTGAATGAGCGCGGACAGTATACCGTTGAGATAAAGGACCGCGACCCGAAGGAGATTGTTGTCGAGAACGTGCGCGGGATAGACGGCCGCAATACCCGCGCGGTCGCGAAGGAACTTGCGACCTGCCGGGTGGCCGCGACCGCCGTGGGACCTGCCGCACTGCCTTACATCTACCCCAACCTCGCCGCGGGGCTTGTCCGCCGCCGCGAGGCCGGCAACGGCCCGCTGGACGTTATCATCTGCGAGAACATGCGCAATGCAGCAGAGGCCATGTACGAGGGCGTGTCAGACCACCTGCCCGGGGACTTTCCCGTCCGCGAGATGCTCGGGGCGGTGGAAACCTCCATCGGCAAGATGGTCCCGATCATGGATGAGGAGATTCGCGAGCAGGACCCGCTGCTGGTCTACGCGGAGGCCTACAATACCCTGATCTGCGACGCGAAGGGCTTCCTGAACGAGATCCCGGATGTCCCCCAGCTTGCGCCGAAACAGAACATGAAGGCCTATGTCGATCGCAAGCTGTTCATCCACAATCTCGGGCACGCGCTGTGCGCGTACTTCGCGCACCTGGAGGCCCCGGACCTGGTCTACACCTGGGAGGCGGTGCAGCACCCGACGGTCGGCCCGGCCACCCGCGAGGGTATGATGGAGTCGGCCCGGGCGCTGATCGAGGCCTACCCGGATGAGTTCGACGAGAAAAACCAGCGCGAGCACGTGGACGATCTGCTCCAGCGCTTCGAGAACAGGGCCCTCGGTGACACAATCTACCGCGTGGGGCGCGACGTGCGCCGGAAACTCGGCCGCGAGGACCGCGTGATCGGGGCACTGCGCTTTGATGCGCGCTGGGACACGGATGCACCGTACACGGCCCTGTGCGCGGCTGCCGGGATGCGCTTCCGGGCGGTGGACGAGAACGGGGAGATGTACGAGAACGATCGCGACTTCGCCGAGCACGTTTATCCGGAGGGCGCCGAGTATGTCCTGCGCGAGGTCTCGAACCTCCACTCGGGCGACCCGCTGGACGGGGAGGTCTTCGACGCGGTCATGGCCGCCGACGAGTTCGTCTCCGAGCGCCTTGAGGCCGGCGAGAGTATCCTGGACCTGGAGGGCGACGAGTTCGCGCAGTTCCGCGAGGAGTGACCGTATGTCCACATGGAGCGGAGGGGCTTCAGCCGCTCCGACGGTCCACGGAACAGCTACGGCTGGACGGCGCACGGGCAGGGATGCCCGTGCCACGGAGATGTCGAATCTGTTGTTGCTTGTCGCTTGCGGCCTGCAGCTTGCAGCTTCCGTCCAAGGAGCGATCGCCATGTCCACCGACAACGACCTTCCGCCGCCCGAGACACGCGGAGTCTGGTACCACTGCGGCTCGGCCAACCTGCTGCCCGATCAGGGCGCCGTGTACTCCGGGCCCATGGCCACCTACTGCGCCTGGCACCGGCCGATGGCGATCTACAGCGAAGAGCCGAACCGCTCCTACTTCGTCTACGGCAGCGCGGGCAACCGGCCCGCCATCAGCTTCTACGATCACACCACGCGCGAGTGGGCGTATCCGGTGGTCATCGGCGAGAACCCGGACGGTGACGCGCACCGCAACCCCACGCTGCTGATCGATGACGAGGGCTTCCTCTACATGTTCTGGGGCGCGCACGGCCACGAGAGCTTCGTGAGCCGCTCGGTGCGCCCGCATGACATCAGCGAGTGGGAGCAGCGCTCCGCGCTTGAGGCGGTCGGGGCGACATATCCGCAGCCGTGGATGCTGCGCGATGGCGAGATATTCGTCAGCTACCGCAAGGCGCCCGGATGGCGCTGCCGGTTCTCGACCGATGGCGCGGAGACGTGGTCGGACGCGGTGGACATCGCGGCTTTCGGGGTGGCCGATGGCGCGCGGGGGGCCAGCGAATTCTCGATTTACGGCTCCACGGTGGCGGAGGATGGCCCGTATCCGAGGAAGGTGCATTTCGCGTTCTCGCGCCTCGGCGGCGGCACACCCGAGGAGATCGAGGACAAGCACCTGTGGGGGCGGCGCTACAATCTCTACTACACGTATTCCGATGACGGCGGCCGCACCTGGCGCCGCAGCGATGACAGCGTCTACGACCTGCCCATGAGCGAAGACGAGACGGAGAAGCTGTATGATTCGGGGACGCGCGGCATCTGGATCAAGGACATTCAGATCGACCCGGCGGGCAATCCGATGATCCTGTTTCTTGAGGCAGAGGTCGAGACATTTCACGCGTGGTGGAAGGTCGCGCGCGTGGTTCCCGGCGGGTGGGACATCGTCGATGTCACCCAGAGCGATCACATGTATGACGCCGGCGCGCTGATGATCTTCGGCGACGCCGATATCCGCATCTGGGGCCCGAGCATCGACAATCAGCCGCATGAGGATGGCGGGGAGATCGAGGAGTGGCGCTCGGCGGACGGTGGCGCTCACTGGGCGCGTGGCCGCCGGCTTACCGAGGGCTCAGAGTACTCGCACAATCACGTCAAGCCCGTGATGGGCCATCGCGACGGCCCGGGCGATGTACGCGCGATCTGGAGCTACGGCGACTCGCGCAAGCCGCCGGAGACCGAGGACGTTCGGCTGTATTATATCGGGGATGGCATTGATCGAGGGCGGGAGATCCCGTTCCCGCCCGGTCCCGAGGAGGATCAGGATGGCTGACGAGAAGCGATACCCGCTCAGACGCTGCGAGAACTGTGACGCGCGCGATGTGTGCGCGTGCCGGGGGCCCGCGCAGCTTTCGTGCTTTGTGATGGACCGGCTCCGGGAAAGCTTCGGTGAGGCCGGGGTCGACACCCCGGAGGAGGTCGGCACACCCGTTCCCTCACGCGGGCACGTGCTGGAGGCGCTCCACTGCTTCATGGATGTGCTCTTTCCCGGTCGCATGCACAGCGAACTTGAGAGAGAGACCTCCGCCGAAGGTTTCGTGCAGGAGCGACTGGCGCGCGGTTACCGCCTCATCCGGCGAGAGATCGCCCGGGCGCCGCCGTTCCCCTGGACCGGCGCCTACGCCCCGGGGCAGGGAGAGACGGGCACCGACGAGGATGTCCACGAGAACTCGGCGCTGCTGGCAAACCGCTTCCTGGCGGAGATCCCGCGTATCCGCAAGCAGCTTATCGATGACGTGCAGGCCGCTTACTACGGCGATCCGGCGGCACACACGTACGCCGAGATCATGCTCAGCTACCCGGGCCTGCAGGCGATTACGGTCAACCGCATCGCGCACGTGTTCTACGAGATGGATGTGCCGATGATCCCGCGCATCATGAGCGAATGGGCGCACACCACGACGGGCATCGACATCCATCCGGGCGCGCGCATCGGCCAGAGCTTCTTCATCGACCACGGGACCGGCGTGGTCATCGGCGAGACGTGCGAGATCGGCGATAAAGTCAAGCTCTACCAGGGCGTGACTCTCGGCGCGCGGAGCTTTCCGCTGGATGAGGACGGCAACCCGATCAAGGACATCAAGCGCCATCCGACGCTGGAGGATGGAGTCGTGGTATACGCCGGGGCGACGATCCTCGGCGGCGACACGGTGATCGGCGAAGGCGCGGTGATCGGATCGAACGTGTGGCTGCTCGAATCCGTCCCGCCCGGAAGCACCGTCACGCAGGGGAACGTCGAGGTGAAGGTGAAGCGGAACGACGAGGAGTAGCGGGCAGCGACGAGTTGCGGCCGACGAGCGTACATCAAACTGCGTCCGGACAGGAGTGTCCGGACCACGCAACGACAGAAGAGGGAGGGCACACCATGGATTTGCGGAGCCCGAAGGAGCACGTTGACGAGGCGCAGATGATCCTCGATGACATGCAGCGCCCGGTCGAGCAGCGCTACCAGGGCGTCCAGGCGCACGCGCTGCTGGCCATCGCGAAGATGATGCTCGCACAGCAGGGGGACGAGGGCGAGCAGTAGCGGCCCGGGTGAAGCGCCAGCCTCGCCCCGATCGCCTGCGGAGGTCGCGGCGATCATCGACGCCATGGACGAGCGCGGAGCGTGGGTGGAGCAGGGCGCGCTGGATGCGTGGGACCGCCGGCCGGAGGAGGGCATCATCGCCAGCGCCACATTCATCGCGAACGTGCGCGCGCTGGCGGCGTACCTCCACGCGCAGTAGTATTGCGGTGCTCATAAGTCAAAGAGGCGGCGCCGGGATGGCGCCGCCTCGTGCATGCGTCGACTCAGCAGATCGCGTGTCTACGGCACGGCATCCTCGTCCACGTCGCACTCCTCGTCATCGACCTGCGCGGCTTCTTCCTGCTTCATGAACATCTCGCGGTCCGGCTGAGCAAGCTCGAAGTCATGTGAGAATGTGATCGAGCCCTGATGGCACGAGTAGGCGCACTGGCCGCAGAAGATGCAGCGGTCCATCTCGAACTCGACGTGCCCGACAAGCTCCTTGCTGCCATCCTCTTTCTCAACGCGCTTGCGCACGACCTTGATGACGTCCGCCGGGCAGTCGCGCTGGCAAAGCCCGCAGAGGCTGCACGAATCCGCGTCGTATTTCATGCGCCCCCTGAAACGCTCCGGCGGGCTCAGCCGCTCGACCGGGTACATGACGGTCGCGGGCTTGCGCAAAAGCAGCGACTCCATCAGTTCCATCGCCATCGCAGCGACAGTGAATTTACGGGCCATTGTTACGCTCCTACCAGACTCGTTGTATACATAATAATCCCGAGGTTCACCAGCGCGGGGATGCCCAGATACACGAGACACCAGGGCACCATCTGGTCGATGCGGATGCGCGCCAGCGCCGCCTGGGTGAGCGACAAAAAGAACACGATCAGCAGGATCTTCACCGCCAGCACGACCATCCCCACGAACCCGCTCAGCCATGGGCCCATCGCCTCATACGGGATGCCCCAGAAGTGCGGGCCGCCGAGAAAGAGGGCCGCGATGAGCGCCGATCCGATGATCGTCTCGGTCAAAAACGTCAGCTTCCAGAGCGCCAGGCGTCGGCCCGTGTACTCCACCTCAGGGCCGGTGACGATCTCCTGTTTCGCCTGCGGGATGTCGAAGGGCACTCTCTCCAGCTTCCCGATCAGCGCCACCATCGCCACCGCGAAGGACAGCGGTGCGACGCCGATGAGCCATCCACCATCCGCCTGCATCATGGTGATGTCGGTGATCGACCAGCTTCCGGCCGCAATCGCCGGGCCCAGGCACGCCAAAAAGAACGGGACCTCGTAGCCGAACAACTGCGAGAGCACGCGCGTGGCGCCGATTGTCGCGAACGGGTTGGTCGAATACCAGCCACCGAGAAAGAGCGCGAAGGCAGGCAGTGTCAGCAGATACATGACGACGATCAGGTCGCCGACAAATGAGTTGACGGCCTGAAAGGACCACATCGGCACGTAGATGGCAGACGCGATCACGCCCGCGAAGGCGATCAGCGGTGCCACCGTGAACATCGGCCGATCGGCGTGCTCGGGCACGATATCCTCTTTGGCCAGCAGCTTGATCAAATCCGCGAATGGCTGCGTGATCGGTGGCCCGATGCGGTTTTGCATCTTTGCGATCAGTTTCCGATCGACCCAGGATGCCAGCAGCCCGAAAGCCACCAGGAAGAGGAATCCCGGGAAGACGAATACATGAAACAGCGGCGTCAAGACCTGCATTGACGGTCCTCTCGTCTCCTGTTGACCCCGGGGCCTTTCCTCCGCGACTGCCCACCCCGCCCGGGGTACCTGTGTCCCAGTTTGATTTGCACGTCACCGGCGCGGGCCACGCTGGCGGTCTCGCGGCCCGGCCGGACCTGTCTGCTTATCCGTCACGGCCCAGCTTGACCAGTTCGGGCCATGTCATCGTTGTGCTGTCGCCGGACCCCACATCGTCGAGCACGACCATCCGGTCCGTGCACGAGAAGCACGGGTCGATCGACGCGAAGGCGATCGGGATGTCCGCGATGTAGCCACCGGTGACCATGTCGATCGAAGCCGGCAGGTTCGCGAGGGTGGGAGTGCGGATCTTCACCCTGTCGGGCACATCCGAACCGTTGCTGCGTATGTAGTAGATCAACTCACCGCGCTGGGCCTCGACGCGAACCGTCGTCTCGCCCTCCGGAACCTTCCGCGGGAAGCGGTCGTTTACTTCGCCCTCGGGCATCATCTCGAGACACTGCATGCAGATGTCGCAGGCATCCATGACCTCCTGTACACGCACGAGCGTCCGTCCGAGGACATCGCAAAGCTCCGAGGTGCGGACGGGGAACTCCACCCTGTCGTACTGCAGATAGGGGAAGTCCCGGCGCACATCGTATGTCACGCCAGAACCGCGGGCGGTCGGCCCGCACGCGCCCAGTTCGACGCAGCGATCCGCCGAGATCGTGCCCACGTCCGCGGCGCGGTCCAGGAAGGTCTGCTCGGTTGTGGCGATCTCCGCGTAGTACTCCGCCCGGCCGCGCAGAAACTGCAGGCCCTCGCGGATCTTGTCGGCCATCTCGTCGGTGATGTCGTAGCGCACGCCGCCGAGCATGGTCATCGCGTAGTGACCGCGGTTGCCCGATACCATCTCCAGGATATCCTGGATGACCTCGCGGTCGCGCCAGACGTACATGAACAGCGACTCGAAGCCGATTTCGTGGCCGGCGACCCCGAGCCACAGCAGGTGGCTGTGGATGCGTTCGAACTCGTGCATCAGCATGCGGATCCACTGCGCCCGCTCGGGAATCTCGAAGTCCGCGATCTTCTCGACCGCCATGCAGTAGGCCTGAGTGTGCGCGTTCGAGCAGATGCCGCAGACTCGCTCGCACAGATACAGGTCCTGCACGAAATTGCGCTCCGAGCAGCTTCGCTCGATGGAGCGGTGCACGTATCCGATACGGATGTCGGCATCAACGACAAGTTCACCGTCTACCTCGAACCGCAGGTTCTCGGGCTCTTTGAGCGCGGGGTGCTGCGGCCCGACAGGGAATGAAAGCTTAGCCATTGTTCTCCTCGCCCTCCTCATCCCCGGTGTCATCGCTCCGCAACGGGTAATCGCCGTCCGGCCAGTCGTCAGGGAGCACGAGCCGACGCGGGTCCGGATGCCCGGCTATCTCGACGCCGAACATATCCATGATCTCGCGCTCATACATGATCGCCGCGGGGACGATTGGGGTAATCGTGTCGATCTGATCAACTGCCTTGCTCACGGCCGCGCGCAGGTTCAATGAGACACCGTCGGCGACGAAGTGGTAGATGACATCGATGCGACCCCCGCGGTCATTGCCCGTGATCGTGGAAAGATGCAGCGGGCCCCACTCATCGACGATAAACTGCGCCATCTTCTGCACATCGTCCGAAGGCACACCGATCCACGCATCCTGGTCGGAGCGTGCCTCGGACTCGGTCAATTCACCATCATAATTTGACTGAACGTGTTCTATCAGCTCGGGCGCCGTCACCGCAATCCCTCTCTAGCGCTGCCTTGCACGGATCCGTCTCTGCTGCCGGCCCGTCTCGACGTCGCGGGCGAAAGCCAGGTTTCGCAACCGACCGTCAGTTGGCCTCACCGCTCGCCGCGCTCTCGCCAAGGGCCGCCTCTTCCGGCCCTTCGCGCCTCTCGGCCATCTCCTCGGGCGTATAGACCAGGCCGGTCGTGTCCTGCCTGGCCTCGATCTCCTCAACGAGCTTCTGAGCCTCAGGGTCAAGCGTGCCCAGCAGCTTCAGCACGCCGTAGGCAATCGCGTCGGGGCGCGAGGGGCAACCCGGGACGTACATATCCACCGGGATGGCCGCGTCCACGCCTCCGAGCACGTTGTAGCCCGGATAGAACGGGGCGCCTGAGACGCCGCAGGTGCCGATCGCAACCACGAACTTCGGGTCGGCGGCCTGCTCGTATACTCGGATAACGCGATCCCGAATCTGGCGCGTCACCGGTCCGGTCGCGAGGATCACGTCCGCGTGTCGCGGACTGCCCTCAAGCAGGACCCCGAACCTCTCGAGGTCGAAGCGGGGCATCAGTGCCGCCACGATCTCGATATCACAGCCATTGCACGAACCACAATTCAGATGGCACACCCAGGGGCTCTTCCCCCGGGCCCATCGCACTAATCCATTCAGCATATCTGTTCCTCTATCCTGGCGAGAATTCGCCTCTCCAACGGCAAATCCGCCCGCACTTAGTCCTTGAACAGAATTATGATCGCCACGACACCGACAAGAAGGTACGCTCCGGCCAGCCACAACATCGTCCTGTGCGGCGCGGTGCCCAGCACCAGGGCCACCACATCCAGCAGTGTGAAGACAAAGGCCGCGTGGAAGAGGTGATACGCGGTAGGGAACGAGTCCGCCTCCACGTCCTCACCACACGCGTACGTCTTCAGCTTCCCGCCGACCGCGCGCGAGGCCGGTGCGAGCGCCTTCCCAAACAGATACAGCAACCAGCCTGCAACCATGCTCAATCCGAATACCGTCGCAGGATGATACAATATACCTGACGCCGTCATCTCGATGTTCCTCCGCGCATCCGTCGATCGCGCGGTGTCCTGTGTCCGTCCCTCCGGTTTGCTAGGACACCGCGCTGCGCTCTATTGTTCAGCTTTACGGTGTAGTATGGCCGACCATTTCGAAGCGCGCTACGCGCCGCCCATTCCGAGCAGTGAGGCAAGGTGCTCGGCCGCCGGATCGACGATGATCAGACCGACATCGGGCCAGATGCCCAGCAGGAGCGTCAGAGCCGCCAGAGCCACGATCGGCAGCACGATCAGAAACGGCACCCGCTTGAGCGTCTCCGGGCGATCTTCAGGCACCGGCCCGAAGACGACCATATTCACCGCGTCAAGGTAGTAGAAAAGGGATATAACGCTGTTGAGTACCAGCACCACGACCATGAAGATGCCCCAACCGCCGACATCAGCGCCGGCTTTCGCGATCAGCACCTTCGAGAACCAGCCGTTGAACGGCGGGGCCCCGGCCAGTGCCAGCGCGAACATCAGAAAGCACACCCCGATGACCGGCAGCTTGCGGCCGATGCCGGCAAGCTTGCGGATATCACGCGTGCCGAGCACCCAGAGGAAGGCGCCGGCGCACAGGAATGCGCCGCCCTTCATGATGGCGTGGTTCAGGATGTGGTAGAGCCCGCCGCGCATCCCGCTGAAACCGGCCAGCGCCGGATAGCCCAGCGCGAGGCCCACACCCATCAGAATGTAGCCCATCTGGGCCACCGATGAGTAGGCGAACATCCGCTTGAGGTCGCTCTGTCGCAGGGCGATGAGGTTGCCCACAAACATGGTCACGACCGCCAGGATCACCAGCAGCATGCCGAACTGCAGTCCGGCGACCGCGATCAGCGCGCGCAGCATCACGATCAGCCCGGCCTCGATGACGATGCCCGACAGCATGGCCGAGATCCCGCTCGGTGCGGCCGAGTGAGCGTCCGGCAGCCAGGTGTGCATCGGGACGATTGCGGCCTTTACACCGAAACCGACCACGAGCAGCGCCACGACCGCCATCATCTGCTGGCTGCCGAAGTGCGTTGCCATCAGGGAGGGCAGTGCCGCCAGGTCGAGGGTACCGGTCCACGTGAAGACGATCGCTATGCCCAGCAGCGCCAGCAGTGAGCCGACCGTTGAGATGACGAGGTACTTGATGCCCGCCTCGATCGGCTCCCACTCTTCGCGCTCAAAAGCGACGAGCACGAACGACGAGATACTCATCGCCTCGAAGAGCACAAAGAGCGTGAAAAGGTCGCCGGCGAAGCCCACGCCCACGACGCCGGCGGTCATCACCAGCAGCAGGGCGTAGAACTTGCCGATATTGCGCCGGTGCATGTAGCGCATCGAGTAGACCGCTACGAACGCCGCCAGCAGCAGCGTCGTTGCGCCCAGAAACACGCCCAGATAGGTGCCGGTCAGGTAGGACTGCAGCGCCGCGTAGGGTTCGGCTGCAGGCCAGCCGATCGGCATATCGTCTTCGAGAATCGTCCATATCTGGTAGATAGCGTGTCCGGCCGCCGCTAT
>CAZAHB010000099.1:0-19556 GCA_964484945.1 uncultured Armatimonadia bacterium | reverse complement strand
CGCGCGTGACCTGCTGCGCTGCGACTGGGCGAAGCGCTACGCGCTCGTTGCCGACGAGGGCATCAAGTGGATGGGCTCCACCACGGACGTCGAACCGCCTGAGGGCGAGATCACCGCGGAGGATATCGCGGAGGCCATGCGCAAGCGCGATCCGGTGCAGCGGCACCTCGACTGCATCCTCGAGCCCTGCCTGAAGGCCTGTCATGTGATCCTGCAGGAGCGCGGCCTGGAGAAGTCGTAGCGGGTAGCGGGCGACGGGAACCGGGAATGGGGAACCGGGAAACGGGGACGGCAACGACGGTGTTGCCCGGTCGTCTGGAGGTGCGGGATTACATTCCCGCCCGCGGCGCAGGCATGACCGTGGGCCGGGCCTCACCCCCCTCGATCCCCCCTCTCCCTGGTCCCGCCCACGGGCGGGACAGGCGGGATGAGGGGGGAGGAACGGCAACGGCGTTGTTCGCCGTCTGGAGGTGCGGGGCTACGTCCCCGCCCGCGGGATTACGATTATCATCGTATCTGACACTGAGATGGGGAGTTGACCCATCATCCGAACACACAGCCTGACAGCCATCGCTCTGATCTTCGCACTGACCACGACGTGCGCCGCCTTCGCCGACGTCCCGCTCGTGGCCGACGGGCAGGCCCAGCCCACGAGGTACGCCGGGGAGGCGCAGCCTGAGGGGGCGCTGAGCGCCCCCGCCGACCTCAACTACCACCTGGAGCGCGCCACCGGCGTGGTCCTGCCGATCGTGGCGGAGGCGGACGTGGACGCGCTCGCGGATGATGAGGCGCTGGTGGTCATCGGCGGGGGCGCGCTGGCCGATTCGCTGGTGGACCTCGATGAGCCGCTGGCCGAAGAGGAGTTCCTCGTGCGGACCACCGGGCGAGACGTGGTCTTCCTCGGATCGGACACCGTCGGTGAACTGGACGATGGGGACGCCACCGGGTCCACCGCGACGCTGTGGGCGGTGGGCTACTTCCTCGACCGGCAGATGGGCGTGCGCTGGCTGTGGCCGGGGGAAGTGGGGACTTACGTTCCGGCGACGGAGACGGTTGTGGTGCCGGAGATGGACGTGCGCGAGCGGCCGGAGATGGTGACGCGACGCTTCAGGCCCATCCTCACGTCGGGCAAGGTAAGAGAGATTCGGGAGACGAACCTCGATGAGTTCGAGCGGATCGAGGCAGAGACGCGGCGGTGGCAGGACCGGCACCTGATGGGCGTGCGAGAGCGCGTTCAGGCGAGCCACTCATTCCGCGACTGGTGGGAGAAGTATCACGAACAGCACCCCGAGATCTTCGCGAAGCTCCCGGAGGGCATGACCCAGCCGAACCCCACGCCCGAGCGGGTCAAGCTGTGTGTGTCCGAGCCGCTGGTGGAGGAGCTTGCACTGAAGGAGTGGCGCGAGGCCGGGCGACCGGATACGTGGGCGGTCGGGCCCAATGACGGGCAGGGCTACTGCGTGTGCGAGGACTGCCGGGCGCTGGATGTCCCGAACACGCTGGACGCCGACCCGCTGGACATCTTCTGGAACCGCAGCGTGGTGAGCCTGACCGGCCGCTACCTCGACCTGTGGCGGCGCATGCTGGACACGATGCGCGAGGAGAACCCGAACGTGACGCTGACCACCCTCGCGTATGCCAACTACCGCCTCGCGCACCCGGAGATGGAGCCGCTCGGTTACGAGGACGCGCTGACGATCTCGCTGGTGCCGGACAACTGGAGCGAGGAGGAGTACCGGTCGCTTTCGGAGTGGCAGCGGATCGGCGCGACGGTCATCATGCGCCCGAACTTCTGGTTCGTGGGCTACGCCGCGCCCTACATGCCACTGCACGAGGCCGGGCGTTTCTGGGAGCACGCGCTGGACACGGGCATCATCGGGTGGTACTCGAACATGCTGGGCTACTGGGGCTCGCAGGGGCCCTACTACTACCTCGTGACGCGCCTGTGTGCGCGTCCGGACCTCAGCGTCGATGCGGTGCTCGCGGAGTACACCTCGGCCTTCGGCGACGCCGCGCCCGCGATCGATGACTACCTCGCGTACTGGGAGCGCGTGACTGAGGAGGCCGACTGGCCGGACTGGGCCGGGCACTTCCAGACCGAGGGTGGCTGGTTCGAGCAGAAGATGGAAGACTTGGGGATGGAGGTCCACCCGTTCTGGAGTTCGTGGTCCATCCTCCCGCTGCTCTACACCGACGAGCGCCTCGCGGAAGCCCGCGCGATCCTCGACCGCGCGGAGCAGCGTGCCGACGACGAGATGGTGCTCGCGCGCATCCAGTTCCTGCGCGACGGCTTACTGCACCTCGAGCTGAGCCGCGATGCCGTGGAGCTTGCGAATGCGGAGCTTCGCCCGGAGGTGGACGGCTATGAGGCGCTGCGCGAGCAGGAGCGCGAGTTCCGACGACTGATGGTGCGGCTGAAAAACCTGCGCGCCGCGCTCAACGGGCGGCACGTGGTCTGGGCGGACTCGGTTACCTGGCATGAAGAGTGGCGCAGCGTGAAGATGGGCCGGAAGTTTGCGGACGCATGGGGCATCTCCGTCGTCCCGGAGGACACGTGGAGCCAGTGGCAGTTCCGCAAGGACCCTGAGGACGTCGGGGTCGCGCAGGAGTGGTTCGCACCTGAGGCCGCTGAGCCGAACGCGTGGCAGCCGACCGAGATCGGCGTGTTCTGGGGCGACACCGGGGTCGGCGACTACCAGGGCTACGGGTGGTACCGGACGACCTTCGAGATGCCTGATGAGTGGAAACACGAGACCGTGGACCTCGCTTTCGGGGCGGTCGATGAGCAGGCGTGGGTGTACCTGAACGGGGAACCGGTCGGCGAGCACACGCTTGCGTCCGAGAGCAAGGATATCGAGGGCTTCTCGATCGGCGACCTGTGGAACGTGCCCTTCACGATCGAGGTGCCGGTTGAGCAGGTGACGCTCGGCGCGCGCAACAGCCTCGTGGTACGGGTGCACAATGAGGTGGGCGCGGGCGGGATCTGGGGCGGGGTGTATGTGCAGCCGCCGAGTGCCCCGCTCTTCGTGGACACCGAGACGCTGCCCGATGGCGTCGCGTGGAAGCCGGGCGAGAGCTACACGGATTTCCGCATGACGCGGATGGGCTCAGGGCGCGCTGAGGTGACCGTGGACGCCGACACGGAGGGCGTCATCATGGAGGGCGGCGCGGACGGCGGTGGCTGGGCGCTATACGTGCACGAGGGGACACTTTACTTCCAGTGCGGGAAGGGCAACGAATTCCGCGCGGTGGACCAGTCGGTGATCGAGGTCCCCATCCAGCCGGGGCGGCACGTGATCGAATGGTCAACCGATGCGACCCGGTCGAAGGCAATAGTGCGGATCGATGGCGAGATCGCCGCGATCTCGGACCAGCCGATCTATCGCTACATCGCCGGAAACGATCCGGGCGGGATCGGCGGGATTCACGGGGGCGCGATGTGCCACAACGCGGGTGGATGGCACAGGGGCGATGGGGGCGACTTCACCGGCACCATCCACGCGGCGATGGTCTGGCCGGACATGGTGTGCTTCTGAGCGAAGCTACCCCGGGAAAATCGGTAAGCCGTGCCGGAGGCGAAATGAGCGGCGCTCCGGCACGGCCTTTTCTTGTGGCGGGATAGCACGCAGCGCTACCAGTCGAACCTCGGCACCTCGCGCCAGTTGCCATCGCTCATGGCCGACTCGTGGGCGATGATGCCCGGGATCGTGAAGTCCATCGACCGCATCACGTCGATCGGCGGCTTCTCGCCGCTTTCCACCGCGTCGAGGAAATCGCGGATCATGTAGTACTCGCTCGTCCCATGGCCGCCATGCTTCGCATCCTCGGGCGCGTCCGGGTCCACCACCGAACATTCGATCTCCTCGGCCTGCGGGTGCCCGCCCTCGTCATCAGGCGTCTCGCCCTCGATCCACTTGTAGCCCTGCGTGTTTGAGCCGGAGCGCCCGTTCTCCAGATACCCGTCGGTCCCGTAAAGCGAGTAGTAGACCATGTGCGGGTAGCGCGGGGCGACCTGGCTGCGCGCGATCTTAATCAGCGCGTCCTTCTCAGTGCGAAACATGCCGATCTCCATGTCCAAAAAGCCCGGGTGATCGGTCTGGTCCGGGTGCTTGTGGAAGCCCGCCGAACTTCCCGACGCCGCCACGATCCGGTCCTCCATCAGCGTCAGCAGCGGCCCAAGGCAGTGGGCGCAGTACCAGATCGGCGGGCGCTCGTGTCGCCAGTGATACTCGCCGGTCTCCTCGTCGATCAGCAGGTGCTCGATCTCGTGGACGTATTCGGCCTCCGCGTGGAAGATCGTGCCGAGCTTGCCCGCCTGCGTGAGCTTCTGCCACTCGCGCACGTAGTGGAAGTAGCAGTAGTTCTCGGCCATCATGTAGGTGCGGCCGGTGCGCTTGACCGCGTCCACGATCTGCTCGCACTCCTCGACCGTGTAGGCGGCGGTCTGCTCGCAGAGGACGTCCTTTCCGGCCTCCAGCGACGCGATGGTCTGCGGCGCGTGGAAGCGGATGGGCGTGGCGACCATGACGATGTCCGTGTCCGCGTTGACGAACTCGTCGAACTCGGTGAAGAGCGCCTCATCCGGCAGCGCGAAGGCCTCGCCCAGGTCGGTCAGCGATTGCTCGTTGATGTCACAGAGCGCGGCGACTTCCACGCGCGGATGTGCGCCGAAGACGTTCACGAAGCCACGGCCGCGCCGCAGCCCGACGATCCCGACTTTCCACGTGTCCATGGAGCGGTCAACTCCCGATGCGAGGGTAACAAGAGCGCCGGGAATGTTCGGCGAGGGGCGGGCGAGGACCTTTGCGGCTACCCTGGAGCATAAGTGGTGGGGGCGCGTCGGGATTCTCGGGGAGGGCCTACGCAGCGAGTTCGTCCCGGACGGAATCTCTCTCGCTCCACAGCACAGGACTGATGTCGTAGCTTTCCAGACAGCCAACCGCTGACTCCGGCACACTGCTGCTTCTGTCGTTGAGGAAGGCGTAGGCGCGACTGTCGTCTGTCCTGATTTGCCTTGTGTCAAGCCATTTGAACACAGTGTTCTTTGCAGTTGAAGAGCTGGGGTTGTTCAGGACGCTGACGACTCTCTCGGGGAAGCTCTTCGACTTGGGTATCATGAAATCAAACTTGTGGTCGTACCCGCTCTTGCCTGTAAGCTTCACGTCGGGTATGTACCTCACTTCGTTGGTGTCGAGCCAAGCCGCAACATCTTCGAGAAAGACGCTCGTGACCGTGGGCTGAGCCAAGTAGAAGAGGTCGTTGATTGCGAGCATGCCCTGCAGAAGATTGTGCTTCTTCCGAGCGAATTCGGTCTCGGATGTCCTGACCCTCAGCTCGTCGCCAACACGCTCGATGCCGAAGCTTAGGAGCGCCGCCTCCAACAGGCTCTTCCTCTTTGGCGTTTCGAGCCGACAGCCGGACTGCTCTAGATCGTGGAGCGTATACGCGTCGTCGCTGAGGACAATGTCGCCCTCGTCACGGGTCACATATATCTGGAGGTAGTCATTATGCCGGTCGAGATAGGGAGCCGTAATCTCAACCCAGCCGTCCAGTTCACGCAGGACAGTGCGCTCCTTGAGCCAGTCGATGTAGCTGTCTGTCAACTCGCGAGCGTTCTCCATCATGGGATCAGCCCCCGTCGCATATCCGGCGGCTCCGTGACGTTGCAGTATCTCATGAAGTCGTCCCACAGTTGCTGCATGTCTTCCGGGTCTGAGAAATCGTCTGGGTCCAGTGGATAAGCCCACTTGTCGCCAAAGCCCTCTTTGTAGACGTGCAGGTGCGTGCCCTCTATCTCTTCACCGTCCGGGTTCTGGTGGGGTGCCCCAGCGAAGTCCAGACGGGCGAGCGTGGATATCTGCCTGCCACGGGTCTGATACTTCTGCTTAAGGACCTTTATCCTGCTTTTCTCCAGGTCGAGAGCGAAGTCCTCGCGACCATCATCAGAGACAAGCGGAATTGTCAGCTTCTCCCCCGGCCCAGGAAAATCCCACACCGTCGTGTCCGTTCGGACCTTCGGCATATCAAGTAGGGCATCCGCTTCGGCTTGAGGCAGATCATCGGCCGACACAAGGGCGTCCCCCTCTGCTTGTCAATCAGGCAAGCTCGGCAACCTATTCCGCGAGACTGCGCTGATTCCTTCGTGCCGACGAGGAATAGGACTGGACAGCAATCTCGCAACGGTAGCGCAGCAGCGTCAACGGCAACGACCTCGCGGCCGTTGCCGTTGCTCGTCGCTCGCAACTCATCGCTCGTCGCTACAACACGTGCGTATCCGGCCCGTCCTCGGCCGCCTCGCCCTGGTCCTGGGTGCGCTGGCGGAGCAACAGCGAGTTCACCGCGTTGAGGTAGGCCTGCGCGCTCGCCTCGATCACGTCGAGACTCGCGTCCTGACCGACCGCCTCCTCCTCGCCGAGGCGCACGCGGATCGTCGCCTCGCCCAGCGCGTCCTGTCCACGCGTGATGCCGCGAACCGAGTAGTCGGCCATCTCCAGTTCGGGGAGGCCGACGGCCTTGCGCACGGCATCGGTCACCGCGTCCACCGGGCCGTTCCCGTGGCCGACCTGCACGACCTCGTCGCCGTTGCGGCGCATGACCACCAGGCCCATCGGTGTGAGCGAGGAGCCGGTCGTAACCTGCACGCGCTCGAGGTGCCAGACCTCGGGCACATCCGCGATGGATGCCTGCCGCATGATCACGTGCAGGTCCTCGTCGTAGACGCGCTTTTTGCGATCGGCGACCGACAGGAAGCGCTCGTAGATCTCCTCCATCTCCTCATCTGGCACCGCGTAGCCGAGCTTCTCCAGCCGGCTGCGCAGGCCGTGCTTGCCCGAGCGCGGGCCGAGCGTAAACGTGGACTCGGTCAGGCCGACGTCCTCGGGCCGCATGATCTCGTAGGTCTGGCGGTCCTGGATCATCCCGTGCTGGTGGATGCCGGCCTCATGGGCGAAGGCGTTTGCCCCAACGATGGCCTTATTCGGCTGCACCGGGAAGCCGGTGAAGGTCGAGACCATCCGCGAGGTGTTCATGATCTCTTCGGTGTTGACACTCGTGTCCGCATCGAACTCATCGGCGCGGGTGCGCAGGGCCATGACGATCTCCTCGAGCGAGGCGTTGCCCGCGCGCTCGCCGATGCCGTTGACGGTACACTCGACCTGCCCTGCCCCGGCGCGGACGGCCGCGAGTGAGTTCGCCACCGACATTCCGAGGTCATCGTGGCAGTGCACGGAGATGACCGTCTCCTCGATGTTCGGAACGTTTTCGAAGAGGTATTCGATCGTCTCGTACATCTGCCAGGGGGTCGCATAGCCGACGGTGTCGGGGATATTGACCGTCCCCGCGCCGGCCCCGATGACCGCCTCCACCACGTCGCGGAGGTACTCCTTGCGCGTGCGCAGGGCGTCCTCGGCTGAGAACTCGACGTCGTCGCAGAGGCTGGTGGCGAGTTCCACCGCGTCCACGGCCATTTGCAGCACCTCGTCCTCGGTCTTGCCGAAGCGCTTCTCGACATGGACCTTCGAAGTGCCGATGAAGGTATGGATGCGCGGGCGATCTGAGTGCTTCACTGCCTCCCAGCAGCGCTCGATGTCTTTGGGCAGCGCGCGGGCCAGACCCGCGATCGACGGGCCTTCGACCTCCTGCGCTATGGCCTTCACGGACTCGAAGTCTTCCGGAGACGATATTGGGAAACCCGCTTCGATCACGTCTACGTTCAGGCGCGCGAGCTGCCGGCCGAGCTGGATCTTGGCGCTGTGGTCCATGGAGGCCCCGGGCGCCTGCTCGCCGTCGCGCAGTGTTGTGTCGAAGATCGCTATCGTTCGGGACATTTGCTTCTCCTCCAACCGGTGCGTGTGATGTTCGTGCAGGTGCCGGGATTTGTCAGATGTCTCGCGGGAAGGCGGCCGGCACCGGGCCGCCAGCCCGCTTGCGCAGAGACAGATCGTCAAGGTCGGACTCGTCCAATGCGGCCACCTCCCGGGACGGCAGCTGCCAGTCGCCAGCCGCCAGTCGCCAGCTTACGGCAACGACGACGGCATCAACCGGCCAGTTGCTTCCTGCGTTTGTGAAGGTCAGCTATCAGTCGCCAGTTGCTGAACTGTGTTTGTCATCGGTTGTTTGCCGCTTCGCTTTTCGCCGCCGTTTGCTGTTTGCTGGTGACTGGCGACCGGCGACTGGCGACTTCCGTTAAACTACAAACCGCCTCCATCTCATGGCGCTTTCGCGCAAAGAGACGGAGGCAGTGAATGCTTTCCGCGGTACCACTCTCGTTGGCTGCCGATGGCAGCCCACTTGTCCGGCACGGCCAGGACTTCGCGTCAGCGAACAGGCCTGCAGCGAAGCGAAGGCCCGCGATGCCGTCCTCGGGATAACGGTCGAGGTTACCGGCGCCACCTACTCGGCTGGCGATAGACGACATCGGGCGATAGACGACATCGCTCACCTTTCCGCGCGCGACTCAGGGGCCAGTTCGGCGGCGTGGCGGAGGTCGCCTCTCAGCCCGGACCGGTGTCGGCCACCGGGCGACCTCTCTTGGCGGTCCACAGGACCATTCTCCGCCTGTCCGCGTACTACTCCCCGTCATCGTCTTTCGCCGCACCTTCCGGTGCGGGCGCACATCCGTGCGCTACGACCAATTGTGTGGGCATTGTAGCGGGGGGTGCCGATTCTGTCAAGCCGGCAGGCAAGTGGTGTAGGAGCAAAGTGATAATGTCCGGTTGGGGCAAAGTAGAAATGTCCTCCCGTTGCGGAGTGCTGCCCCGAGGGCTTGCCGGGCAGGTCCCCTGCGTCCGGGTGGTGAATCACAGGTGCAGTATGACCCCACATGAACCCAGACGATATCGCAGGCTGGTCGCGCCCGAGGGCCTTGTCGCCTTCGAGGTCGCGGTTGGCGAAACTGACCTTATGGTGATGGCGCAGTGCGAACTGCGTGATGAGGCACGCGCAGCCGCGAAAGCTGCGCGCCGACAGATCCAGAGCCACGGGGCGCTGAATCCGAAGTTCCTCGAGGCCCGCAGGCCGCTTGAGGAGCCGGATGGCGCGCCGGAGATCGTCAGTGGCATGTACCGCGCCGCGCGGATCGCCGGCACGGGGCCGATGGCCGCGGTGGCCGGTGCGGTCGCTGAGTACGTTGCACGGGAACTGAAGGAGCACAGCGACGAAATCATCGTCGAGAATGGCGGCGACCTTTTCATCATCAGCGCTGAGGAGCGGCGTGTGGCGGTTACAGCGCCCGGTTCGCCGATGGATGGCCAGATGGCGCTTGTCATCCCGCCCGGCGAGCGGGCCGTCTGCACCTCCTCGGGCACCGTCGGCCACTCCGACAGCGGCGGTAGCGCTGATGCCGTCGTCGTAGCCGCCGCCGAGGGAACGGTCGCTGATGCGGTCGCCACGGCGACCGCGAATCGCGTGGTGGAGCCTGCCGACGTGGAGGCGGCGATTGAATGGTCGCGCGAGCGAGATGACCTGCAGCATGTGCTGATCATGTGCGGAGAGACTATCGCCGCGTGGGGTGAATTTGAATTCGCCAGCGTGGCCGCGACGGTGGGCAACCCGCCACTTCTGTCTCGGCCACAGGCAGATAGCGAGAGCGACGGAGAAGAGGATACGTCCGGTGCCTGACAGCTTCGCGTTTAGCGGAGTGATCCTCAGCCTGCTGGCCGGCCTGTCCACGACGGTCGGAGCGCTCATCGCGCTGGGTATCGCGATCCACAACCTGCCCGAGGGAGTGGTCATCGTCTCCGGGGCCGCCGCTTCGGTGGAGCCTGGCATCCTGCTGGCAGTTGCGATTGCGATGCACAACATCCCCGAGGGCATAGCTGTCGCGGTGCCAATGATCGAGTCCACCGGTGACAGGGCCAAAGCTGTGTGGTACACATTCCTGTCGGGCCTGGCCGAGCCGTTGGGGGCGCTGCTGGGAGCGCTGGTTCTCGCTCCGTACATGACGACGGGGCTGACCGAAGTGATTCTGGCAGCCGTGGCCGGTGTAATGGTCTTCATAGGCCTCGACGAACTGCTGCCCACCGCACACCGGTATGGCGAGGAGCACGCGACGACCGTCGGAGTGCTGGCGGGTATGATCCTGATGGTAGCGACGCTCGTGGTGCTGGGCTGAAAGGAACCGCTGATGGATCCTGCTTTGCAGCAGGGGCTGCTGTTGAGCCTCTTCGCCGGTCTCGCTACAACTGTGGGAGCGGGGATCGCGTTCATCGTGCGGCGGTTCTCCGACCGGATGCTGGCGACGCTGCTGGGCTTCGCGGCGGGGGTAATGATATCGGTCTCATTCCTGGAGCTTTATGGACAGGCCGAGAGTGAGGTAGGGCCGCTTTACGCGGCTATCGCCTTCTTCTCGGGCTTCGGGATCATCTTTCTGGTGGATATTCTCGTGCCCCACTCGTATGAAACTGAGCAGATGGAGCCGGAGAAGGCAGGGCTCAAGCGCGCAGGTGTCCTGACGGCGGTTGGCATAGCGATTCACAACTTCCCCGAGGGGCTGGTGGTGCTGTCAGGGGCAGCCGCATCGGAGGAAATGGGAGTGCTTCTGGCGATCGCAATCGCAGTACACAACGTCCCGGAGGGGATCGCCGTGGCCGTGCCGATTGCCACAGCGACCGGCAAGCGCTCGACTGCGTTCTGGTACTCCTTTTTGTCCGGGATCGCGGAACCGGTCGGTGCGCTGGCGGGTGCGCTGGTGCTGATGAACTTCATGACGCCGACGGTTACGGCATTGATGCTGGCCGGTGTGGGCGGGTTGATGGTATTCATCAGCCTCGACGAACTGCTCCCAACTGCGAATCGCTACGGCGAGGAGCATTCGGCGACGCTCGGGGCCGTGGCCGGGATGGCGGTCATGATCGCCACACTGATGATGCTGGGGTGATTATCAGCAGATGGACCGGTGCTGACGCACGCGACCGGGGAGTTGTGGGGCCAGTTGCTCCGAACCCGGCACGTGCCGGGGCGTCTTGACCGAAGAGGCCGTGTTCATTATAATGATACTCCATATATTACCAGCCATAAATACTGGTCGCGAAACGCCCGAGGACACGCTGAAGCGTCCGTTCGTCGGCTTAATTCTGCGTCATCATCCCTGCTGTATCGTCGGGCCGTTGACTGCAATCGGCGGAGACAGGGTCGATCGGGCCGAGAAAGCCGCCGGTTCCCCCACTAACCCACTCTTGAAAGGGGTCGTCTCATGTCCAACGAGGATCGGACGGACGAAGGTACGGTTGACGAATCCTCCGACGTGGAGAGCGGCGAGGAGGAAGAGTACAGTTACACAGATGAGCCCACACCATCCGGGGGCGGAAGCGCCGGGATATGGGTGATCATCGTCCTGGTCATCGCGGCACTGATCGGGGTCGGCTACTACCAGTGGACGCAGAAGCAGATCAGGGAGCAACAGCAGGAACAGGCTGAGCGGCAGAGGATTCGCCAGAAGCAACTCGACAAGGTCTCCGAGGATATGCCCGAGGCGCGGCAGGCACTTGAGCGCGGAGATATCGACGCGATGGTCGAGAAACTCGAGCAGATGGAGCAGAAGCTGCAGATTATCGCCTCCGCCGCCAACCAGGCCGGCGACACCCAGCAGGCACAGCGCATTGCGAATATGCGCAAACCGGTGCAGGAGGCCATCGAGAGCCTGCAGCCGATCTACAAGGACATAGAGAAAAAGCGCCAGGAAATCGAAGCGCTCGAGAAGAAGCTCACGAAAACCGCTGAGGATGCACTCAGTTCAGTCAGCAGTGAGCTTGGCGGCACGGCCGAGATGCCGGCGGACGAAGACGTGGCCGAAGAGGAACCGGCCGCGGAAGAGGCCCCAGCCGAGGACGAGGCTGCGGCTGACGAGGCCGCCGACCAGGAGACCCCTGCCGAAGAGGAGGCCGCCGGGGATGAAGCGGCCGAGGCGCCCACCACGGATGAGGCCGCCGAGGCCCCTGCCGAGGATCAGGGCATGGAAGACGAGGACGCGGATGCAACGGCCGAGGATCAGGCCATGGAAGATGAGGCGCCCGAGACTCCGGCTGAGGACCCGGCCATGGAAGAAGAGGTCGCGGACCCGGCTGCGTAAGCCTCAACAGAAGCGGGATATCAAACCCGGATCGGGTGTGGTGCCATCAGGCACCGCGCCCGGCCGGGCAATAATCTGCGTAGACCCGGAAGCTGCCGCAGCGGAACTGGCAGCATGTTTGCATGTACCGACATAGCATTTAGGACCGCGGGTGGGATGACCGACCGTGCACAGGCCACCCCGGTCCAGCCACATTCTGAGGGACAGGCGATAGATGAGTTCCACGAGCAAGCAGGCGACGACACTAATCTCAAAACTGCGGGCGAAAAGCTCCGCATCTCGTGACAATGTCATTGAGGAACTGGTCGAGCTGGGCCCGGATGCGGTAGAGCCGCTGATCGAAGCACTCGACCACAAGGACTACAAGGTGCGCATGGCCGTTGCCGAAGTGCTGGGGCTTATCGGCGACGAGCGCGCGATCCCCCCTCTGATCGAATCGTTGAGCGATTCGAGCAAGAACACACAGGAGGCGGCGGCCGGGGCCCTGGCCGAGATCGGCGATGCGGCCGTTCCGGCTCTGCTCGATGCGTTGATCGGGAGCGATCAGGCCGCCCGCAAATGGGCCGCGGAGGCGCTTGGGAGCATCGGTGACGCCTCGGTGGCTCAGGAGCTGATGAAGCGGCTGAACGATCCGAACATCGAAGTGCAGCGCGCAGCCGTGACGGCGCTTGGGGATCTCAAGAGCAAGCGCGCGATCGACCCGCTGATCGACGTGTTGCGCGACGATAACGTGGATCTGGCGAAAGCGGCCGCAGAAGCGCTGGGCAAGATCCGCAGCGAAGTCGCGATTGGGCCGCTGATCGAGGCGCTCGGGTCCCCCAGTGTTGATGTGCGCAAGGCTGCCGCGGCCTCGCTGCAGCGTGTGGGCTCGGCGGCTGTGCCGAAAATCATCGAGGCCGTACGCGCCGGTGACCCTCTGCTGCGCCGGTGGGGCGTGGAGGTCCTCGGTGAGATCGCCGATGACCGCGCGCTGGAGATGCTGGTTGAGTCGCTGGACGATCCCGATGAGCGCGTGGTGCGCTACTCGGCGGTCGCGCTGGGGCGTCTGGGGAAGGACTCCAGCATCAAGTACCTCGAACCGCTGCTGGAGCACGAGAATAAGGATATTCGCTACGCCGCGGTCGAGGGGCTCTCGGGCACATGCAGCTACAAGGCCGTGGATCCGGTCGCGAAGTGTCTCGAGGACAACGACTGGGTTGTGCGGATGACTGCCGCGTGTGGGCTCGGCGAGATCGCCTCGCGCACCTGCGTGGAGCCGCTTGTGAAGGCGCTCGAGGATGATGAGTGGAGCGTGCGGCGCCATGCTGCGCTCTCGCTGGGGCGTGTCGGTATCAAGAAGCGCGCAGTGGACGCGTTGATTGACCTGCTCGATGACCCGAAGGAATTAGTACGCAGCGGTGCGGCTGAGGCGCTGGGAAAGCTTGAGGACGAAAAGGCCATCCCGCACATCGAAGAGCTTCTCAGTGACGAGGATCCGAAGGTCGTAGCTGCGGCGGAGGAAGCGCTGATGGACCTGGGCGTGGAACTGGAGTAGGCGCGCACACCCCACGCGTTGGCTCCGTGTCAACAGGAGCGGGGCGTGGTGTCTGAGGCACGCGGCGACCCGTAGATGAAACCGACGGCCCGGGAGACCGGGCCGTTTGCGTGTATCAGGGCCCTCGACGAATTCTTCTGCAGGTGAGCGGTACGCCTCTCTGCGCGGGGCATTGATGTTGCCGTGGCTCGAAGCTGTGCGCTCGTCGCTCGCGGCTTTCGTCGGCTTGCGTTTTCGGGTGTGCTGTCGTATAATCTGCGGTGCCACCCGAGAGGCCTCGGCGGGACGAAACCGCCGTTGAACATGCACCGAGGATGGTCGCAGAAGGGGCTGATTCACCTTGAGGCGTCTGCTCGCGATATGCTGTGGCGCCGCGCTGGTTTTGCTGATCGGCTGCCAGAAGACGTCCCTGAACCGTTCTCCGCTTACCCCCACCGAACCGCAGACTCAGACTGCTCCCCGGACCCAGCAGGATGGGATGACTCCTGAACAGGAGCAACTGTTTGACAAGCTTGAGTCCAAGCTCGAGGCGCTCGAAGAGCATGGAATGACGCTGGAAGACGCGCTCGAAAGCCTCCAGCAGCGTGAGCGCGCCGCGGCCGGGCCGCCGGATCTGGTGAAGAACATGTGGCCTGCCCAGCGTGTGCTTCAGGACGCCATCTCAGCCGCAAACTCACAGAAGGCCGATGAGACGGTAGCAGCCCTCGACCGCTACGAGATGCTCAACGCGGCGATTGCCGCCGAGCTTCCGGCCGCGCGGATCATCGTGCATTGCGAACGCGCGTTGACATATCTCAGCCAGGAGGACCTGCTCGATGAGGCCGGTGTGGAGATGGCGCTGGCGTATCGTGTGGCCGACAGGACCAAGTTCGCCACGCTGGTGCCGGAGAACGTCATCTCGCTGATACAGAACAACGCCCGCGGACAGATCTCGGCCGGCCGGCCCCGGGAGGCCTCCGAGGTGATTCGGACGGTCCTGAATACGTGTTCGGGACATGAGAGCCTCGCGCGGATGGAGCGCATCGAGGCGGCCATCGCGGGTGCTCGTGACGCCCTGGGGCGCGGAGTCTGGCCGGTGGTGGATGCCGAGCTTTACGAGGCGGACCGAGCGCTGACGGATCTGGCCGAAAAGATTCGCCCCGGGCGCTGGAATCTGACCGAGGACCTTGAGGGCATCTCCACCGACTTCGACGAAGCGGGCGAGCCTGCATCCGCCGAACCCGTCGAGGGTGCGGAAGCCGCTGAGGAAGAAGCCGCCGAAGCGGGCGAGGAGACGGCCCCCGAAGCCGAGGCAGATACTCCGGAAACGCCGGAGGATGAGGAAGAAGCCGGCGAGCGCGACCTGCAGTAGGGGCGGTGTGAGCCTGACGAAGACGGACCGAATCGGGGCGGGCCGGCACTGCCGGCCCGCTTATGCCAGCAGGTGCCGGCCATCGGAAGCACTCGCCCCGAACAGGGCCCACTGACGGACTGAGATCCAACCGCAGCAACCATTACAGACGACATAAGAGGCGCCATGAGCAACCAAACGCCGCCGTTCGTCCATCTGCACGTGCATACCGAGTATTCGCTGCTCGACGGTGCGACGCGAATGACCGACCTTCCCGAGCGCGTGGCTGAGCTTGATATGCCGGCATGCGCCATCACCGACCACGGTGTCATGTACGGGGCCATCGATTTCTACAAGGAATGCCACGACGCCGGCGTCAAGCCGATCATCGGCTGTGAGGTCTACGTCGCTCCGAGGACACGATTCGACAAGGAGAAGCGAGATCGGTCGGCCTACCACCTCCTACTGCTGGCCGAGAATAATGAGGGCTACCGCAATCTGGTGGCCCTGGCTTCGCGCGCCTCGCTGGAGGGCTTCTACTACAATCCGCGCGTGGATCTGGAGCTTCTCAGCGAGTACACCGAGGGCCTGATCTGCCTGACCGCCTGCCCGCAGGGCGAACTGGCGAAGCTGGCGGCGGGCGATGACATCGAGGGCGCGCGGCAATGGATCGAGCAGTACCGAAAGATGTTTGGCGAGGATAACTTTTTCATCGAAATCCAGGATCACGACCTGGAGATCGAGGAGGAGGTTACTCCGCAACTGATCGAGCTGGCGCGCGAGATGGATGTGCCGCTGGTTGCGACCAACGATGTGCACTATCTCAGGCGCGAGGATCATCGCTATCACGATGTCCTGTTGTGCATCGGCACGAACAAGTGTGTTGACGAAGAGAACCGCATGCGCATGGAGACCGAGGAATTCTACCTCAAGTCTCCCGAAGAGATGGCGGAACTGTTCTCGGACTATCCCGACGCATTGCGCAACACGGTCGAGATCGCAGAGCGCTGCAACGTCGATATCGAACTGGGAAAGCTGCGCCTGCCGCACTACGATGTGCCCGAGGGCCACACCCTGGACACGTTCCTGCACGAGCGGGCGATGGACGGCCTGCGGGAGCGCTACAATTGCGCCGAGGGCGAGGATCCGCCGGCGGAGGCGGTTGAGCGGCTCGAATACGAACTGGATGTCATCCAGCAGAAGGACTACTCGGGGTACTTCCTGATCGTCGCGGACCTGTGTGACGAGGGGCGGCGGCGCGGCATGCTGATAGGCCCCGGTCGAGGCTCCGCGACCGGCTCGATGGTGGGGTATGCGCTGGGGATCACGCAGCTCAACCCGATGAAGTACGGGTTGATCTTCGAGCGGATGCTCAACCCGGATCGCGAGAGCCCGCCGGATATCGACCTGGACTTTCCCGATGATCGCCGGCAGGAGATGATCGAGTACTGCAAGGAGAAGTGGGGCGAAGACCACGTCGCCCAGGTCATCACGTTCAATACGCTGGGCGCCAAGCAGGCGATTCGCGATGTGGGCCGCGCGATGGATATCGAACTGGACCGGGTGGACGCACTCGCGAAGCTGATCCCGGACGGTTCGACGGTCGAGGAAGCCCGCGAGGCGGTCGCTGAGCTGCAGCGGCTCGACGAGGAGGACGAGGAGCTTGCCGAGGCGCTGGAGGTCGCGGGGCAGCTTGAGGGGCTCGCGCGGCACTGCTCGGTCCACGCGGCGGCGGTAGTGGTGTCGGATGAGCCGCTGATGCGCAAGGTCCCGCTGCGCCGCGACAAGGACGAGACGATGCCGGTCACCCAGTACTCGATGGATCCGGTGGAGGACGTCGGCCTCGTCAAGATCGACTTTTTGGGGCTCAAGACCCTGCAGGTGGTCGATAAGACCATCGAGCTTGTCGCACAGCGGCACGGGGTGGAGATCGACCCGCTGGATATGCCGCTGGATGATGAGCCGACCTACAAGATGCTCGGCGAGGGTGAGACGGACGCGGTCTTCCAGCTTGAGAGCGAAGGGATGCGCCGGATCCTGCGGCAGCTCAAGCCGAACAATTTCGAGCACCTGATCCAGATGATCGCGCTGTATCGCCCCGGGCCGATGCAGTATGCGGATACGCTCTGTGAGCGGCGCCACGGCGCGGAGGTGACATACAAGCACCCGGACATCAAGCCGATCCTGGAGGAGACCTACGGGATCATCCTCTACCAGGAGCAGGTCATGCGCACCGCGTCGGAGCTTGCGGGCTTCAGTATGCCGCAAGCGGAACTGATCATGCGCGCGATGGCCAAGAAAAAGCAGAAGCAGATGGAGCAGATGAAGCCGCTGTTCATCGACGGCTGCGTGGAGAACGGGATGGACCGCAACGTGGCCGTCAGCATCTTCGAGGACATGGAGACGTTCTCGAATTACGGCTTCAACAAGTCGCACTCGACCGGCTACGGGCTTGTGGTGTACTGGACGGCCTACCTGAAGGCCAACTACCCCGAAGAGTACATGGCATCGCATTTGACGACGGTCATGGACTCGAGCGATAAGGTTGCGAAGTACGTCAGCGCCTGCCAGGGGATGGGGCTTGAGGTGCTGCCGCCGTCGATCAATGACTCGAACGCTGAGTTCTCGGTGAACGATGCCAACGCGATCACCTACGGCCTGGCGGCGATCAAGAATATCGGCCGGAGCACCGCGGATGCCATCGAAGCCGAGCGCGAGGAGAATGGGCCGTTCCAGAGCCTCTCGGACTTTTGCGGGCGCGTGTCGTCGCAGGATGTGCCCGAATCGACGCTGGAGACGCTCGTGCAGGCGGGCGCGTTCGACGACTTTGGCGAGCGCTCGGCGCTGCTCGCGGCTGTGCCGGCGGCCTACTCGGCCGGTCAGAAGCGACAGGCGGACCGGGAGATCGGGCAGAACTCGCTGTTCGGTGGAGATGACGGAGAACTCAGCGAGGTCGAGGAGATCGAACTGCCCGACGTGGAGCCGATGGAAGATCGGGAGAAGCTGAACTTCGAAAAGGAACTGCTCGGCGTCTGGGTGAGCGAGAATCCGCTGATGAAGGCCCGCGAGAAGATCGAGCGCTGCACGAACGCGAAGCTGTCGGAGCTGTCGGAGTTCCCGGACGGCCAGGAGCTTGTGGTGGGCGGGATGATCCGCAACTTCAAGCCCCACACGACCAAAAACGGTGAGGCGATGTGCTTCTTTACGCTCACCGACATGGAGACCGAGGTGGAGATCACGGTCTTCCCGCGGCTGTTCGAGCAGCGGATGGATGTCATCGAGGATGACCGCATCGTCATCGTGACCGGGAAGCTTGAGCTGAACACGCGCGTGGGCGCCGGCGGGGAGGAGATCGAGGAGGCGCGGATGCTGGCGAACCGCATCACGCCGATCGAGACCGCCAGCAAGATCTCCGAGACCCGCGAGCGCGATGCGCAGATGGCCCGCCAGCAGAAGATCGACCAGCAGGAGGCGCAGAAGCGTGCCGAGAATCCGCCGCGTATGCGCGTGCGGCTGCGGCCGGACTGTGATTGCGACTGCGTGGTCGAACAGTTGCGAAGCGCGATCTGGAATCACCCGGGCCTGCTGCCGGTGGCGGTCGAAGTGCCGGGGCCGAACGGAAGTCGCGTCGTGAACCTCGGCGAATCGTGGACGGTGGATGCCGATAACGGCTTCCAGGATTCCATCCGGGGCTGCGAGTGGGTGGACGGGATCGAGATCAGGAGAAATTGACCCACGACGCCGCGTGTCGTTCGCACGGCTTACGACGCCCGCTGCCTGTCGTCGGCGTTCAGCTTGCGACTTGTGACTGATGACTGACGCAGAGGTGCATACCACTGTCCGATCTGATCAGCATCGTTGACGGCCGGGTCGATCTGCAGATCTGCCTGGGCGAACTGGACCAGCGGCGGCTGCGCCGTCAGCCCGCGCACATCGAGCAGTCCGCGCGCGAGATCGTCGAGCGTGTGGTGGCCGATGGTGACGCGGCAGTGGTGGAGTACACGCAGCGCTTCGACTGCCCGACCTTTAACGCCGAGCAGATGCTTGTGCAGCCCGATGAGATCCAGGCTGCGTACGACGAGGCGCCGAATGACTGGGTGCGGGCCTACCGCCGGGCGCGGGAGAATGTGCTTGCCTACCACGAGCGGCAGATGCCGCGCTCGTGGCTGGAGGATTTCGACGGGATGATGATGGGCGAGCGCGTCCGGCCCGTGGACTCGGCGGGGGTGCATGTGCCGGGCTTCAGCGCGCCGCTGTTCGCCACGGTGGCGATGTCGGTGGAGCCGGCGCGGGCCGCGGGCGTGGAGCGTATCTGCATCGCGACGCCGCCGCAGAAGGATGGCAGCGTCCACCCGCTGGTGCTGGTTGCCGCGGCCGAGTCGGGCGTGAACGAGATCTACCGCTTCGCCGGGGCGCAGGCCGTCGCGGCGCTTGCATACGGGACGGAGGCGGTGGATCCGGTGGCGGTGATCGTCGGTCCGGGCAACCCCTACGTGACGGCCGCCAAGCGGATGGTTTACGGACAGGTGGGGATCGATAACCTCGCCGGGCCCAGCGAATCGATGATCATAGCAGACGGGCACGCGGATCCGGCGTGGGTCGCCGCGGACATGCTGGCCCAGGCC
>CAZAHB010000098.1:0-19666 GCA_964484945.1 uncultured Armatimonadia bacterium | reverse complement strand
TCGCCTGTGCAGTGCCCAATACCGAGGTCGAACTGAGTTGGCCGAACCTCAACGCCGAGGTCCCCGAGGGTGTCAGGCTGATGTTGGAGGACCTCGACACCGGGCGTACAATCTACATGCGGACCTCCTCGGGGCTGCGTTTCCAGACCGGTGATGACGGAGCAGTGCGACATCTCCGGATCAGGACGGCCGACGGCGATCAGTCACTGGCGGTCAGCACGATGAGCGCGCAGCCGACGACCGCTGGGGCCATGATTACGTATTCAGTCTCTTCAGCCGCAGAGGTGCAGGTTGAGGTCATGAACATAGCCGGGCGGCTGATCAAGAGATTCGCAGCACGACATGTTGACAGTGGCGAGCAGGAGACGGTCTCGTGGAACGGCATCAGCGACCGGGGCAGCGCAGTTCCCTCAGGCCGCTATATCGTCCGGCTGACGGCACTTGCAGCAGACGGACAAACGGTGCAGGCGATCCGGCCGTTCAGCATTGAACGATAACGAGGTCATCGCGAGAGGAGCTGACCCTTTAGTGGAGCGGCAATCGATGCGGACAGCACGGCGTAGCCTTGGACTATGGGTCTGCGCAATCTGCGTGGCGGTCATCACAATTGGGCCGGCCATGGCACAGACCCAGCGAACAATCGTGCAGCATCCGGCGGGTCTGACACGGATGCTGGTTGATGTTCCAGCACTGATACAGGTTGGCGAATCCAATGACCAGCCGACCTACGTCTACCAGCCCGCAGGACGCTTTCAGCTCTGGACGGGCGCGAATGTCGCGGCAGGGGGCAGCCCCCTCGTGGCTGGGGACGAGAATGTTCCCATCGCAAGCCTGGAGGCCACCGCCCCGGATTACGATCTGCAGCAGTTCACGTCCAAGCTGACGGTGTCGGTCGATGGCACACACTATGATCCCTACCTCCGCCAGTACAACCAGGAGGAGGACACCGATCCCGCGGACCTGCCGCTCTTCTGGGCGACCGACCCGACCGTCGGTGCGCGTGACGTGGTAGGGGAAGTCCTTGTGCCCATCGCGACCGATGTCCCGACAGAAGACTCGCCTAACATTCGGGTGCGCATGGACTATACGCTCGTGCATGACGGCCTCATGATTGAGCATATGGTCTTCAACGACGACACCGTGGCCCACAGCATCGGATTGCGGGTTATGATCGATGCGCTCTTTGGCTCCAGCAACCGCGATGGCACGGCGATTATTCTCGATGATGGCACGGTGCTGACGGCTGAGACAAAGATCCCTGATCCAAACAACCCTGACATCGGGATGCCCGATACCTGGGTGTCACATGATGACCCGGAGAACCCACTGGTCAGCGTGCGAGGGACGATCGAGGGGTCCGAAGTGCATGATCCCGGCATCGCGTCCGAGGCGGCTGGAACTCCCGACTCAATCGCATTTGGCCAGTATCGCAATATCGGCGGAAATCGGCAGTTCGACTTTACACCCAATCCCCGCGCGTCTTTGACAGACGAAGACTGGGCGTATGCAGTCAAATGGCAGGAGCGCACACTGCAGCCGGGCCAGAGCCGGCGCTACGTCACCTACTACGGCTTGGGCGCGGCGGCCGTGGATTACGACCCACCCTACGCTCTCGCTGCTTATGCCCCTGCGAGCCTGCAGGTGCAGGAGGGTGATGATCCCTCCACACCGGAAGTCGAGGACTACCATCTCAGCGATCCTGACGGCGACTCCGTGTTTGAGGTAGTTGCCGCAGTGGACAACTTCGGTACGACCCCGCTGACGAGCGCCAGTGCGCGGATCAGTCTGCCGCAGGGATTGGAGCTGTATCCGGCGACCCAGCCTCGGACGATTTCCATGGGCACGGTGGTGCGGAATCAGTCACCACTACCGATGGCTCAGTGGACGGTCCGGGCAGAGGCGGCGCGGCCGGGCACGGCTGAGATAGAGATCACCGGTCCCCTGGGGAAAGTGGTCAGGCGCCAGATCAACATTCCGGCGGTGCCGATCATCCCGGCACGGGAGTCGGAGATCGGTCTTGAGATGCTGTCGGTCCCATATGAATTCATCAACTCGGATGCAACGAACGTCCTTGGCTCCCTGTCAGACTCGGTGCATCCCGGTGGCCCCGTGGCCCTGTGGCGCTATCACCCGACGCGGCAGGACTACAAGACCTATCCGGACACATTCGCCGCAAGCATCGAGCCCGGCTACGGATTCTGGTTGCTCAATCAAAACAGAGAGACGATCACGTTGCCGGATGAGGCGGAAGCGGTAGATGACGCACTTGCCTACAACGTGCCGATCTCAGCCGGCTGGAACCAGATTGGCAATCCCTTCGTCAGCCCGTTGCGGTTTGACCAGGTTGAGGTCATCGGGCCTGACGGCATGCAGTGGACGCTCAGCGAGGCTACGACACGCGGGTTGATCCTGCCGGTACTCTACGCTTACGATCCGGCGGATAACGAATACACATGGGAGCCCTCACTTCAGGCTGTCGATGTGGTCCCGTTCGAGGGATACTGGCTGCTGGCCTATCGGGACGTGACGCTCGTGTTCCCGCCCCCGAGTGCGGCCTCGGTGGCGCAGACCGCGGCGGCAGACCCGGCGTCACGAAGTCGGGATGGCTGGCGCGTTGGTCTCGAGGTGGAAGCCAATGGTCGCACACGCAGCGCGCGCTACTTCGGCGCTGCACCGGAAGCGAGCGATCAGATGGATACGCGCGATATTCCGGCGCCACCGTCGATGCTGCGCTCAGGACCGGCTCTCGACGCGTGGTTCAGTATCGACCCCAAGCAGGATTCGTCGAGATATCTCGTAGACACACGTAGCGACAGCGATCAGGTGCAAACGTGGGACCTCACAGTTCTTTCGGAGGCGCCGGGGGCGCCGGTGACAGTGCGCTGGCCCAGTCTTTCGGAGGCGCTGCCTGACGATCTGGTGGCGACACTGGAGGACGTGGCATCCGGACGACGAGTGTACATGCGCACCAGCGGGTCCTATACATTCGCCTCACAAACCGGTGGCGCGCGAGAGTTGCGAATTCACGTGCGGCCGAGGGCCGAGACGACGTTGGGTCTGACGGCGGCCACGCGTGCGGCCGCTGGCGGGCTGGAGGTCGCCTACACGCTCAGCAGCGATGCGGCGGTGGACATCGAAGTGCGCAACATCGCGGGGCGTGTCGTGCGGCGGCTCGCGCAGAATCGCGCGGTCGCAGAGGGACAGAACACACTAATGTGGAACGGTGTGAGCGAGGCGGGTACGCCGGTTCCGAGCGGTACATACATTGTGCAGGTGACCGCTCGCTCACCCGAGACGGGTGAGCAGATGAGCGTCATTCGCACCGCGAATATTGCCCGGTGACCCGGGCCTTTCCTGTAGCAAGCAGCCGAAACGCGGAAAGATAGGAGAATGCAATGATGACGGCGATACGATCCAGTAGGCTGGTCGGTCCTGTCAGCATCATCTTGACCTTCATGATGCTGGCACTCGTGGCGCCGACGAGGGTTATGCCAGTTGCTGAGGCACAGGGGCAGGACAGGCTGCTGCTGTTGTTCCCGGTGATCGATGAGAGCACGTCCGAATATGCTGACATCGACGTAAGAATGACGGAATACCTGCAGATGTCGCTGAATCAGGTCTCAGGGCTGCGAGTGGCGGAGTTCTCGCGAAGTAATCCGCTGGTATTGCGCGCGGTCGAAGAGGGCCAGATTCGCGAAGTGGATTTGCAGAGCGATGTGACCGACGCGATCTCCGCGATCCGCCTCGGCTACTCGCTGAACGCAGATGAGGTGTGCCTCGCAACCATTACCTCGGTGCAAGTGAGCGAGGATCCGCTGCAGGTCGAGGTGCTGCTGAACGGGCAGTGCTACGACGTGATGGCGAATATCAACGAAGACACCATGCAGGTAGCGGAGCAGCCGAAGCCGAGCAACAGCTTTGGCGTGTCCGGAACGAGCAATGTGCGCGAGGGATACGATGGGTCCGTGGGGCCACTGCTGCGCGAGGCAATGAAGAAGGGCGCCCGGGAAGCCGCGCAGGTTCTGGCCGGCGAGACCGCTGAGGAGATGGCCCAGAAGCGCGACGAGGGCGACGACGACACCAGTTGGCGCTGGATCCTTGCAGCTGCGCTGATCGCGGGCCTGATCATCGCGACGGAGGATGCGGGTGACGACGAAGCCGCCGGTCCGGCTGATGAGGCGGTGCCTCCGCAACCGCTGCAAATGAAGATCGAGCCGGGGTCAGCTATCAGGCTCTTCTGGGAGCCGCCGAACAGCACCCTTACGTTGCTGCGCTACGACATCCAGCGGTCCACAGACGGCGGTGCTACCTGGAACCCCGCCCCGGGATCACAGGGAACGGTACTGCCTGACGACACCCAGTTCGCGGACTTCGACGTGACCGCCGGCGTGTCGTATCGCTACCGGATCAGGGCGCAGTTCACCACCAGTGGTCCGTCGGCGTGGGCGGAGTTTGATGACGTGGATTTCCCGCAATAGGTGGCACGGTCCTGAGTTGAGCGAATCAATGGCCCGTGACAATAGCTGCCCGTGGGGCTGTGTGTGCCTGCGGGCAGCGCCGGTTAAGTGGATATTGCTGCGCGGAGCGCTTGTGCTCGCGGCGCTGATGCTTTGTACTGGTGTGTACGGTCAGGCGCCACGGTTCAACGGAGTTCGGGTCAATCTGTGGCCCAGTCCGAGAGTCGTGCCCGCGGATGGGAAAAGCCAGGCGACCATTCGTGCTGAGTTGCGTGACAGGAATGGTCGGGCCGTGGCGGATGGGACGACGGTCGTATTTAGAATTGAGGGGGGGCAGTTGAGCCTCGACGGGAATGAACGCCGCCAGGTTATTACCACAGAGACCGTGAACGGCGCCGCGGAGGTATATGCGACAGGCAACGAACCTGGTACTGCCACCGTCTACGCGGAATTGACGACCGGGCAGGGCGAGAACCGGGTAAGCGTGGCCTTTGTCGAGGAGGGAAGCACCCTGCTGGGGGGGACGGAGGTAGTGCATGTTCGTGGGAAGTGGGTCGGATACGCGCTGGATCTGGGGATAATCGAGGCGCGCGATGAGGCGGAGGTGGAATTCAGCGGGGTCACCATCCGATCGCCGGACGTTCTCCAGGTCGATGTGAACAACCTCAGGCTGACGGCCATGAATGCGACGGTGGAGGCGCGCGGCCGCACCATCGAGGCGAACGAAATCAGCTATGACCTGATGTCAGGTCAGGGGCGCCTGCGGCGAGTCGGGGTGGCGGGGTACGAGGAGCTGTGCTTCGATTGCTTCACGCTGGAAGGACGCGAGCCTGAGGAACCCCTGAGCGCAGAGGCATTCCGCCTTGACACCGCAGATGCGCAGGTATGGGCTGTGGCGAGCGGGGTGTCGGTTCACCCGCAGGAGAAGGTAGTGCTGCGCAATGCGACGCTCTACGCGGGCGGGGAGAAAGTTATGAGCCTCCCGCGGTACTGGATTATCGCGATGCCGGGGTACACCGGCACGACCCACTCGCGGGTGGTCGGCGTGAACTCCGAAGGCGAACTGGCGGTGGACTTTCCGCACTTTTACCGCGTGACGGAGACACGCACATCCGCAATCAAGCTTCAGCACGGCGCATCCTCCGGAAGTGTGATCGCGCGCGATGACTGGTCGCTGGCACTGGAGGAGAGCTATGACGTTGGCGCAGCCGAAGGTGCGGTATCCCTGGTTGGCCTTCCACGCGACGACTGGGGACTGGAGTGGCGCGATCAACGAACCCTGGGCGGTGAGCGGGACGGATACTTCACCGTCTACTCGCCCGACCATGAGAGCTGGTACGCCGACGCAAATGTTTTCGAGATGCGTGGGAATGAACGCCTCAATCTCACAGCGACTGTTCAGAAGCCGGAAGGCGGGGATGTGTCGTATGCCGTGGGGGCCGACTGGCTGACGATGAACCGCCCTCTCGGGTTGTGGAACGCCAGTTACCGCGTCGGAACCTCGGTCGGTCTGCGGCATGCTGAAAGCCTCGATCAGGGGCTGGTGGGGGAGAACCAGCTTTACGGCGCGGTGGACCTGCCGCGTTACCACGTGGGGGAACGAACGTCCGTTACTCCATCGCTGAGCAACCTGTACACCTGGGACACCGAAGGCTATGCGCAGAATTCTCTGCGCGGCGAACTGAGACTGCGCCAAATCGTCAGTAGTGATAAGTCCCTGACCTTCTCATACCAGGCAGGACTGACCAGCGGGGACGCTGACCGGGGCTTTGAGCATGCGGTGGATTTGAACCTGCGTGCCTACCATGGTCGCGATATCTCCAGCTATGTGACGACGACCTATGACCTGAGCGACAAGGAGTTCTACGGGTTCGGTCTCGTCGATTACTATATTGACGACAAATGGCGCGTGGGACTGGCAGGTACGTACTACGATCTGAGCGACGGGAGCTACGATGACATCGAAGTGACCGTCGCGCGTGATGTCGGTCCGACCGAGGTCGGCCTGCGGTGGTCAGAGTCGAGTGGCCGGATCTCACTGGAGTTGGGTAATTTCGCCGGTCTCGGTCTCTGAGCGTCCACCTGCATTTCCACGACGTTTTCCCCGCTGGAGCATCGGATCGCCCCCTACCATTCACCCGCGCGATACACCGAGCGCGGGATCTGACGGGTTGAGCAGATATGCGCGAACTGGAAGTCGTATCTGAATTTGAGCCGACCGGTGATCAGCCGCAGGCCATCGAATCCCTGTCCGAGGGGCTTCGGGCCGGTCTGCAGCATCAGGTGATGCGTGGCATCACCGGTTCGGGCAAGACGTATGCTGTGGCGAAGATCATCGAAGAGGTGCAGAAGCCAACCTTGATGATCGCGCACAACAAGACGCTGGCGGCGCAGTTGTGTGCGGAGTTTCGCGAGTTCTTCCCCGAGAATGCGGTGGAGTTCTTCGTAAGCTACTACGACTACTATCAGCCGGAGGCATATCTCCCCACCACGGACACGTACATCGAGAAGGACTCCCAGATCAATGAGGAGATCGATCGCCTGCGGCATTCAGCCACGCAGGCGGTCATGGAACGCCGCGATGTGGTGGTCGTTGCATCGGTTTCGTGCATCTTCGGTCTGGGCTCGCCGGACCAGTACGAGGAGATCACGCTGCGGGTGCACCAGGGCCAGACGGTCGATCGGGATGAGATCCTCGCACAGTTGGTAAAGATGCAGTTTGCCCGTAATGACTACGAGCCGCAGCGGGGAACCTTCCGGGTGCGCGGCGACGTGATCGAGATCACCCCGATGGACGAGGATGAGGTCGTCCGCATCGAGATGTGGGGCGATGAGATCGAGCGGATCATGGTGATCGATCAGCTTACCGGCGAGATCATCGAGGAAAAGAGCACTGCCGTCATATTCCCGGCCACGCATTTCGTTGCGTCCAGGAAACGCACGGATAACGCCATCGAGGCGATCAAGCGTGAGCTGGAGGAGCGGCTGAACTACTTTCATCGCGAGAACATGATGCTGGAGGCCCAGCGCCTTGAGCAGCGCACCATGTACGACCTGGAGATGATCCAGGAGGTAGGCTACTGCACGGGCATCGAGAATTACTCGCGACACTTCGACGGGCGCGAACCGGGAGACGCGCCGTTCACGCTGATGGATTACTTCCCGGACGACAGTCTGTTGATCATCGACGAGTCACACCAGACTGTTCCCCAGATTCAGGCCATGTACCACGGCGATCGCTCGCGGAAGCTGAGCCTGGTGCAACACGGTTTCCGTCTGCCGTGTGCGCTGGACAACCGTCCTCTTACCTTCCGGGAATGGGAGCAGCGAATCGGACAGGTCATCTACACATCGGCCACACCCGGCGACTATGAACTCGAGCACGCGGAGAACCTGGTGGAGATCGTGATCCGTCCGACGGGACTGGTCGATCCGGAGGTCGAGGTGCGGCCCACGGAGGGACAGATCGATGACCTCATCGGCGAGATACGCAAGCGCACGGAGAAGAACGAACGGGTGCTGGTCACCACGCTCACAAAGCGGATGGCCGAAGACCTGACCGACTATCTCGCGGAGCTTGATATACGCGTGCACTACCTGCATTCGGACATCGAGACTATCGAGCGCACGGAGCTTCTACGCGATCTGCGCCTCGGCACGTTCGATGTGCTTGTCGGGATCAACCTGCTGCGCGAGGGGCTCGATCTGCCGGAGGTATCGCTGGTGGCGATACTCGATGCGGATCGCGAGGGTTTCCTGCGATCGGAGACGTCGCTGATTCAGACGATGGGTCGCGCGGCACGGAATGTCGAGGGCCGCGTGATTATGTACGCCGACGAGATCACCGACTCGATGCAACGCGCGATCGATGAGACCGAGCGGCGCCGCGAAAAGCAGATCGCCCACAACGAGGAGCACGGGATCACTCCGCAGACGATTCGGAAGAAGGTCCACGATGTCATCCGCTTCCATCAGGAGGCGGCCGAAGAAGCCCAGCGGACCGTACCCGAGGAAGTCACCGAGGAGCTTGCGGCGGCGGACCTCGACGCGCTGATCGCGGCACTCGAGGATGAGATGGAGGCCGCTGCCGAGGACCTGGAGTTCGAGCGGGCGGCAGAACTGCGCGATGAGATTGAGGAGTTGCGCCGGACGGCGGCACGTGAGTGACAGTGAATGAGACGATCGCGCAGAAACTGAAGACCGTCCCGAACGAGCCGGGCGCGTACATGATGCTCGACGAGTCCGGTGATGTCATTTACGTGGGGAAGGCCAAGTCCCTGCGCAAGCGGCTGCAGCAGTGGTTCCGGGATGAACGGAGGCACAGTCCGTGGGCTGCGACGATGGTGGGCAGCGCCGCGGATGTGGACTTTATTGTCACGCGCTCGGATCTTGAAGCGATGACGCTGGAGTACAACCTGATCAAAAAGCACCAGCCACGCTTCAATATCAAGATGGCGGATGACAAGAGCTATCCCTACCTGCGGCTGACGGACGAGAAATACCCGCGACTGATCGTCGTGCGGGACCTGCGACCCGATGCGCAGGTGGATCTGCCCGGGCGATACAAACAGGACCGGGGCCTGCACGATCCGCACAGTCAGGAGGTCCTCAGCCTGCGCGAGGGGCGCCTGTTCGGGCCGTTCCCGAGCGCGAGCGCTATGCGGCGGACGATGCGCGTGGTGCAGCAACTCTTCGGGCTGCGAAGCTGCCGGCGAAATCTCACGGGCGAGCCGTGCGGGCGTCCGTGTCTGAACTACCACATCGACCGCTGCGTGGGGCCGTGCACGGGCGAGGTCTCCGAGGAGGAGTACGCGCAGATCTGCGACGAGGTCGCGCTGTTTCTTTCGGGCAACGCGGACGAAGTCATTGAGCGCCTGGAAGAGGATATGCAGGCGGCGTCGGACCGGCTTGATTTCGAGCGGGCAGCGCAGTTTCGCGACCGGTTGCAGGCGGTTCGCAAGGTGACCGAAGGGCAGTTGATGGTCGCCACCGAAGAGCGGGAGCAGGATGCTGTGGGTGTTGCGGTGGAGAACGGGAAGGCAATGGTGGCGGTTCTATCGGTGCGCCGGGGCAGGTTGCTTGAGAAAGATCAATACGAGATCGAGGGGACCGGCGGGCGGAGCCCGGGCGAGGTGCTGGAGGAGTTCCTTGGTCGGCACTACGCGGAGGCGCACGTGCCGCGCGAGGTGCTGCTGGGACACCGGGTGGACGATCCGCAGGGCTGGGGCGAGATCCTCAGCCAGATGCGGGGATTGAAGGTGCGCGTGCACGTGCCGCAGCGCGGGGAGAAGAAGCGCCTGGCGGAGCTTGCCGTGCATAATGCTGAGCTGGCGCTCAAAGGCGTTGGCGCCAGCGCGGAGGAGCAGCGCGCGTGGCGAGGGCTGCAGGAGCTTGCGGAGGCGCTTGAGCTTGAGGAACCTCCGGAGCGGATGGAGTGCTACGACATCTCCACCACGCAGGGCCGTGAGAGCACCGGTTCGATGGTGGTGTTCGGTGACGGCATGGAGGAGAAGTCATCATACCGCCGCTTCCGAATGCGGGAGACTGAGGGCAAACCGGATGACTTCGCGATGATGGAGGAGATGCTTCAGCGGCGGCTGCGGCGGGCTGCCGAAGGTGATGAGAAGTTTCTGCCGCTTCCGGATCTGCTGGTTGTGGACGGCGGGAAGGGGCAGCTTACAGTCGCGGTGCGGGCGCTGAAGGCGTGGGAGATCGATGATGTGCCCGTGGCGTCACTGGCCAAGCGAGACGAGGAGGTCTTCGTGCCCGGTGAGTCCGAGCCCGTGGACATGAGCGAATTCCAGGAGGCGCAGCGGCTGCTGCAGCAGATGCGCGATGAGGCGCACCGATTCGCGATCACGCACCATCGCGGTGTGCGCGAGAAGCGCCTGACCGAATCGGTGCTCGAGGAGGCGCCAGGGATCGGTCCGGCCCGACGGAATATGCTGCTCACCAGCTTCGGCTCCATCGACGCCATCGCGCGGGCTTCGGCGAATGATCTGGCGGAGGTGCCGGGGATGACGCGGAATGCCGCTGAGGCGGTCGTGGAGTTGTTGCGGGAGTATGATGAAAAGGGGAGCGGGGAGCGGGGAGAGGGGAGCGGCAACGGCAAGAGCAAAGGCGAGGGCGACGGGTGACGACGCTCAGGTGAGGTGTCTGGAAGCGAAACGGAATGGGGCGCCCGGAAAGGGCGCCCCAGTGTGATTCGTATGCACGTTCGGCTTCTCAGCGGACGGAACCACGTCCAGGCGAGTCGCCTGGGCCGCGAGGTGCCGGGCGAACGGGCCCGGGCTACTGCTCCTCGCGCCGTCGGCGGATGTGATTGAGGCGGCCGCCGACCAGCACGATCTCCCGTTCGCGGTCCGACAGATCGCAGGTCAGTTCGATCTGCTTGTCCGTGCCGATGACGGTGGCCATCACCGGCTTGCCGGCCTCGACCGCCTCGCGCACATTCTCCAACTGCAGACGATCCGCCTCGTCCAACGCAAGATAGTCCTCTTCAGGAATTTCCAGCGGCAGGATGCCGAAATTAACCAGGTTGGCCTTGTGGATCCGCGCAAATGACTTCGCTATGACCGCCTGGATTCCAAGATGCATCGGAGCGAGCGCCGCGTGCTCCCGGGACGAGCCCTGGCCGTAGTTCTCCCCGCCGAGGATCAGGCCGGGCTGCTGTTCGAGGGCCCGATCGGAGAAGTCTTGATCGATCCCCGAGAAGACGAACTCACTGATCGCGGGGATGTTGCTGCGCAGCGGAAGGACCTTCGCTCCGGCGGGCATGATGTCATCGGTGGTGATGTTGTCGCCGACCTTCAGCAGGACCGTGGCCTCAAAACTGTCCGGCAGAGGATCGCGCAGTGGGATGGGCTTGATGTTGGGGCCTCGCTCGACTTCGACCTCGCCGGGGTCCTCCGGCGGTGGGACGATCATGCTGTCATCGACTTCGAAGACGTCCGGCACGCGCACGCGAGGCATTTCGACCAGGTCGGAGGGATCCACGAACGTGCCGTTGATCGCCACGACGGCTGCGATCTCAGGGCTGGTGAGGTAAATGCCCGCGTCCGCGGTGCCCGAGCGCCCGCGGAAGTTACGGTTGAAGGTGCGCACCGTGACGCCACCGCTCGGCGGGGCCTGGCCCATTCCGATACACGGGCCGCACGCAGGCTCCAACACTCGCGCACCGGCCGCGAGCAGGTCGGCGAGAGCACCGTTGCGCGCGATCATCTCCTCCACCTGGCGGGAGCCGGGGGAGATCACGAGACTGAGCCCCTCATGAATCGTGCGATCGTTGAGGATGGCAGCGACCGTCATCAGGTCCTTGAGCGAAGAATTCGTACAACTGCCGATGCAGACCTGATCGACCTCCATGCCCTCAAGCTCGGTGACGGACACGACATTGTCAGGCATGTGCGGCTGGGCCACCAACGGCTCGACGGTTGAGAGATCAAGCTCGATGACCTCGTCGTAGTCGGCATCGGGGTCCGGACCCAGTTCGGTGAAGACCTCTTCGCGTTCCTGCGCGGCGAGGAACTGGCGGGTCACCTCATCGCTGGGGAAGATCGAGGATGTCGCGCCAAGCTCCGCGCCCATGTTCGTGATGGTGGCGCGCTCAGGAACCGAGAGTTTCGCGACGCCGGGGCCGAAGTACTCGAAGACCTTGCCGACACCGCCCTTGACGGTGAGCCGGCGGAGCAGTTCGAGGATGACGTCTTTGGCCGCGGCCCAGCCGGTCAGTTCGCCCTCGAGGCGCACACCGACGACTTCCGGCATGTTCAGATGGAACGGTTCGCCGGCCATGGCGGCGGCGACGTCGAGGCCGCCGGCGCCGATGGCGAGCATCCCGGTGCCGCCGGGCGGGGGGGTGTGCGAGTCGGAGCCGAGCAGGGTCTTCCCGGGGGGGCGGAAGCGCTCGAGGTGTACCTGGTGGCAGATGCCGTTGCCGGGGCGCGAGAAGTAGACGCCGTGCTTCGCCGCGACCGTCTGGAGGTAGCGGTGATCGTCGGCGTTCTCGAAGCCGGTCTGCAGCGTATTGTGATCGACGTAGCTGACGGGCAGGTCCGTCTGGACCTGTCCGATATCGAGGGCCTCGAACTGCAGGTAGGCCATCGTGCCGGTCGCGTCCTGCGTGAGTGTCTGGTCGATCTCCAGCGCGATCGCCTCGCCGGGCGCCATCTCCCCCGAGGCGAGATGGGCACTGATTATCTTCTCAGCAAGCGTTTGTGCCATGGTCGGAACTCCTTTTGGTGTCGATTTGCCGATATCCCGTGTGCAAGCAAAATGCTTTCTGTGGATTGTATGTCAGCTATCCGGGCAACAGCCAGCGATCGAACCAATCGAATGCTTTGGCGCCGTGGTAGGTGTGCCCGGTCTCGAAGACATCGATGTCCAGGCGGTCGCGTGCCCCGGCCGCCTCGTAGATGCGCTCGATCTGGGCCCAGGCCTCCATGGCGAAGATCTCCGGCGAGGTCCCGTCAACGGTGCCCAGTTCCAGCAGAAGCGGGCGCGGTGCTATCAGGCCGAAGACCTCGGGCGTGTCACCGTAGGTGAGCATGCCCGGGACGAACTGTGCCGCGCAACTGGCATCGATAGTGAGACGTTCGCGAAACACGTTCAGCGCACCGCTGGAGACCGCGCAGGCGATGCGCTCGTCGAGGGCTGCCAGATACATAGTGAGGCGGCCTCCGTAGGACAGGCCGGTGGCGCCGATGCGGCGCGGATCGACCTCGTCGCGCTCGAGCAGGAGATCCACGCAGGCCTTCAGGTCGCGGACCTGTCCGGCGATCAGGTTCACGCCGAATTGCTGGAGACGCAGGGACGCGAGATCGCACGGATCCCGCCGAAAACGCTCATCGTCATGGCGGGCCCCGAAATTGCGCATGTCGGGGTTGATAACGGTATACCCGCGTTCGGCATAGCGTGCCCCGTAGGCGTAATTGTGACGCTCAAGCCGCTCCTGTGAGTCGTCGCCGCCAGTGACGCCGACGGTCTCTCCGTGGACGTACCCATGGCCGTGAATGCTGACGATGCCCGCACCGTTGGGCTCGTCGGGGATGAGGAGCCAGGCGGGCACGGAGATGTCGGTCTCAGTGTCGAAGACGATTCGGTCTCGGCGGTACCCGTCGAGGTGCTCCGAGTCGACGGTCTCCGGGCGCGCGTGCTGTGTCGGCTCGGTGGGTCCCATCAGTTCCTCGAGCCTGGCTGAGAAACTGGCGCGCCAGCTTGCCCACGAATCATGTGATACCGCATCCAGCCGCATGCGCGGGGGACGGGAGCAGAGCTGATTCCACTGATGCCACAGGGAGAAATTCCGATCCTCCGGGATCGGATCGCGGAGGTCTTCGGTGCTGGTATGCCAGTGGGGCTGGACCTCGGAGACTTCCTCGAGCGGCGATCTGTCAAGAGAGATAAGTCGCGCGGAGAAACGCGAGTTGATCTCCTCACGGGTGATCTGAAGCGTGAGGGAGTTCTCCCCGCGCTCGAGAGAGACCGGGAAGGTGTTCCCGAACGGCTCTATGCGGGGCGCTCCGTCCGCAACGACTTCATCGCGGAGAGTCGCGCGGATGCCGCGAAGCCCGCTCAATTCCAGCAGCGCTTCACAGCTCTTTTCGGCGGTGATCGTGCATCTGAGAGTGACGACACCGTCATCGGCTTCGAGTTCGTCGAGTGGCACCGCGTAGTCGTAGTCTGCCTCAATGACGCCATCGTCGGTCTCCCAGGCCAAAATCAGGCCATGGAGGCCGGCGACGGTCTGCAGTGTGCTGTGGGTGTCAGCCATCGGTGTGCTCCTGTCACTATGTCATGCGCGTGTGACGCGTGCGCTTGCGGCAGGTGTCCGGGCGGTCGATGCTGAATAATGCATCTCAAGATGCCAGGTTATGCGGATGGGAGCGTACCTGTTCGATGGGAGAAATTGCGAAGCTCATTGCTGGACTGATCGGAGTGGTCGCAGGCATGCTCGCCGGGTTTGGAGCATTGACGCTGGTAATGCAACGAACCGGCGGAGCACTGTTTGAGACCCCGTTTCTCGGGGTCGTGGTGGCAGTAGGATTGGTAGGTGGTGGCGCTGCGCTCATGGGCTATCTCGCCCTGTGGATTGTCGGAGTGATCGCCAGAAGGCGCAAGAAGGCGAAGTACTCCGACCGCCGTTCGGGAAAGAAATAGCGCTTCTACCAGTCGAACTGCTCCTCGGGTGGCTCTTGCACCTCGTCTTCGGATGGTGCCTCACGCCCGCCCCACACGCGCATATCGCCCTCGTCGTCGCTTTGCATGTAGTATCGGCGGACCACCCCGTCGCTTTCCCGCACGTCAATCATGCCTCGGCCCTGCTCTGAATCCCACCTGACTGCTTCGGTTCGGGTGTTTTCCCCGGATCCGCCCACCCTCTGAACGGCGACATCGTCGTATGGGTCTTCAGGCTGCGCGAACCGGACGGCAATCAGGCCGGCGACAACGACCAGCACGCCTGCAATCAGGTACACGGCAGCGCGTCTGATACCGGCACCCATCAGCAGCCTGTGGTAGAGAGGAATGCGCGGTGGTTGTCGGCCCATACGCTGTCACCGCCCCTCACTGCAAGCTTCAGGATGTCTCGACAGGAGTTGCACGGGCGTAGGAGTTGCCCACCTTCGTAAGGCGAACCATAACCGGCTCCTCCACGTCCGGCGACACCTCCGGTGCATATACTACCAAACCATCAACACAGCCGACAAGTCCCATCTCCGGCACGCGCAGCAAGTTTTCGGGCTGTACCTCCAGCTTGTGTCCACTGCGTCGGCGCCTGACGCGCCTCAGTTCGCGCCGGTTCTTCTTCGGGATTATCTCGTAATGTTCGGGGTTCAGTGATTCATCCGCGCGAGCGTAGAGTTCGCAGTCGAATTCTTCCTCCAACTCATCCACGTACTCACCAAACGGGCCGATGAACTCCATGATGACCTGTGGGACACCCAGAATGTGGAAGATGCGCTCGTCTTTCTCGCGGACGTGTCGGCGGATCTCGCGCTCCATGGCCGCGGCGACCGTCTCGGCCGAGAGGATCTTACCATGTCCACTGCAGCACGGGCAGGTGCTTTGCAGGATCTGCGAGAGGCTTTCGCCGGTTCGCTTCCGCGTCATCTCAACGAGGCCGAGGCGAGTGATGTGCATGATACGGGTCTTCATGCGATCCTGCTCAAAGGCCTTGCGCAGTGCGCTGGTGACTTTCTTGCGGTGCTGGCGCTTATCCATGTCGATGAAGTCGACAACGATGATGCCGCCGATGTCGCGCAGCTTGAGTTGGTTGGCGACCTCCTCGGCCGCCTCGAGATTTGTCCGCAACACGGTGTCTTCGAGGCTTCGGCCGGTGAATTTGCCACTGTTGACGTCGATCGTGGTGAGCGCCTCGGTCTGCTCGATATTCAGCCAGCCGCCGTGGGGCAGCCAGACCTTCGGCTGGAGGGCGTTCTCGATCTGCTGCTCAACGCCGTAGTGGGTGAAGACGGGCTTGTCGCCGCGATACAGTTGGATGCGATCGCGCAATTCAGGAGCGATATTGTGCAGGAGGTTCAGAACCTTATCGTATGTGACTTTGTCATCGATGATGAATTCGTCAACCTCGGCGGAGAAGACGTCGCGCAGCACTTCCAGAGTGAGGCTGAGGTCCTCGTGGATCAGTTCAGGGGCGCTCGCCTGCTGGTTGCGGCCCTGAATGGTCTGCCAGAGTTTGGTGAGGAAGCGCACGTCGGCCTCGAGGTCCTCTTTTGTTGCGCCCTGTGCCCGGGTTCGGACGATGATGCCGAAATCCTCGGGGCAGACTTCGTGGCCGAGGCTGCGCAGACGCTGGCGCTCTCCATCGTCCTCAATCTTCTTGGAGACGCCCACCTTTTCGGAGGTGTCCGTCATCAGGACGAGGTAACGCCCCGGCAGGGAGATCCGGCGGGTTCCCCGGGCGCCTTTGTCGCCGAGGGGCCCCTTGACGATCTGAATGAGGAACTCCTCGTTCTTATGGACGACCTTTCCGATAGGCGGGAAAGAACTCATTTTGCGGCGCATCTTCTTGCGAGACGGTTCTTTCTCGACGGCGTCGGAGACGTGGAGGAAGACGTTCTTTTCGAGACCGCAGTCCACGAAAGCGGCGTCGAGTCCGCGGACCACGTTCTCAACCTTGCATTGGTAGATGTTTCCGCTGATGCGTTTTCCGCGTTCGACAAGAAGTTCGATGAGACGGTCGTCTTCAAGTATCGCGACTCGAGTCTGTCGTTTGGTGATGTTGGCAATGATCTGCTGTGACATAGAGTACCTCTCTTTTGCCGGCTGCCGTCATGTCAGAGCATGACGAGGCGCTGCCCCATATGAGGCCCCTCGCCGACATCCGACACGTTCGGGCGCCGGTCGTGAAATGTTTGTGTGCGGCGCGCGGCTGCCGATATTGAGCCGGCCCGCGTCGCCGTATTCGCGGGGACGCTCCCCGCGGATTTAGCTCAGGTCGAGGCGCGTCACGACTCCTGTGTTGAGCCTGACGTCCTGACCGGTGCGGCGTTCAAGCTGACGTCCAATGCATGCGACTACTTCCGACGGTTTGACCAGTTGGTCCTGAGGCAGCGCCAGCTTCATACGAAGCCGCAGGCCGGACTGTCCCGGTCGCGGCTCGAAAACAGTCAGTTCATGTATACCCGGGCGAATGTCAATTGTGCGTATCTGTGACTTAGTTTCGCGGACGATGGGGAGTTCTCCTGCGGCGCGAACCTCTTCGACCGCCTTCCGAAGGTCATCAAAGCCAATTGGTGGGTCGGGCCGAAGCTTCGCCTCATACTGTGCAACGGTAAGCCCCGACAGGTGTTTGCGCTTCTGCCCGGAGACGACTTCAACGTCAACCGGGCCCAGATCCTCGGGAAGTTCGGCCGCGAGCGCGCTCCGCACCTTCTCGGCATCCAGAGGGCGCTCGAGTTCGATCTGAAGCAGCTCGCGCTCACCGGCCATGCCGGTGGGCATCGCGTGGGCGTACCCGATCTGTGCGGAGGGATTGTAGCCCTGCGAGTAGGTGACGGGCAGGCCACTCCTTCTCACCGCCCGATCGATTGCGCGATTGAGATCGAGCTGAGAGAGATAGCGCAGCGGCCCGCTCTTGCGGTAACGGACGATTGCGAAGTGCCTGATCGGCGGCTGGCCGCTCACTGCGCATCCTCCCTCGTCGTATCGCTCCATCGCACCGGTGGGCAGTCTGCAAGCAGCGCGGTCAACCCGCAGCCCTGGCATCCATCGGCCGGGCAGTCCGGGGTGTGTTCACCGGACATCGCGCGCTCCATTTCCGCCTTCAGATACTCGCGCGAGATACCCGCGTCGATCACATCCCATGGCAACGGCGCGTCTTGGGGCAGAGGCATCCGCGCGCGGGCTTGCAGATCGAAGCCGTGGCGCGAAAACGCCTCGCGCCAGACCTCGGATTCGAAGTGCTCGGACCAGCCGTCGAACAAAGCGCCCGCCCGCCAGGCGTCTTCGATCACATCGGAAAGAGCGCGGTCGCCGCGTGCCAGGGCGGCCTCGAGTTGTGCGCTGTCAACGTCTGTGACGGACAGGTAGACGCGCCTGTTCGTGAGGCGCTGGAAGAGAAGCTCGCGCCGCCGCGTCAGGGCCTGCGGATCGGCCATGCCAGTCCACTGGAACGGTGTATGGGGCTTCGGGATGAGGGCGTTGACGCTCACATTGACCTTCAGGCGGCCGTAGCCGCTCTTCGAAAGCTCCTCGCGGCCCAGTGCGAGCACCTCATCGACGAGATCGGCGATGGCGAGGACGTCCTCATCGGTCTCGCGGGGCAGCCCCATCATAAAGTAGAGCTTCACGCGCTGCCAGCCGGCCTGGAATGCGGCGCGTATGGATGCGAGCAGGTCCGCCTCCTGGACATCCTTGTTAATGATATCGCGCAGCCGCTGGGAGCCGGCCTCCGGAGCGAGTGTCAGCCCGCTCTTGCGCACTCGCTGGAGCCGATCGGCAAGGCCGACGCTGAAGGTGTCAACCCGCAGTGAGGGCATGCCGATCGAAACCCGGCGGTCGCTGAGCCGGTCCTGTAGTCGGTCGATTAATTCGGAGATCTCGGTGTAGTCCGGGCAGTTCAGCGATAGCAGCGATATCTCATCGTAGCCTGTTGCGTCGATGAGTTGTTCGGCCTGCTCGACGAGCGTGTCGAGGTCGCGTTCGCGGACAGGGCGGTAGATCATTCCGGCCTGGCAGAAGCGACATCCCCGGGTGCAGCCCCGGGCGATCTCGATCTCCGCGCGGTCGTGCACGGCCTCAGTCCACGGGATGATCGGTCGGGTGGGCCAGGGCTGCGCGTCGAGATCTTCGGCCACTCGCCGGGTGACGCGCTGGGGCGCCTCCGGGGCGGTCGGCGAGGCGATCAGAAGCTCCTGATCGGTCTCCTCGGTGTCATAGAGCGAGGGCACGTACACGCCCTCGATGCCCGCACATTCGATCAGAAGCCGTTCGCGCGCTGCATCGGAGCGCTTCTCGCGGTCGGTCAGGTCCTCGGGAAGCTCAGTGAAGAGATCAATGAGATCGTCGAGCGCTTCCTCGCCATCTCCGATGACGATCAGGTCAAAGAAATCCGCGACCGGTTCGGGGTTGAAGGCACACGGGCCTCCCCCGACGACGATTGGATCAGTGGCGGAGCGCTCGCGAGTGCGAACGGGAATGCCGGAGAGATCGAGGATCTCGAGAACGTTCGTGAAGGTAAGCTCGTGTTGAAGGGTGATGCCCAGCAGGTCGAGTTCGCGGACAGGGGTGCCGGTCTCCCACGTAGAGAGTTCAGCGGCCCTGTCGCGCATCAGCTCAATCGCATCGACCCACGGAAGGAACACGCGCTCGGCCGCGGCGTCCTGGCGGCGGTTGACTACCTCGTACAGGACATGAAGGCCAGCGTGGGACATGCCGACCTCGTAGGTATCCGGATAGCACAGGGCCATCCTGACATCCACCTGCGAGGGCGGCTTGACCACCTGGTTGAGTTCTCCGCCGACGTAACGGGCGGGGGCCTGGACTTCGCTGAGTATATCTTCAGGGAGCATATGAAAAAATCAAAACTGGCCCCAGCCGCTTGCTGGAGCCACGAGAGTGCGCGTCAATAGGTTGGCTTCCACTACCGATGATAGGAGCGAAGGGGTGATTCTGTCAAGTAGCGGGACCGGTGGGGGTGCGACCGAATTTTGTAGGTAACGGGGTAGTAGAAGGGGAGGTGTCACCCT